>JAEWJO010000255.1 GCA_023386455.1 Pseudomonadota bacterium | reverse complement strand
GTCCGGACCCGTCGCGGCAAGCGACTCGCCCGCCTCGACGGCAGCGTCCGAACCGGACGCGGCAAGCGCCTCATCCGACGACTCGACAGCATCCGACGCTTCGACGGCATCGTCCGAACCCGATGCGGCGAGCGACTCGCCCGACGATTCGACAGCATCCGACGCCTCGACGGCTGCGTCAGAGGCAGACGCGGCAAGCGACGCGTCCAACGCCTCGCCGTCGTCCGAACCGGCCGCGGCAACGTCCGACGCCTCGGCATCGTCCGGCCCCGACGCGGCAAACGCCTCGTCCGACGCCTCGACATCCTCCGAAGACGACGCGTCCGACGACTCGGCCGAAGGATCCGACGTCGTGTGCGAATCGGCGCTGTCGACATCGCGATCGGCCGGAGCATCGAATGCCCGCGCCTCGGTCTCCGCTGCGTCGAGCGCCGTCTCGGTGGCGACCTCGGCGGCATCGGCATCGAGGACGACCTCCTCGGCGACAGCTTCCTCGGCAGCGGCCTCCTCGACCATCTCCTCGAGTGCCGCGGCCTCGGCCGCCTCTTCCTCGGCGACCGACTGCTCCAGGGCGACGACCTCCGCGAGTGCGCTCGTCGTGTCGTCGTCGCTGCTGTAGCCCATCGACTCGAGATCCTCGGAGGCCTCCGCCTCCGCGCTCGACGACGACGCGTCTGCCTCGTCCGAGGCCTCCGGCGACGGCGTGGTGTCGTCCGGCATCGACGCGGACGCCGACATCGAGTCATCCGTCGCCGCATCGGAGCCCGACGGACCGTCGACATCCGAGCCTTCGCCGGTCGACGCATCGACATCCGAGCCCTCGCCGGTCGACGCATCGAGATCCGAGCCTTCGGCGGTCGACGCATCGAGCTCCGAGCCCTCGACGTCGCTCGTCTCCGACGCTTCGATGGTCTCGACGATCGTCTCGAGGCCCTCGACCGAGGCGACGGCGGCAACGGCCTCGGCCGCTTCCGCCGCGGCCTCCTCGGCGGCCTCGATGCCCTCACCGGGGATTGCGTCGCCGTTCTCGTCGAGCTCGCCGTCGGCGTCGGCATCACCGAGCTTGTCGCTGATGACCTTGCGGCTCTCGGCGGTCAGCTCGCTGTACTCGCGCAGCGTCGGCAGCTCGCGCAGATCGTTCAGGCTGAAGAAGTCGAGGAACTCCTTCGTCGTCCCGTAGAGCATGGGGCGGCCGACGTCCTCCTTCTTGCCGAG
Source organism: Pseudomonadota bacterium (assembly GCA_023386455.1). Classification (GTDB taxonomy): domain Bacteria; phylum Myxococcota_A; class Polyangia; order Haliangiales; family Haliangiaceae; genus JABFXX01. The sequence goes on along the minus strand of JAEWJO010000255.1, from coordinate 8,240 downwards.
GATCCGGATCAGCTGGCGATCGAGGAGCAGGCGCAGGGTCGCCGACGAGTCGACGCCGCGGATCTCGTCCATCTCGGGCCGCGTGATCGGCTGGCGGTACGCGATGATCGCGAGCGTCTCGAGCTGCGCGCGAGAGAGGCGCACGGGACGGCCCGCGATCAGCTGCTGCACCCAGACGGAGAACTGGGTGTTGGTGCGGAACTGGTAGCCGCCGGACACGACCTGCAGCGCGACGCCACGATCGGCGTAGTCGGCAGCGAGCTCGGTGAGCGCTTGCTCGAGGCGCGCGATGTCGCCGACGCGCGTCAGCTGACGGAGGCGCTGCAGCGTGACCGGCTTGTCGGCGGCGAACACGAGGGCCTCGACGAGCTTCTTGAGCTGCGGCGCGTCCATCGTCGCGGCGGTCGTCGGCAGCGACACACCGCCCTCTTCGCCCTCGAGGCCCTCTGCCTCGGGGGCACCGAGCTCGTTCTCGGCCTCGGCGCGCATGACCGCGTCCTCGAGGTTCTGCTCGCCGATGGCTGCGTCGGCGGCACCCGCCTCGGCATCGAGCTCGGCGCGCTCGGTGGCGGCCTCGCGCTCGGGATCGTCGGAGTCATCCGAGGCCTCGAGGGCTTCGGCGTCATCGCCGTCGTCGGCAGCCGCCTCGATCGACGCGTCCTCGGTCTCGGCCTCGCCGGCCGCCGCCTCGATCGCGGCGTCGGTCGGCTCGTCGTCGGCGCCGCCCATATCGGCATCATCGTCCGGATCGCCCGGCGTACGCGCTTCATCTGCTTCGTCGGCGCCGGCTGGCTTTGCCTTCGTCGCCTTGGCCTTCGCAGCCTTCTGCCGGGCGGCCTTGCCCTGCTTGCCCGGCTTCGCGCTCGGCGCGGCATCGCGCTCGGCGTCCTCGCCGGACGCGTCGTCCTCGCTCGCAGCCTCGACATGGGCTGGAGAGTCGTCTTCGCTCGCGGACGTGGCGTCGTCCTCGGGCGCCAGGGCCGAGGCATCGCCGGTTTCGGCCGCCTGCGTGCGCGCAGCCGCCTTGGACTTCCGGCCCTTGCCGGTCGTCTTCACCTCGACGTCGGCCGGCGGGCCAAAGGCAGCGGAGGCCGCGTCGGCGAGCGCCTGCGCATCGGCATCGACCACTTCGTTCGGGCCACTGCCCTCCGCGAGGACTTCCTCGGGGACAGCTTGCTCGACTCGCTTGTTCTTTCCGCGCTTTCGGCTCACTTCAGACAGGCAGTTACCACGGCGGCCTGACAGCGAACCCAAGTCTGCGAATATCTAGCGATAATCGTCGCTGCGCGCGACCGTCTGCTCGACGCGGGCGCGCAGGTCGTCGGCGGCGCGCGAGATGAAGATCTCCTCGTCCTCGTGCTGGGCGAGCGCGATCAGGCGCAGCTTGGCCATCTCGAGGAGCGCGAGGAACGTCACGACGGCCTCGTGCTTGATCTCCTCGGCCGCGCGGGCGACGCCATCGCGGAGGAACGAGAACATCGAGGTGAACGCGAACCGGCCCTCGGCCTCGAGGCGGTCTGTGAGCTCGGCGATCTTCTGGCTGACGCTCAGGCGATCGATCGTGACGTTGTGCGTGACCTTGACCTTGGCCGATCGCATCACGCGATCGAACGCCTCGATCAGCTTGTGAACGGGGAACGGTGCGAGCGGTGCGATCGCGTCGGCGTCGATGCCCTCGGCAACCGCGTCCTCGGTCGACGTCCCGCGGCCCCACACGTTGCGGCCGACGACCGGGCGCTGGCCGAGCTGCTCGGCGGCTTCCTTGTACTTCTGGTACTCGAGCAGGCGGCGGATGAGATCGGCGCGCGGGTCGACCTCGATCTCCTCGCCGGCGAGCGCGGCATCGCCCTCGTCCTCGAGCGGCTCGGGCGACGGCAGCAGCTCGCGCGACTTGATGTGGCAGAGCGTCGCCGCCATCAGCAGGTATTCGCCCGCGACGTCGATGTCGAGGCCGGCCATCGCGTCGAGGTACTCGAGGTACTTCTCGGTGACGAACGAGATCGGGATGTCGAGGATCGACAGCTCGTGCTTCTTCACGAGGTGAAGGAGCAGATCGAGCGGACCCTCGAAGACGTCGAGCTCTACTTGATAGCCAGTTTCCATGCTGCTCAGCTGAAGAGGCCCATCAAGCCGTACAGGTGACGGGTACAGAACGTCGCCGGGATCGTGAAGATCTTCGCGAGTGGTGAGATGGCGACGATCGCCAGGACCACGAACGGGCCGAAGCGCGCGTAGGACTCCCAGCCGGACCGGTACTTGTACGGCATGAAGCCCTCGGCGACGTGTCCGCCGTCGAGCGGCGGCGCCGGCACGAGGTTGAAGAAGAACAGGATGAAGTTCGTGCCGACCGCGAAGATGAAGATCTGGCTCGCGTCGCCGAACAGCGAGATCACGCCCTGCTGGACGAGGATCGTGTGGATGCCGGCGAGGAGCACGGCGAGCAGCACGTTCATCGACGGTCCAGCGACCGCGACGAGGATCTTGGCGGTCGCCATGCGCCACTTGCGGTTGATGCGCGACGGCTGCCACTGGACCGGGCGGCCCCAGCCAAAGCCGCCGATGCCTCCGCCCGCGGCGGCGACGAACCCGCCGATGAGCGGCAGGAGGAGCGTCCCGATCGGGTCGGCGTGGGAGAGCGGGTTCAGCGTGACGCGGCCCTGGCGCTTGGGCGTGTCGTCGCCGAGCTTGTACGCCACGAACGCGTGGCCAAACTCGTGGAACGAGACCGAGCCGACCAGCACGAACACGCTGATAACGACCCAGCGAATCTTGTCAGGCGTCAGCTCCATCCGTGGCGCTCGAAGGTGGACTATGGCCGCCCGGGGGCGCCACTGCAAGCGTGCAAAATATTGCGCGGCCGATAGAAACCGCCGTCCAATCGCCGGATGGCACGCCGGCTCCGGATCGACGAGGCCATCGACCTGTACCTCGACCACTGCAAGGTCGAGCGCGGACTGGCCGTTCACACGCTGGACGGCTACGGCCGCGACCTGGCCCGCCTCGGACAATTTCTCGGGGACCGCGGGCGCGAGGATGTCGACGACGTCACGCCGGCCGACCTCACCGACTATCTGCTGACGCTCGCCGAGGCGAAGCTGGCGGCACGGTCGAGGGCGCGCGCCCTGGTCGCGATCCGCGGGCTGTTCCGGCACCTCGTCGGCGAGCGCTGGCTCGAGGCGGATCCGACGGCACTGATCGATGCGCCGCGGACGGCGCGCCGGCTGCCGGGCGTCATGGGCGAGGAGGCGGTCACGAAGCTGATCGCGCAGCCGGCGGACACCCCGCGCGGGCGGCGAGACGCGGCGATGATCGAGCTCGCGTACGCGTCCGGGTTGCGCGTGTCCGAGCTGGTGAAGCTCGCGCTCGCGGATATCAATCTCAATCACGGCTTTGTCCGGGTGACCGGCAAGGGCAGCAAGACGCGGCTCGTGCCCGTCGGCAGCGCGGCGCGGGACAAGGTCGCGCGCTACCTCGAGGAGGATCGAGCGCGGTTCGTCCGCGACCCCGCCGAGCGGGCGCTGTTTCTGACCGAGCGCGGCCGGCCGATGACGCGCCAGGGGTTCTGGAAGCTGCTTCGCGGCTACGCGAAACGCGCAGGCGTCCGGCTGCCCAGCGGCGACATCTCGCCGCACAAGCTGCGCCACTCGTTCGCGACCCACCTCGTCGAGCGCGGTGCGGACCTGCGCGCGGTGCAAGCGATGCTCGGACACGCGGACATCTCGACGACGCAGATCTACACGCAGGTCTCTCGCGCACGCGTGCTCGAGCAGGCGCGCAAGCATCCTCGCGCGCGGTGATATCCTCGCCGCATGCGGAAGCTCGTCGGCGGAATCGCCGCCCCGCTGATCATGGCCGCGCTCGCGTCGTGCGGAGGCGCGCGCGCGACCGCGCCGAGGCCCGTCTCGCCGTTCGAGGTGAAGACGTACGGTCCCCTCGGCATCAAGGCCGACGCGAAGCTGCCGAGCCAGGCGGTGATCCTCGGCACCGACGACAAGAATGGCTCGACGATCATCCCGCTCGCGGCCGGCGCCGGCGCGGCGACCGTCGACGCGATGTTCGTGAAGCGCGGCGATGCGCCGGCTGATCTCGGCGCCGGCATGTCAGCCGTGACGCTCGCGACCGGGCCGAACGCGGACAGCTCGGTGCAGGTCGCCAGCGCGGGCTCGCAGGCGGCCGCCGGCACGTGGACCTCGGCGTTCGTCGCCGCGACCACGCTCGGCAAGGACCTCACCGCCGTCACGTTCTCCGCGACGAGCGGCGGCCCCGTCGACGGCGTGTCGGCATCGGGGCTCGTCGCCGCCGGCTTTCTCGCCGCGCTGACCGGCGCGCCGATCGACCCGACGGCAACCCTCGCCGGCGCGGTCAATCCCGACGGAACGATCGGTCCGGTCGACGGCCTTCCCGAGAAGCTCGCCGCGGCACTTGCGGCCGGCAAGAAGCGGATCGGCTATCCGATCGCCATGCGCATGGCGACGTCGGTCAAGACCGGCGAGGCCGTCGATCTCGTCGCGCTCGCGAAGCAGCACGGGGCCGAGGCGATCGAGATCGCCGACGTCCACGCGGCGTACACGCTCCTGACCGGCAAGACCCTGCCGGCACCGGTGCCGGTCGCCGCGACCGAGATGGAGCTCGACGCGCCGACGAAGGTCGCGATCAGCGCGAAGTACACCGCGTGGCAACAGAAGGTCGCGTCCGAGTGGGCCGCGATCCTCCAGCTCGAGAGCGCGGGACGGCTCGCGCCCGTGCTCGTGTACCTGCGCGACACGTCGAAGGACTACGCCGAGGCCGCCGAGGCGCTGCACGGAAAGGGACTCGTCGCCGCGGCGTACGCGCGCATGCTCGCGGCGTGGGCGTACGCGTCGAGCGCGAACCAGATCTACGACGTGCTGTCGAAGGTCCGCGCGAACAAGCTCGACGACGCGGTCGCGACGCTGACCGAGCTCGGCAAGCTCGACGCCGCGACGACCGCGGTGTTCCAGAAGCTCGGCGCGTTGAAGCCGCCGACGATCGGCGGCCACCTGCAGATGATGGCCGCGTTTCGCTCGGCGCTGCGGGGCTGGGCATTCGAGGTGTTCGCATCGCGATCGGTCGCGGAGACGAGCGCGTACGTGAAGTCGCTCGCCGGCACGCCGGTCGCACAGCTCGGCTCGTCGCAGACCACCGAGGCGCTGATCGCGAGGGTCGCGCCGAGCGTGCTCTACGTGAAGAAGACGGTCGCCGAGACGACGCTCGCGACCGAGCAGCTCGAGTTCGCGGCACCGGCCGACTTCGACTACACGTGCTCGATCCCGAACGTGCGCCGCATGGCGACCTCGTTCTCGTCGGCAGGTGCGGCCGGCCTCGACCACGTCGACACCCTGCTCGTCCGGCCGTTCGCCACGAGCGCGAAGATCAGCGAGGACGAGGCGCGGCAGCGGATCGCGATCGGCGAGCCCGACTATCTCGTCGCGATGATGGCGACGAAGCTCGGCTCGGCCGACGGCATGATGAAGGACCTGCGCGAGAAGTGGGGCGAGTCGTCGCTCGCGTGGGGCCTCCTGTCGCTCGCCGGCAGCGAGCTCGCCTACTTTCACTCCGCCGAGCTCGTCGCGAAGTACGACTCGCTCGGCGTGACGCTCGGCGAGGACGGCCAGGTCACCGGCATCGCCCACGCCAAGGCGTTCGCGACGATGCTCGCGGCCGCCGAGCGCAACGCGCGGGCGAATGCGCGCGCCGCGAAGATCGCGACCGGTGCGATTCCGGTCCAGGCCAAGCTCGCCTACCAGCTCGCCGCGGTCGAGCGCGACGGCACGCTCGCCGAGAAGCTCGACGCGCTCGGCCAGTTCTGGACGTCGTCGGCGTTCTCGCAGACCGCCGTGATGCTCGCGCGGAACTAGGAGGGTCAAGCGCGAAGCGCTCCGGGACCCACCTCGTGCCGGCTTGCCGGCCTAGCGCGCGCGATCGAGGCGCAGCATCACGCTCTTCGCACTCGTCGTCGCCTCGGGTGACTGCGCGAAGCTCGCGAACACGGTGCATCGGTTCGGCTGGCCGGCCATGTCGACGCCGTACGACAGGATGTGCGGTGCGCCGGGGCCGGTGCGCGGGAGCTTGCCCGACTCGCCGAACATCTCGTCGAGGTCGCCCTTGATCAGCGTGTTCGGCGGCAGCTCGAGCTCGATGTTCGCGAGCCCGACCTCGCCACCGCGGACACGCGTCTCGGTCGCGCCGAGCGGCGGCGGCTTCATCGCCGCGCCGATCGCGGTCAGCAGATCCTCGGCAGCGCCCGACGCCGCGCGACACAGGCGCTCGGCCCAGATGTGCAGCACGTCGGCGCGCTTCTCGGCGACGAGCCGGGTGAACTCCTGCTGCGTCAGCTCGTCGACCTCGCGCCCGGAGTCCGGAGAGAGCTCGGACATGTAGCTGCGGTCCGGGATCAGGTTGCCGCTGACGAAATCGAACACGAGGCACTCGGTGCTGCCCGTCGGGGTCTCGACGACTGCAATCGGCCGATCGTGGACTGCGTAGAACTTGCTCACTCGTACCGCTCCTAGCCTGGAACTGGCGCGCAGTCTACTGCACCCGTCCGGGGTACGGAGATCGACTCGCTACTGGTAGGTCTCCATGAGCTTCAGCAACTCGACGAGCTCGGCCATCGTCCGCATCTCGGCGTTGCTCACGTAGTACATGGAGCGCAGCGACTCCGCCCGCGCGGCGATCGTCTCGTCGCTGTAGATCGCGCGGAGCGGCTCGATCGAGAACGGCTCCTTGCCGCTCGCGATGGCTTCCTTCTCGGCCTCGGCGAGTGCGGCCGCGTTGTCGGCCTTCACGCGGGCGATGTGATCTTCGAGCCGTCCCATAGCCGAACTCTACTAGGACTGGCTCGAGGAGCCATCGCCATGGCCGTGTCGCGGCTCTGGCTCGTCGGGCCGGGCCTTCGACCAGCTGTCGACGGCCTCCCGCCAGGTCTGGCCCTGATGGCGCTCGAGCTTGCGACGCAGATCCCTGCCGTACTTGCCGAGCGGCTGGCAGATCTGGTCGATCAGCTCCGGCGTGATGCGCTGGTCGCCCGTACGGACGGCATCGCCCTTGGCGACCCGCTCGCTCGGGGTCAGCGCCTCGTAGCGCGCCTCGTCGTGCAGGATCAGGCGATCCATCGGGTTGGCGGGCACCTGCTCGCCGCGCCCCATCGGCCGGATCTCTGCGACCAGGACCTTGCTCCCGTCCGGGTTCGTCGCGAACAGCCGGTACGACGAGTTCGGGTCTCGCGCGATCTGCTCGACGACAGTCTGCCGCTGAATCCGGATCTGCTCGAACCCGCTCCTGATGACGTCGAACGGCGGAATCGGGTCGGCACCGCCCGGCGTGCGATCGAGGACGCCAGCGAGCGACGTCGACAGGTCGGCATCGACGTCGAGCATCGCGAACCGGCGGCCGGTGCGCGCCGCGTCGGCCTGCAGGTTCGCCACGTCGTCGGCCCACGCCAGGCGCTTGTCGACGAGCATGTCGCCGGCGCTGCCATCCTCGCGGTGCACCTGCTCGAGCGACTGCTGGTGGTGCCAGTCGGACATGATCGACGACTCCATGTGAGCTTGCGTCGACGTCAGCCCGAGGTCGCTGTCGTGCCGGTAGATCTCCTGCTTGAAGTTGTCGGGGTTGTTCGCGCGGTGGCGCGTGCTCTCCGTCGCGTGGACCGCGTCGCTCAGCTCCGGCGCGCCGCCACCCTTGATCGAGCGCGTCTTGCCGGCGGCGGTGTTGCCGCGCATCGCGTAGATCGTCGGCTCGCTGTCGGGGTTCGCGGCGTGCATGCGGTCGGCGAACGCCTGCGCATCAGCAAGCGCGCGCTGCAGCGCCTCGCGGTGGAACGCCTGGCGCTCCGGCGCCCAGTTCGAGTGCTCGCGCAGGATCGGACGCTGCGCCTCCCAGTCGCGCGGAAGCTGCTGGGTCGAGAACGCATCCGCGGTCGCGGTGTTGCGATCCTCGGTGAGCATCTGCCGGCGCTGCTCGGGCGTGCGCGTCGACGGATCGCTCTGCGACGGGGGCGTGCGCGGACGGCCGTCGTTCTCGGGCGTGTTCGTGTGGTCGCCGTGCGCGTTCGTGTTGGTGTTGTCGTGCGCGTTCTGCGTGTGATCGCCGCCGTCGCCGTCGTGCGCGTTGCCCGAGCCGTTGCGATCGCCGTGAGCCGGTGGGTTCGACGGGCCGTTGCGGTCGCCATGGGCCGGCGGGTTCGATGCGTTGCCGTTGCCGTGCGCGCTATTGCCGTT
>JAEWJO010000245.1 GCA_023386455.1 Pseudomonadota bacterium | reverse complement strand
GCCACGGTGGTCGACAAGTACATCGGGGAGACCGAGAAGAACCTCGACCGCCTGTTCGACGAAGCAGAGGCCGCCAACCTGATCCTGTTCTTCGACGAGGCCGACGCCTTGTTCGCGAAACGAACCGAGGTCCGAACGGCGCACGATCGATTCGCGAATGTCGAGAGCGGGTTCTTGCTGCAGCGGCTCGAGAGCCATCCCGGCATCGTGATCCTCGCGACGAATCTGCAGCGGAACTTCGACGAAGCGTTCATGCGACGCATTCCGATCATCGTCGAGTTTCCGCTTCCCGACGCGCGAGAGCGCGCGGCGCTGTGGGAGCTCATGCTTCCGCACGAGAGGGACGCCGTCGACGTGCCGCGCCTCGCCGTGTTTTCGCTGACCGGTGGCGATATCCGCAATGCGGTCGCGACCGCGACGGTGCTGGCAGCCGCCGAGCGAGTGCCACTCGCGATGCGCCATGCGATCATCGCGATCTGGCGCGAGATGCAGCGGTCCGGTCGCCTCGGCCGCGGCAACGAGTTCGCCGCCTGGCAGCGGGAACTGGCGCCATGGCTTCCCGCTCACCCTTCGACATCGCATGCTCGGGGCTGACATGACGACTCTCGTGGCAGAAAACCAGAACCTCGTCGCGAGCGGTCTCCAGCAGGTGGGCGCGGATCTGACGAAGATGGAGTTCTTCTGGTGCACGATCGCGTCGTCGACGTTCGATCGAGCGATTCTGCGGCGCAGCTGGTTTCAGGCCAGCACGGTCACGGACACGTCGTTCCGCGGCGCGGACCTCACCGAGGCAGACTTTCAAGCCTCGACATTCGAGCGCTGTGACTTCACCGGGGCGCGGCTCTGCAACGTCGCCGCACGGCGTGCAACGTTTCGTGGCTGCACGTTCACGGCCGCAGACCTCGCCGGCATCGATCTCCAGGAGGCGACGTTCGCGCCCGGCACCTTCGATGGTGCCTGTCTCGCAGGCGCGCGATTCGAAGTCGAGGATCGCGACGATCCGGCCGTCGCGCCATCGATCGATGATGTGCTCGGAGCCGGGGTCGTGATCGGCGACGTGCGCCTCGACGACGAGGTGGCAGGCGCGATGGCAAACGCGATCTATCGCGGCAGCACGGTCGTCAGCCTGCCGGTGCCGGTGCTCGTCACGTGCGGTCCACGCCAGCGGCGGCCGCGCCTCGAGGTTCGCGCCGAGCTTCTCTACAAGTTGCCCGGTGTCGCAGCGATGGTCGCGGTCGTCGAGGCGAAGACGCCGTCGCAGATCGCACACGTGCTCGTCGAGGAGCGACCCGACGGCGTGCCCCTCGCGGAGCTCGCACCGCTCGCTCCGCCGGATGTCGTGCGCGTGCTCGCGGACATCGCGAAGACCGTCGTCGCGGCAGACGACTTCAGCACCACGCTCTACGGCATCCATCCGGCGCTCGCGTACTGTCGCCGCGACGGCGATCGCGTGACGTTCACCGGTCTCGCGCCGCGCGCGATGCGGTTCCTGCTCGGGATGCCGCCGGCGCGCGGAGGCCTGTGCCTCGATCAGGTCTATCTCCCGATGGAGGTGTGGCGCGATCCGAATCGCGAGGCCGAGAGCGCCGCCGACGTGTTCGCGCTGTGCGCACTCGGCACGTTCCTCCTCACGGGTGAGCACCCGTTCGCCGGTCCGACGTTCGATGCGTCGATCGCTGCGGTCGCGAGCGGGCGCGTCCCTGCAGTCCCGGGCGCACTCGGTCATCTCCTCCTGCGCGGGCTCGCAGCGCAACCCGAGGCCAGGCTTTCAGCAGCCGAGCTAGGCGCGGCACTCGCCGGGATGTAAGCGATGGCGGTGGGCGGGAAGGTCACGGGGAAGACGCGGCCCGAGCGCGTCGAGAGCATGATGGTCCCGGCGGAGCGCCGTACGCGCGCGCTCCCGTTTCGCGAGGAGCTCGAGCAACGATTTCGCCAGGAGCTCGCGTCGGTCACGGCGTACCTCGGGGCCGCCGAGTCACTCGCTGCGTTCGGCGCGGTCGCCGCCGCCGATCGAGACGCGGTCGCGTTCGCCGATCCGAATCCGCGGCTTCCCCTCGTCGCCCACGAGGTCGCGCATGTACTCCAGGCTCGTCGCACCGACGGGACCGCGCCAGCCGAAGCAGATGCAGAGCGCATCGAGGCCGAGGCAGCGCGCGGAGTGGAAAGTCTGGAGGTCCACGCGGTCGCGCACGGCGTATCGTTCAAGAAGGCCGACGCTCCGACCGGCAACGCGTTCGTCGATGCTCATCCGCAGCTGCTCGATAACATCGTGCTGAATCTCGAGAAGACGGGACTTCTCACCGCGATCAAGCTGGGCGCATACATCATCCCGTCGTCGCCGTCGTATGCGTCGATGACGCCGACGCACCTGTTCTCGGCGATGCTGGTCGACGCGCTCGAGGCGAGCAGTATCGAGATTTCGCCGCTCCTGAAGGCGATCCTGTTGCCCGAGAAGCTCGACGCGATCGTGAGCAAGGGAGCCGCGTTCAGCGCCCCCGACAAGGAGGAGCGCGACGTGATCGACAGCGTCGGCTGGGACCTGACAAACGCGCTGGTACGACGGCTCTGGGAGTCCGTCCCGCGCGTGCTCCCGTACGTCGCGACGCTCCGCAAGGACGAGAAGTTCAGCGATCCGCGACCTGATCCCACGCTCGTCCCGGTGGCGCATCCGCTCGATCGCTACGTGGCGATCGCTCTGTGCACCAGGGAGATCGCGATCGACAAGGCGTACTACGACAAGTTTGCCCCGGCACCGGTGCCGCTCCAATCCACCGAGCTGCGAACGGTGAAGGTTGGCCCGGCCGGCGGCCCGCTGTGGCACTGGCTTGTCGCAGACCCGGCAGATGCGACCGCGGACGAAGTGGCGCTCGCGGTGTACGGACGCGCCGACTTCGCATTTCGGCTCGTCGCGCTGCCGCCGCGCTGGGGCTTCCGCCATGGCGACCTCGATGACATGAAGGCGGAAGTTCGCGACAACATCCACGCCTACGCCGCGGAGTTCCATCCACGCCCGGCGATGCTGAACTTCGCCGACGTCCACAGTCACCGCGACATCGTGTACCCGCGCGTATCCGATCGATGCGGCACCGCGCCGAAGCCGCCCGTGAACTTCTACGATCAGCCGTACGAGCCACCGGCACCCGCTCCGATCTACGGCCTGCCGGTGGGCTACGAGGATCCGATGGTCGAGCTCGCCCAAGGCGAGATCACGCCGATTCTCGAACAGCGTGACCAGGAGACCGCCAAGAAGAAGCACAAGCCACGCCACGACACGCTCGAGCTCTCCGAGCGCCTCCGTGACATCGATGACTCGTTCCGGAGGATCGACGAGGCGGCGCAAATGCTCGGCGCACACAGCGCAGGGCTCGACGTCGTGTGGAGCGCGTTTCAGTACCGTCGCGCGCTCGCAAGGCAAGGATTCCTCGGCTCCGATATCGATCGGCTCTACGACCTCGGCACGACGCAAGCGAAGCTCCTCGGCTCGATCTCGTACGGCCTCGCCGACCTGATCCTGCAGCTGGCGGGGTACGCGTCGAGCCTGCCGCTCGCCGACAAGAAGCTCAAGACGAGCCTCATCTACGCGCTACCCGAGATCGTGCAGACGCCGATGCGAGAGGCGGCGCGGTCGTACATCGACGCAGCCGATGCGATCGACATGCCCGACCTCGCGCGCCAGCGCCTGCAGCACGCCGAGCAACTGTCGCGCGATCTGTCTGTCTCGGCGCTCGAGCTCACGCTGCGCGCGGCAGGCCCCGGCAACGACGCGAACCTCGCCGCCGGCCATGTTGGACCCGACGCCGAGTTCTTGAACGCGTACGACCTCTACACGCAGGTCTACACGGACAACCAGAAGCTCGGAATCGTTCGCGTCCAGCAGATCGCAGATCCGATCAGCGCCGCGGAGGCGATGAAGGACATCCAGAAGGATGTCTCCGATGTCACGTTCAAGATCACGGTGCTCCAGGTCGCGAAGCAGCTCGACGGCTATTGGCACGCGATCGAGGAAGGCGACAGCTTCTGGAACGATCTGAGCGACACGATCAAAGGCGAGCAGCTCAAGAAGGAGAACCGGCTCTTCTACGCCTATTTCCGCGACACGGTGATGGGGATGTACAGGCTCGGCGACGAGACCTCGCAGACCATCGCGCGCACGTTGTTCCAGTTCATGGTCACGATGCCTCGCTTCAAGCAGCACTTCAAAGATGTGGAGCAGCTGCTGAAGGACGAGGCCAGCCATCAGCGGTGGAACAAGCTCATCGCGGCGATCGCGATCATGGTCATCAGCTTCGGGATCGGTGCCGAAGTCGGGCTGTTCGCGGTCGAGACGCTCGGATGGTCGTCGACGGCCGCGACGGCGCTCGGCGCGGTCGCCGACTTCACCGTTTCGTCGCTCCTGAACTACGCGGCGTTCCAACAGACGCCAACGCTCGGTCAGGCTGTGACCCAGATGTTGTCATTCGGGACGATGCAGGCGTTCGCCCGCGTCCGCGCAGTCGCCCGCGCGTCCGGTGTGGCCGAGGAGGCCGAGGTCGCGATCAAGGCGTCGCTCGCTGCGCGCGCGGCCAAGGCGACGGTCGACTTCGGCAAGGAGGTGTTCCTGAACGCTGCCATCGGGGCGGCGGGGCAGAAGTTGCAGAACCGCATCGACACCGGGCACTGGGTGAGTCCCGAGGAGTCCAACGAGGCCTTCGTCGACGGTGCGATCACCGCCGTCGCGATGACGATCGCGCAGCGCCTCCACGCGCGCATGATGGAGCCGCGCATCAAGAACCTGCTCGTCAGGCATGGATTCGAGATCGACGCGGTCTTCAGGGAACGCGAGCAGCTGTACGACGAGGTGACGAGGCTCAAGGACTCGCTCGATCGCGACGCGGCACTCGATGCGATCGAGCGACTCAACAAGAACCTGAAGCGCGAGCTCGAGATCATGAAACGCATGAAGGGGCTCGCGCACATGAACCCCAAGGCGTACAAGGACTCGCTCGAGGAGATCGAGAGGTTCGCCGCACAGACCGCCGGCGACATCCGCGAGACCGGGCAGGCCAGCGCGATCATCGGTACCGAGGATCTCGGTCCCGGCCTCGCACGTGTCGATGCTCGCTCGATAGACGCGGTGGTGGCTCAGCATCGCAGCGAAGGGGGTCGGATCACGAAGGTCTCGACCGACCATCTGACCGGCTTGCGCACGATCATCGTTCAGCCGGCGAAGGGTGGGCCGATCGAGCTCCGCGAGAAGCCTGCGCCCGTCGCCGAGCGCACCAAGCCGAAGGTCCCCATCGAGACGGCGCGGGGCTTCGAGAGCTGGCTCGATTCGCTCAAGGACCCGGTGCTCGCGGAGCGGATGCGCGACCTCTACCTCGCCGACCCCGAGGCGGCGATCGCGAACGCGCATCGCGACCACGAATACGCCGGGCCGGGCAGCGAGCATCCCATTCCGGAGGACGCCTCGCGCGCCCGGGACAACGCGCGCAAGCTCGACGAGCCGATGGTCCGCGAGCTGTCGAACCGGGACTTCTCGGCGATCGAGCGCGCGGGCTACGAGTTCGACCCGATCAAGCGGCGGTTCGTACCGAAGACCACGCGATCCGGGATCAAGCCTGACACGAAGCTCGCGGGTCGCACGAACGAGGTCGTCGGCGGGGCGCTGCCCTCACTCGCGGTCGGGCACGTCGTGCTGATGATGCTCGCCTTGGGCGACGCGCATGTGCTGCGCGTCGTCGGTATCGAGCCGCCCCCGGGCTTCCGCTCCGAGGGCACGGAGTGGGGCCTCGGCCGGCGCAAGAGCGATGGCGCGATCGTGATCGTCCGCGGCGAGCAGATGGGTGTGGCGTGGGGCGATATGCCCGACATCGTCCCGCTGGCCCACTCGCATCCTTACATCGACAGCAAGTACTTCCAGATCGGCGGGACGCGCGAGGGGCGCGTGTCGATCGCCGATCTCAAGGCGGGCAAGGCGCCGAACGAGCTGCAGAAGATCTTCCCGTCGGGCGCCGACTTCGTGTTCGCCGCCCTCCACGGCCTCGACACGCACTTCGTCGTGACGCCGTACGTTCTGCTCCCCGACGGGACGATCGGCAACCCGCGGCCCGGTGGGCTCGAGACGCCAATCGTGATCGAGATCCGCAACTCGAAATATGCGGGTACGGAGAAGGGCACGGGCGCAGTCACCGCGGAGGCCGAGGTCATCGTTCGCGCGGGAGACACCGAGCTCATGCGCGAATCGATGCACGGTGGCGAGCTCGGCAACTACATGCCGATCGGCTTCAAGCCGCCCGCCGACCTCGTGCCTGCCGTGGCGCCCGGCAACAAGCCGACGGTGACTCCAGCGCCGTCCCTCGTGGTGCCCGAGCACCTCGCGATCGCCGCGAACGATCCACGCGTTGCCGCCGCGCCGATGCACCAGGACGCGCAAGGTGCGCCGATCTCTCTGCGCAACGAGATGCTGAGCGATCCGCGGGTCCAGACGGCCGTGCACAACGAAGGCTACGACGCGACGCGGTTCCTCGAGGCCTGGAACGACTTCATCAAGCAGCGTCCGCCGAGCCAACAACTCGACAGCAAGACGTTCGGCGAGTACCTGCAGAAGCGAAACGACTTCCGCACGAGCACGAACAACGACGCTCCTGTTCCGGTCACAGAGGTGATCAAGAACTGGAGCTCGATGTCGCTCGCAGAGCGCCAGCGCGCGATCGTGCGGAAGGCGGAACCCGCGCTCGACGCATTGCTGGAGAAGCCGCCCGCGGGCACGCCTGACCCGCTCCCGCCCGAGATCCGTACCGCGATCATGAAGATGCTCACCGGCGAGAACAGGGTCGGAAAGGCCACCTCGTGGCGCGGTGCTCGCCACAATGTGATGGGCGCGATCGACAAGCTCCTCATCTCGATGATCAAGTCGCCGGCCGAGCTCGCTCAGGTGCTCGAGCTGTTCGGCAGCTCGGGCCGGCTCGGCACGCTGGGCGAGCAGTACGTGACAGCCAAGCTATCGCTGCCCGAGTACGTTGCGGGCGATCTCGCGCATCCGTCGTTCACTCCCGCCGAGGTCCCGGGACTGAAGGGGGTGAAGACATTCAATCCCGACCGGATCGTCAGGGCCGCGCGACGTTCACTCGATATCAAGGCGGGCTACGCGGACACGTATATCGATCTCGAGCAGGCGCACAACTACGACGCGTTCATCGACGCGAGCAAGAAGTCCCCGGTCATGGACCGGGTGGGCGGCAAGGCACTCGTGGGCCACGACTACCTGTTCCTCCCAAAGGGCGAGATGGACGTGAAGAAGGTCGCCGAGCGCGAGTACAGTCGTCTGGCGCGGGAGCCATTGCAGAACGAGTTCCGTGTGCTCTATCTCGGTGCGGACGGCGCGATTTACGAGTATCGCCCGAAGGGATCTGTGAAGGTCGGGGCTACGATTCACGAGGCCATGGGGCTCAAGTCGACGACATGATGATTCCCTACGAACAACGCCAGCTGGAGATCGCCGTTATCTCGTTCGACGTTACGAGATGGCCTCGCACGACGTCCGAAGCCTTGCTCGAGGTCGTCGAGCGTAACGAGTGGCTGCCGATCACCGAAATGCAGCTCTCGGTCGACGATCCCTGGCAGCCGTACGATCGCGCACGAGCGGTCGCGCTCGTTGCGAAGCGTGGGGTCGGACTCCGCGCGAGCAGCGAGCTTGCGCTCGAGGGTTCAGTCACAAACAACGGGCGGAGCGCCAAGGTCGCCATCTGGCTGACTCCCGAGGTATTCCAGTCGCGACCGGAGTCGGCAGTCGAGAGCTGGATCGCCCGCACGGTCGCCGCGTTTCCTGATGCACAGTTCGCGTCGGCGTCTGCCGATGACGAACAGACGACACTCAAGCTCGAGCACGATCTGGTCACGATGCCCCTGTTCCGCGATGTCGGCTGGCTGCACGTGCTCTGTCCGTCGGCGTATCCGGCGCACTACGATCGGGCGTCGCTCCTCGCGGCTCCGTGCCACCGAGTCGAAGAGCGCGCCGATGGGACGATCTGGATCTGGGTCTACGAGCATCCGCTGCGATACGACGACCCTGGTGTGCGCGATGCGATTGTTCGGCTGAACAAGTACCTTCAGGCACATCTGCGATCCTGAAGCCGGCGAGTCGAGGATTCGCCTGCACGAGTATATTCAGGCGCGCATGGACCGAGGTCGGCGTCGCGTTCCGCGTGGCGACATGGCATCGTGAGCAGGATGTACCTGCGTCCGGCTTTGTTGGTTTCGATGCTTGCAGTCGCCGCATGCGGTGGCTCGCAAGGACCAGCGCCGGCCACGCCGCCCGCACCACCGGCGAAGCCGGCGCCCGCGCCTGTGACGTGCGACGACGCGGCCGTGATCCTGACGCCCGATGGCGGCGATGCCGGGACGCGTACCGCCGCGCTCGCCGAGGCCTGCAAGTCCGACACGTGGTCCGCCGGGGTTCTCGCGTGCATCGGCAGCTCGCACCATCCGGTCGAGTGCGTCGCCGACGTCCCGAATCACGACGACATCGCGCAGCTGATGAACGCCGGCAACGACGACGACGACTCCGACGTCGCCGCTGTCGCCGCGCTCGACTGCGATCAGGTCATCTCGACGGTGTGGTGGTACCCGCCGGAGCTCGACGACAAGTCGCCGGAGCGCCGCTGGGATCTCGACGTGCGGCGCCGCGAGCTCGTCGAGGCGTGCGAGCACGACGGCTGGTCGGAGGAGCTGAAGTCCTGCCTCGATGCCGCCACCCAGGAGAGCCGTCCCGGCCCGGCGTGCCTCGACACGATGGAGCAGGCCGTGCGCGATGATCTGAAGACGAGGCTGACCGCGGTCGACAAGCTCGCCGCGGCGATCGAGAAGACGAAGAAGAAGCCGGCGTCGATGAGCTGCAAGCAGGTCGTCGCGGTTCACTACGGCGACGCGATGTGGAAGGACAAGCTCGATGGCTTCAAGCCGGCCGAGCGCAAGAAGATGATCGCCGAGTCGCGCGCGAAGATGACGGCGGCGTGCGCCGGCTGGAGCGACACGCTGCGCGCGTGCATCGTCGCCGGCGGCCGCGAGACGTGCTTCCAGGCGGCGAGCCTTGGCCTCGCGTGGGGCTATCCCGCCGCGGGCGTGTCGGTCGCGCTCGGTATCCCGGAGTGCGATGCGTATGCCGCGCAGATGGCGAAGGTGATCGCGTGCGACAAGCTCCCCCAGGAGTCGCGCGATCAGCTCGCGAAGAGCTCGCAGGAGCTGTTCTCGCAGGTGATCGCGAAGCCGAAGGCAGAGCGCGCCTCGTACGCGACGACGTGCCAGGCCGGCGCGGACGCGCTGGCGCAGGCGCTCACGGCGCTCGGCTGCTAGCGGTGCGTCTTGCGCCAGGCGACGATCTCGTCGAGCTTCGCGCGGCGCGCCGGTAGTCCGTACGTGCCGAGCGGGCTCGCGGTCGCCTCGTCGATGCCGCGCATGACGCTGACCTCGGCATCGCGCGCGGTCGTGCGCGACTCGGCCTTCTCGCCGAGCTGCCACAATGCCTCGGCGAGCGCGAACTGGCCGAGCCCGACGCGGTAGGACGCACCCGGCAGCTTCGCGTGCGTCGCGAGACCTTCGCGCAAGAAGCGCAGCGCGCGCTGCGGCTCGCGCTTTGCGAGCCATGCACGGCCGAGCGCGAGCTGGGCGACCGCGACCGGCTCGTCGAGCTTTCGCGCACCGGCGAGCACGATCGCCTTCTCGAGCTCGGGGATCGCCGCATCGTACTCGCCGAGGTTGAGCCGATCGTTGCCGCGATACGCGAGCGCGTTCGCGCGCAGCTCCTCGATCGTGCCGTCGGACTCGACCGTGTCGAGGATCTCGAGCAGCTCGC
Source organism: Pseudomonadota bacterium (assembly GCA_023386455.1). GTDB lineage: Bacteria > Myxococcota_A > Polyangia > Haliangiales > Haliangiaceae > JABFXX01. The sequence continues at coordinate 10,757 of JAEWJO010000245.1, read as the reverse complement.
CGTGGGTGTCGACTGCGACGCGCCAGTGCTGCGCGACCTCGTGATACATCGCGAGGTCCTGCAGCGCCTGCGCCTTCAGCTTGTTGCTGCCGAGCGCGCCGGAGAACAGATCGGCCGCGCGGCGCTCGAGCTCGATCGCCTGCTCGAGATCGCCGGCCATCAGCGCGGTGAGCGCAGCCTGCGCGGCGGTCGTCGCGGCGGCGATGCGATCGCCGACGTACATCTCGGTGATCCGAGCGACCTCGCGCTCGAGCTTCTCGGCGTCGTCGCCGCGACCCGTGCGGCGCAGCTGTAGCGCGAGGAGCGTGCGCGCCTCGGCGAGCACGATGCTGTTGGCACCGTGACGTTGCTCGTAGCGGCGGACGAGCGACTCGTACGCGGCGACCGCCTTCGCCGGATCGGGATCGCGCGCCGCGCACTCGGCCTTCGCCTCGAGCACGCCGTCGAGCTCGAGGCCGCTCTCCTGACCGTCGAGGCGGGCAACCGCGGCATCCGCCATCGCGAGGTTGTTCTCCGGATCGGCGCCGTGCGAGCAGCGGACGCGCGCGGCGAGCGCGAGGACGCGGACGCGCGCGCCCTGAGCGTCGAGCTGTTCGGCGAGCAGCAGCGCGCGGCGCAGTGCTGTCTCGGCGACGTCGTACTCGCGCGCGTACATCGCGGACCGCGCCTCGCTGATCCCGATCTCGAGCAGCGCCGGGGCGTCCTTCGCGGCCTCGGCGCGCTCGCGGAGGGCACCGAACGCGGCGAGGTCGCTGTCACCGCCGTCGAGCTTGGCGAGGTCGAGCAGGAGGCGCCGGTGATCGCCGCCCGCGATCGCGAGCTTGAACGCGTCGGGGCTGGAGCAGGTCTCGACCGGCGTCAGGGCCGCGACGCGCTTCCAGGCGGGGATCGCCTCGCCGTTCGTGTCGTGCGCGACGGCGTCGATCGTCTCGGCGAGCGCGGCCTCGCCGAGCTCGAGGCAGCCGACGCCCGCGGTGGTGCGTGCGGGCGCCGTCCGGCGCGCGATGTCGTCGGTACAAGCAGCGAAGCGATCGGCCGACCACTTCGCGGCGTAGTCGTCGAGCCGCGACACGATCTCGAGCGTCGCCGCCGCGGTCTTGCCGTTGCCGCGCAGGTCCTTGATCAGCGACACCTCGCGCATCGGGTTCCAGGTGCGTGCGATCTGCACCTTCGTGCCCGCGCATGCCTCTGCCGGGTCCTGCGCTCCGCCGCGCGTCGCGAGCGCCACCGCCCCCGCACCGGCGAGCACCACGGCGGCCGCCGCGTACGGCCACCAGCGCCGCCTCGGCGCAGCGAGCGCGGCGACGAGCGCCTTCATCGACGGGAATCGATCCTCGGGATTCGCGCACAGGCCGCGGCGGATCGCCTTCGCGATGTGCGCGGGCACCTTGCGGGCGCGCTGCGGCTGCGTGATCTGCCCGCTCTCGACGCGATCGAGGATCTCGAGGAAGCTCGCGCCGACGAACGGCCGCGTGCCGTAGAGCGCCTCGTACGCGGTGACGCAGAAGCTGAACTGATCGCTCGCCTCGCTCGGCTCGCCGGCCGCCTGCTCCGGTGACATGTACGCGGGCGTGCCGAGCACGTGGCCGGTCAGCGTGAGGCCGGTGCTCGCCGCCGAGAGCTCGGTGCTCGCGCCGGGATTGTCGTCGCCGGCCTCGGTCGCGAGCCCGAAGTCGCCGACGAGCACGTCGCCATCGCGCGCGACGAAGATGTTGTCGGGCTTGAGGTCGCGGTGGATGAGTCCCGCGGTATGCGCGGCGACGATGCCGCGCGCCGCGCCGAGCAGCACCGCCATGATCGCGGCGGTCGGCCGGTCCTGGGCGAGCCACTCGCGCAGGTTCGTGCCGGCGACGAGCGCCATCGCGACGAACACCTGGCCGTCGTGCTCGCCGACGTCGTGGACGGCGACGACGTTCGGATGATCGAGCCGAGCGAGCGCCTGGGCCTCGCGGCGAAGCCGCTCCGCGGGCGCGCCACGGCGCAACATCTTGATCGCGACCGCCCGATCGAGCTCGGGATCGATCGCCTCGTAGACGACGCCCATGCCGCCGGCGCCGATCCGGCGCTTGATCACGTAGCGGCCGACGCGCTCCTCGACGCGCGGCGAGGCGGCCGCACCGGCGCCGACCGTCGCGGCGAACGCGGGCGAGTCCTGCGAGACGACCGTGGCGGCGAGTGCGCCTCCGGACGCGGTCGTGCCGGCCGAGTCGATCGTCTCCGCCAGCGCGTCGTCACGGTTCTTCTCCGAACCCACCTCGTGTCCCTATCCGCCAATTTCGCTTTTCGTGCAAGGGTCTGCATCCCGTGGTGACCCCTCGAGCGTCCGGCTAACGGCCTAGCCGATCGCGTGCAGGCTCGCGAATCTGCTGGGTCCGGATCTGGCGCCGAAGTTGCGGAGTGGGTGTCCACCATGCGGACGACCCCGGCCACTCGACTTGCCATCCCGGCGATGCTGCTCATCGCCTGCAGCCCGGATCTCGAGGTCAAGCCCCTCTACAACCCGGCCAACGGCCGCGTTGTCATCCAGGTCAACGACGACGTCTCGGACAAGCAGCTGTTCGTCCAGGTGCGTCGCGGCGAGTTCGGCACGCTCGACTGCAACAAGCGACCGGCGACGATGGAGGAGGTCTCCGACACCTCGGGCGAGCGCATCGACGGACCGTTCGTCGAGCCCGCGCTGACCAAGCCGTTCTACGACGGCCCCGAGTGGATGAACCCGACCCCGGCGATGCTCGAGCAGGTGAAGCTCGGCACCGACTCGATCATCGACGTCTGCCTGATGGACGGCGACAAGGTCGTCGCGCAGATCGAGCGCGACCTGTTCCGCGCATGGGACGACGCCCGCAAGCAGGGCCTCGGCGGAAAGGCCGACGACGAGTCGAGCGGCGAGCAGCGCATCAACAGCCCGGTCGGCTACGGCGAGCGCTGCATCGGCGAGCTCGGCGACATCCCGTTCTTCGAGAAGACCGGCGACGGCGAGTGGTCGACGTACGACTGCCTCGAGTCGACGGAGATCCCGCTGACGATCACCGACGCCGGTGGCAGCGTGATGAAGCCGCGCGAGGGCACCGTCAACCAGTGCGACAACCCGCAGTACATCTACTCGCTGTGCGAGGCCGGCCCGCGCGTCGCGTCGCGCACGAACGAGCAGGGCACGCGCTGGGTGCTGCTGTGCCGCAAGAGCATCGGCGGCTACGCGTCGAACAAGTACAACGACATCGCGATGATCGGTCACAACCCGTTCACGGGTAAGACCTGCTTCTTCCAGAACGCGCTCTACTCGAAGACCGACGGCAGCAAGGTCCCGCACCCGGCCGACAAGGAGAAGTCGTCGAACCTGTGGAGCGGCGTGCACGGCGGTCTCGGCTCGGGCATCGAGTGCTCGAGCTGCCACGACGCCGACCCGTTCATCCACACGCCGTGGATCGACGGTGCGAAGGACGCGCAGGGGCGCCCGATCGTGCCGAAGATGGGCATCGATCCCGACCTCGCGATCGGCGCGAACGACACGCCGTACGCGCTGATCAACGCCAAGGGTCAGGGCTGGAAGATGGAGAAGCAGATCGTCTCGGCCGAGGCGAACGCCTGCCTCAAGTGCCACCGCATGGGCGGCGGACGCTGGACCGAGTCGTGGATCACGCGCCTCGAGGGCACCGACTCGTCGTGGACCGGCATCACGACCGCCGCGTTCAACCAGGCGTCGCACAAGTACTGGATGCCGCCCGACACCGCGTTCGACACCGAGGCGCAGTGGTCGGCCTCGCCGTTCGCGGCCGCGCTGACGTTCATCAAGAGCTGCGGCGACAACCCGAGCAACCCGGCGTGCATCTGGAAGGACGTCCCGGCGACGCTCGCCAGCGACGACGCCGGCGGCGCGCTCCGCAACCCCGTCAACCTGCCCGACGACGAGCTCGCGAAGCAGGCGACGACGATCATCGGCATGAACAAGAACGCGCCGTCGCAGGTGTGCTCGGAGTGCCACGCGGCGAACCAGACGACGCTGCGCGACTGGCAGATGAAGACGGACACCGCGCTGTCGACGTGCTTCAAGAACACGACCGACGGCGGCGTGGCGACGACCGACACGAAGGACAACGTCGAGGTCGGCAAGGACGAGTTCAAGACGTTCGGTCCGTTCGAGGTCGCGCTCGGCGGCAAGATCGAAGTGAAGATGAACGGCACCGGCGACGCTGACCTCTACGTCAAGCGCGGCACGGAGCCGACGGTCGACTCGTACGATTGTCGCCCGTTCAGCCGCGAGCCGAACGAGAGCTGCCTCGGCACGCAGTTCAACGCGAACGGCCCGGCGAAGTTCTACGTCGGCATCAACGGGTTTGCCGAGAGCTCGAAGGTCACGATCACCGTCTCGTACGGCAAGCCGGGCCCGAACACGCCGAAGGCGGAAGACATCGTCGACTGTCTCCGTCTCGAGCCGGGTCGCAGCGACTCGCCGTACGTCCCAGGCAAGGCCGGCATCTACGCGGCGGCCGCCCACCTCGGCTTCTCGCAGGCCGTGTTCAAGGCGGCGTTCCCCGCCGGCGAGGGCAACAACACCGACGACACGTGGGCGCTCGAGTACGGCAAGTACAAGAACCGCGTGTCGATGCCGAAGGGTAACCACCCGCGCCTGACCCAGGCCGAGCTCGACGTCGTCGCCGAGTGGTTCGCGCGTGGCCTGCCGCGGCTGACGACGTACATCGCGCCGGATACCGGCCCGACGTCGTGCACCGCGTCGATCTCGTCGGGCGTCCAGTCGCACATCAACGCGATGTCGACGCAGGGCTGGGCCGCAGTCAACCGCAGCGCGAACATCAGCATGTACGGCTGCGGCAACGCGGCGAACCCGCGCGAGTGCCTCACCGGCCAGCCCGACGCGACGACGAAGCCGTACGGCTCGGGCTGGGCGAACCTCGGCAAGCTGCGCGTGCTCCGCGAGCTCTCGTTCAACACGTACTACTGGATGCGCAGCTCCGCCGACGGTCGGTTCGTCGCGAATGGCGCGACCGGCGGTGACGGCGCGGTCATCAGCGATTTGCAGTCGAACAAGGACATGCGCGTTCGCGCCGCGTACGACCCCGGCTTCTTCCCCGACAACCGCGGCTGGATGTTCCAGGGCACGCCGATCGGCGGCGGCTTCTGCACGACGGGCCTCCTCGTTCGCAACCCGGATCGCATCGACTTCTCCGAGGCCGAGTGCAGCCACGTCGAGGGCGTCAGCCTCTACCAGCACCTCGGCTCCGCGCTGAACGGTGGCGACTACTTCGCGATCAACAGCCAGTTCACGAGCGACAACCCGTCGGGCGCTGTCACGCACGACCCGAGCTCGGCGTTCGGCTCGACCGCGCAGATGAAGTTCACCGCGATGATGTTCGACGGCGCGCACTACACCGGCAAGCCGAGCGTCTCGATCAACAGCCCGTACGAGGGTGACAGCGTGCTGTCCCCGTCGACGAAGCTCGTCATCAGCCGCTTCGGCAACGAGAGCGAGCACCTCGGCTACGTGCTGCGCCGCGTCGACGCGACGCCGACCGGCAGCTCGTACTCGGTGTCGGCCCCGGAGATCGCTCGCTACTGCGTGAAGGGTGCGAAGCCGGCCATCTCGTTCGACGAGAAGTTCTTCGTCATCCATCACTACGTCGGTCCGAACGATTACGCGGAGCTGGGCTTCTCGTCGGCGAACGACCCGACGTTCAAGTCGATGCTCGACAAGGGCACCTCGAACATCTACGTCGTCAACATGGCGACCGGCGCCAAGGTCCGGGTCACCAACATGAAGCCCGGCCAGTACGCGATTTTCCCACACTGGCGCTCGGACGGCTGGATCTACTTCCTGGTCCGCGACAGGACGTCGAACAAGGAATACGCCGTCGCCAGCGACGCGGCGCTCGTCTGGTAACCTCGTGACCGTGCGGCGCGCGGTCCTGGCGATAGCTCTCTGCGCTTGCGGCAGCGAGACCGACAAGACCGACGCGTGCGAGTTCGGCTCTGCCGAGAGTGCTGCGACCCTCCAGGACCGCAAGGTCATCGGGGCGGTCGCGCCGTACGTTTCGGATCCCGGGCTCGCGGCGCGCGACGAGGAGCTGAGGACGTCGATCGCGGCACGCCGCGCGGCGGCCTGGGAGGTCGTCGGCAAGGTGCTCGCGCCGACGCCGCTCGGCGAGCCTCTGCTCGCGCAGAGCTTCGGAGGGCAGCCGACGATCCCGGCGTGGCACACGTGGTTCGCGCGCGACGACTTCGATCGGCTGTTCAAGAAGCTCTATCGCGACCTCGGCCCCGCCGGCCGCGCCGTGCGCGCCCCGTTCGACGCGCCGACGATCGCCGCGGCATTCGACTGGAACACGCACGCACTCGACGACGTGCCCGAGTGGCCCGAGCAGCGCTACATCGACTACGTCGCGGCGATGGACTCGCAGGACAAGGTGCAGGGTGCCGCGGGCATCAACCGCGTCGGCTACTCGTCGGGCGCGATGAGCCACCTGCTCGCGAGCTACGAGCGGCAGTACGCGTGTCGCGTCGACGCGCCGCCGGATCCGTGGGCGCCGCAGCCGGTGCGCGCCGGTGCACCGGTCGTCGCGGTCGAGCAGGTGACGCTCGGCAGCTGCGGCTGGAAGGTGCTCGGCCCGTTCGCCGCGGGCAACGCGAAGGTCAAGGTCACGTCGCGCGGCGACGGCGATGCCGACCTCTACGTGCGCAAGGCCGCGGTGCCCGAGCCCCAGGCGTTCGACTGCAAGTCGGCAGGCGGCGCGAGCGACGAGACGTGCACCGTCGACGGCAACGGTCAGATCTACGTCGCGGTGTTCGGCGCGAAGCAGAGCACGGTGACCGTCGACATCGAGTACCTGGCGGAGGACGTCGCCGATCCGACCTGCCTCGATCGCGAGATGCCGCGCGACGCGGTGCTCGTGAAGGCGGACTGGCGTCGTCAGCTGCCCGGCGAGAACCTGCCGATCTTCGACACGTCGGCCGCGCGCATGCACGAGCGCCTCGCCGCCGGCGCCGACTGGGCCGATGGTGACGGCTCGAGTAATCCCGACTCGTCGGCGATCTACGCGCTGACCTTGCCGAACGGCAACGTGTTCCGCATGCCCGCGCTCCACATCATGACGAAGGAGCTCGATCACTGGATCTGGATCACGCTGTGGTGGTCGCCGCAGCCCGACACCGACTTCGGTGCCGATCGACCGGCGGCGATCGCGTCGCTGCCCGGGCCCTGGAAGAACTACAAGATGTGCGTCGCGTCCTCGTACCTCGAGGGCGATCCGGATCCGCGCGGGGGCCAGACGGGCTCGCTCGGTGATGCGCTCGAGGCGGTCGGCGGTGGCGTCGGTGCGCCGACGTGGTGCTCGAACCCGTATCTCGAGCTCGGTCATGGCAACGCGCAGACGAACTGCATCGGCTGTCATCAGCACGGCGGCACGACGCTGACGCCCGAGGTGATCCTCGAGCAGGCGCATCACGGCGCGACGCGCACGCGGAACAACTTCTTCACCGACTACCTCTGGGCGATCAAGGGCGGCCAGGGCGAGGACCTGTCGTCGCTCGTGCAGGCCGAGGTCGACTACTGGGACGCGAACGACTGATCGCGGTGGACGATGCCCTTCGCGTGCGCCGCGTTCAGCGACGTGCAGATGAGCCGCATCAGGCGCAGGCCATCGGCCGGCGCGAACCGGCCGATTCGCTGGAGGCGGCGATCCATCGGCTCGCCCTCGAGGAGCCCATCACGATGAACGCGCTGCCGGTCTGGTCGTAGCCGAGGTCGAAGACCTGGACGATGCCGGGATCGGGGACCTGGGTGACCGCCTTCGCCTCGTTGAAGAAGCGCTGGACGATCTCCTTGTGCGCGCTCAGCTCCGGAAGCAGGACCTTGATGGCGTACGCGATAGCTCCCGACGACCGCGCCTTCACCGATCACAAAACGACGTTGACACCGAAACCGGAGACGCGAACGAGGCGGCCGGGAGAGGAGGAGACAGCAGGCTCGTTCGCGTCTCGAACAGAACATCCGTTATTGCGGATGATCTGTCAAGCACTCCGTGAACCCCACGCAATGCCACGGAATTTCGCCGCCCACTCCGGAGGCGCGACCCGGTCCAGCAGGGCAGAATGCCGCGAGATGATGGTGGATCTGGAGCTCTCGGTCCTCCGACCGAGCGGTGACGAGCTCGGGCACATCACCGGGCTCGGCGTCACCGAGCAGCTGCTGGTCGCAGCTGGCGGTACATCCGGCCACCATCCGACGATCCTCGCGACCTCGAACGCGCGCCACTTCGAGCCGCGGACCACGCCGCGCGAGCTCGGCCTCCGCGATGCGCTCGTCGTCAGCGAGGACGTGGTGTGGGTCTGCGGCGAGTACGGCCAGCTCGCGGTATCGCGCGACCGCGGCGAGACGTGGCGGGTGCTCGACACCGGGACCGACGCGTGTCTCTACGCGCTGGCGCTCGCGCCCGACAACAGCGTGTGGGTGGTCGGCAGCGACGGCTACGTCGCGCGCACGGCGGGCGAGCGACCGCACGAGCGGGTCGAGCGTGTCGACATGCAGACGTCGACGCGGCTGACCGCGATCTACTCGATCCGCGACGAGATGGTCGCGCTCGGCCACGACGGCGCGATCTACCGGCTGCGCGCCGGCGTCGTCGCGCGGATCGGCACCGGGGCGCAGAAGCCGCTCAACGGGCTCGCCATCACGAAGCAGGGCACGTGGCTCGCGATCGGCGACGGCGGGTTCATCGCGCGGTCGCCGGACGGCGCGTGGTTCTCGCGTGCGAAGTCGGGCGTCGAGATCGATCTCGAGGCGATCGCGACGCTCGCGGATGGCCGCATCGTCATGGTCGGCGATCGCGGCGCGATCCTCGTGTCGGGCGACGACGGCAGGACGTGGACGGCGATGGAATCGGATCTGACCGCGCACCTGTGGAGCGTCGCGCGGTTCGGCACCGGCGTCGTGATCGGCGGCGATGATGGGCTCCTCGTGAAGCTCGCGCCGGCGGATGACCAGACGTGGGAGGATCGGATCAACGTGTTTGGCGGCGTGCGGCCGCTCGACGCGACGTTCGCGGAGGGTCCGGCTGGATTCATCGGGCGCGGGCTCGCGAGGTACCTCGAAGCGGTCGCGTCGGTCGAGGATTCGGAGTCGGACGACTCGGACGGCGACTCGGACGGCGACGCGGATGTCGACGCGGATGTCGACGCGGATGTCGACGCGGATGCCGACGCGGATGTCGACTCGGATCTCGAAGAGGCGGAATCGGGCTCGGGCTCGGGCTCGGGCTCGGGCTCGAACGAAGAAGACGAAGACGATCACTCGCACTCGCACTCGCACGGCGGCCACTCGCACTCGCACTCGCACGGCTGCCACTCGCACTCGCACTCGCACGGCGGCCACTCGCACTCGCACGGCGGCCATCCGCACTCGCACGCGCACGCGCACGGCGACCATCCGCACTCGCACGGCGACCATCCGCACTCGCACGACGACGAGGACGAAGGGATCGAGCACGAGCCGGTCGATCCCGAGGCGTTCGAGGCACTCGAGCCGCGCGGGACGGCGAGCGACTTCGAGAAGAACTACGGCGTCGCGATGCCGGCCGAGGCGGCGCGGTTCCTGGCGGCCGTCGAGGGCAAGGACAAGTGGGCCTCGTTCGAGGAGCTACGCCTGGACACGGATCTGTTGCCCGACGTCGGCGACAAGAACCTGTTCGAGCTGCTCGTGCGACGCGACCAGCAGGCGTATCTCGGCACGGGCCTGATCGAGGCGTTCTGCGGCGTGTTCGGCATCGGCTCGCAGGGCAACGGCGACACCTATCACATGGAGGTCCACGAGCTCGATGGACCTCGCCAGGTGCTCCACTACGATCACGAGACCCACGCGTTCACCGGCGTGATCGCGGACTCGCTCGACAGCCTCGTCTATCTCTCGGCACTCAAGCACGCGCGCGGCAAGCGGCTGGTGTCCGACGAGGCGTTCGAGATCGGCCTGCGCAAGCTGCGCGGCAAGGTCGCGCCGACCTGGCATTTCTCGATCACCGACGACGATCCGGACTTCGTCGCGCTCGATCCGAAGCGCCGCGACACCGAGTTCTTCTTCTACCGGTCGCGCTGGATCACGGCGCTCCTCGAGAACAACGGCGTCACCGACGTCAGCGACATCCCGCGCCTGTTCATGGCCGACTTCAACCAGGTCGTGCCGCAGGACCAGCTCGCGGCGCGGATCGAGGCGTGCGAGCGGTTCATCCCGACGGCGCTGTACTCGATCTGGCGCGCGTTCCTGTTCGACGAGCCCGAGCTCGCGCGGTACCTCGACATCGGCCGGCGACACAAGGCGCGGCTCGTGCGCGATGCCACGGCGCTCGTCGACGAGCTGCGCGCCGGCCGCAATCAGCTCGGTACGATCGACGACGTGCAGGCGCTGCTCGCCGAGTTCCGCGCCCTCGATCTCGATCCGCGCCGCGCCGAGCAGCGCAAGGCGGAGGCCGAGGAGCGTGCGCGCGTCGAGGCGGCGAGGAGGGCCGAGGTGGAGGCCGAGCTCGAGACGACGCCGCGGGCGGCGTGGAGCGAGCTCGCGTGGCGCTGGCTCGACGACGGCGTCGCGCACCGCACGCTGTTGCGCAGGCTCGACGGCGCGCCGGTGACGGGCGCACAGATCGCGACGCTCGACGAGCTCCGGCACCTGCCGGATGACGAGCGCGAGCTCGTGCTCGCGCGCCTGGCGACCGAGCTGACGCCGGAGCTCGAGGCCGTGCTGGTCGGTAGTCTCGTGC
>JAEWJO010000242.1 GCA_023386455.1 Pseudomonadota bacterium | reverse complement strand
GCTAGGCGCCGGCTCCAGACGACCGCGACGGCGATGGCGGGGACGACGACGACGGTGACGAGGCTGCGACGAAGTGGTCGCGGCGCACGATCATGATCTCCGCGATCGCGATCATCGTCGGGCTCGGCGTCGCGACGCTCGTGTTTCTCGGTCGCGCGAACGCGCAGCGCTACGCGATCGCGTGCACCACCGACCACGTGTCCGCCCAGCAAGGCCGCTCGTTCCCTCCGTGGGGCACGCGACCGCTGACCGGCCCCGCGTGGAAGGCGATCCCGCTGCCGCCGAACGCCGAGTGCCGCCAGCGCGACACCGAGGAGATCGCCGAGCTCGAGGGCTGGTACCTCGAGCTGCTCCTCGAGCGCGCGAACACGATCCTGACGTCTCCGAACCTGCTCGACGGCATCTCGGCGCCGGGTGCGCCGGTCGTCGTGACGAACGCGAAGGGCCAGCAGGTCACGCTGCAGAATCCGCTCGATGCGGTCGCCGAGCAGCTCGAACAGGCGCTCCTGCTCTCGCGTGCGCCCGAGCGCCGCGATCAGCGCAAGGAAGTCGAGCGCCTGTTCGGCGACGTGCAGTACTGGCGCGCGTCGCTGCGGCTCCGCGATGCGTCGTCCGCACTCGTCGACGCGTCGAGGCAGTTCGATGCAGCCGCGGCGCAGCGCCCGCGCCACGTCACCGATGCCGCCGCGTGGGGCGCGTTCCTGCGCAAGCTGTCAGACGAGCTGCAGGCAGGACCGGATGGCGTGCCGGCCGCGCCGCTGGGACCGGTGCCGAGCGAGCTCCCGTCCGCTCCCGCCGGCGTCGCGCTCCCGGTCGAGCCCGCGGCACCGCCGGACGTCGACGACACGCCGCCCGCGACGCCGGATGCCGGTGTGCCGAGCGGCGGCGTGCTGCTCTGATTGACCCTACGTAGCAACGCGCGACGCGCTGGACCGCCGCGTGCATCGCTTCCGTGCATGACTCGATCGGTCGCGCTCCTCGTCGGAAGTCTTCGCAAGGGATCCTTCTCGCGCATGCTCGGCAACGCGCTTGCCGAGGTCGCGCCTCCCTCGCTCGTGCTCGAGCACGTCGAGATCGGAGACCTTCCCGGCTACAACCAGGATCTCGACATCGAGAATCGTCCTGCCAGGCCGTGGCTCGCGTTTCGCGATCGTGTCCGCGGCATGGATGCCGTCCTGTTCGTGACGCCCGAGTACAACCGCTCGGTGCCCGGCGTCCTCAAGAACGCGATCGACGTCGGTTCGAGGCCGTACGGTCACAGCGTGTGGTCGGGCAAGCCGGCCGCGATCGCGAGCAACTCGCCCGGCATGTACGGCGCGTTCGGCGCGAACCACCACCTTCGCCAGTCGCTCGTGTTCCTCGACATGCCGTGCATGCAGCAGCCGGAGCTCTACCTGTCGCACAGCGACAAGAGCTTCAGCGACGACGGCAAGCTCACGAACGACCGCACGCGCGAGACGCTGACGAAGTTCATGGCCGCGTTCGCGCAGTGGATCGAGACCCACGTCCCGCGCGGCGCGCACGTGACGTAGCCTTCGCGCTATCTCGTCACGCGCGTGAGCTTGAAGCCGCGCTTCTCGAGCAGCGCGACGACCCCGCGCGGTCCGCTCAGGTGATCGGCGCCGACCGCGACGAACACCTTGTCCTGCCGGAACATCTTCTCGAGCTTGGGGATCCAGCTCGCGTTGCGCGCGAACACCATCTGCTCGTCGATGTCAGCGACCTCCGCGGCCGTGTAGCCCGAGTCGAGGAGATCCGCGCGCATATCGTCGTCGGTGCCGGGCGTGTCGTCGGTGCCCGCGCAGTACTCGACGATGTCCTTGCGACTCTCGTCGGCAAGCTCGGCGCGGTTCTCCGTGTGCTCGACCAGCGACTTGAGCATGCGCAGATCGAGCAGCTTGTTCAGGAGCCGATCCTGGAACGCACTCGACTCGAGGCCGGCCGTCGGGATCTTCGCGGCCAGGACGGTGTGCTCGATCTCCATGTCGAGCATCGAGCCGATGTCCTCGTACATGACGATCATCATGATCATCGCCTGGCTCGGCGGTGCGCTCTGGAGGCCGTCGGCGGTGTTCGCGCCGACGAGCGTGCGATAGCGCTTCCAGAGATCGGGGCCGAGTGCCTCGGGAAGCGAGACGGGCTTCTGCTTCACGTCGCTGTCGTCGTCGGGCGCGACCTCGAACACGGCAAGCGACGCCGACGCGATCGCGTCGTGGACCGGCTTCGGGAACTTCGCGAGCCCGACGCTGACGTGGCGCGTACCGAGGATGTGCGAGGTCTTGCCGTCCTTCTCGACGCGATAGAAGTACGGCGCCGTGACCGTCGGGCAGGCCGTGTCCGCGAGCTCGTGACGCTCGGCGAGCGATGGCGGGTCATCGGAGCTCGTCGCCGGCGTCGCCGCCCACGGATCGGCCGGCGGCGCGTCCGATCCAGCGAGCGCCGGGGCGGGCGGCAGGTCGGGTCTCGCCGGTGCGGGCTCGCCGCAGGGATGACAACCGGCGAGCAGGGCAATCAAGATCAGCTGTGCGCGCATCGAGCGTCCGCATACGGTAGCGCGAACACGTTCGCGAGACATGCATTTCGCTCGTCCGTCATGCGGACGGCGTCGCGTGCAACCGCCGCGGATCTCTCGCGACGGCAGCGGCATGACGCTTGCTGCTCGCGGCGCCATGCGCATTCGCTTCGATCGCGGAACCATCGTTTTCGATCGCCCGGATCCGGGGATCGATCCTGCTCAACTGCTCGGCGCCACATGGGATCCCGAGCACGACGTGTGGCGCTTGCCCGGCGAGCGGCTGTCCGACGTGCGTGGCCGGCTTTCGGCCATGCATGTCCGCAGCGTGGACCACGCCGGACATCCGGCCGTGCTCGAGGATGCGTGGACACTGCCCGAGCTCCGCTGGTACCAGCGCGAGGCAATCGGCGCGTGGCGCGATGCCGGCGATCGCGGCGTGATCGCGCTGCCGACCGGCTCGGGCAAGACGCTCGTCGCGATCGCGGCGGCGGCCGAGCTCTCGGTCGCGACGCTCGTGCTCGTACCGACCCGCGTGCTGCTCGATCAATGGATCCGGGCGCTCGCCGCGTGCTGGCCGCACACGATCGGGCGCATCGGCGACGGCGACTACAGCATCGCGCCGATCACGGTCACGACCTACGCGAGCGCGATCCGGTGGGCGCCGCGGATCGGCGATCGATTCGGGCTCGTCGTCGTCGACGAGGCCCATCACGTCGGAGCGTGGTGTCCCGCCGAGGTGCTCGAGATGCTCGTCGCGCCGGCGCGCCTCGGCCTGACCGCGACGCCGCTGCCGCCGGGGACCGCCGTCGACAGCAAGATCGGACCGCTCGTGTACGCGCTCGCGGTCGAGGATCTCGTCGGCGACTCGCTCGCACCGTACAAGGCGGAGACGATCGACATCCTGCTCGATCGCGACGAGCGCGAGCGCTATCGCACGATGCGCGGCCAGTTCAACCGGTTCTACGCGCAGACCCAGCGCGAGAACCCGGGCGCGTCGTGGCGCAAGGTCGTGCAGATCGCGCAGCGCACGACGCAGGGTCGCGACGCGATGGTCGCGTGGAAGGGCTCGCGCGCGGTCGTCGCGTATCCGGAGGGCAAGCGAGCGGCGCTGCGCCAGCTGCTCGCGAGGCACGCCGGCGACCGGGTGCTCGTGTTCACGTCCGACAACGCGACGGCGTACACGATCGCGCGCGAGCTGCTCGTCATGCCGATCACGTGTGACATCGGCCGCGCCGAGCGCGAGCTCATGATCGAGAGGTTCCGCTCGGGCGCCGCACCGGTCCTCGTGTCGTCGCAGGTCCTCGACGAGGGGTTCGACGTGCCGGATGCGGAGGTCGCGATCATCGTCGGCGGCACGGCCAGCGAGCGGCGTCACGTCCAGCGCATCGGTCGCGTGCTCCGGCCACGGCCGGGCAAGCAGGCGCACGTCTACGAGCTGGCGGCGCTCGCGAGCGTCGAGATGCGGCAGGTCGAGTCGCGCAGGCGAGGCCTCGGAGAGGTCGCGCTCGATCGATCCCGCAGCACCCGCTCGGAGGCGCGGCCATGACGGCGCCGGTCGACCCTCGCTCGCCCCGGCGCGCGTCCATCGAACAACCCTCGACCGCGCGCAGTCATGCGACCGGAGAAGCCGCCATGATCCGTCCGCTCCTGCTCCTCGAAGATCGTGACCTCGACTGGGTGCGCTACGTCGCCGACGTGGTGACGAAGGCCGTCGGCCAGCCGTGGCGCGTCGCGCTCGACCGGCTCGAGACCGCGCCCGACCGGATGTCGGCGCGCACGCATGCGGCGATCGTCGGCGCGGTACAGCGCGTCGTCGGCGGCCGCACGCGGCACGCGAAGCAGGCGCGCAGGGCACGCGAGCTCGTGCTCGGCGCGCCGGCACTGGACGCCGCCGACCGTGCCGCGCGCGTCGAGGCCGCGGCGAAGGCGCTCGCGGTGACGCCGGATGCGTTCGAGACGCTGCTCTGGTCCGACGTCCCGCGCGAGCGGCCGATCGAGCTTCGGGGCTCGCTGTCCGAGGCGGAGATCGCCGCGCATGCGAATCTGTTCCTGCTCCAGAAGGCGGTGCGGCGTGCCCACGCGGTGACGATCCGCGTGTGGGGTGACGCCGGTCCGCTGCTGCGTGCAGCGAACGCGCGCGGGCTCCTGGTGTCGCCGTCGATCGGTGCGGGCGGCGAGACGATCGCCGAGATCATCGGGCCGCTCGCGCTCTGCCATCGCACGGCGGTCTACGGCCGCGCGATCAGCGGCATCGTCCCCCTGCTCGCGGCGTGCGACCGGTTCGACCTCGTCGTCGCGGGCCAGAACGACTACGGCGCGTACGAGACGCACGCGCGCTCGCCGGTGCTGCTGCCGGAGCCGCCGGTCGAGCTCGGCGGCGTCTCGCGCGCGGCGACGAGGCTCGCCGGCCAGCTCGCGCGACTCCTGGGCCTCGAGCCGGGTCGCTCCTCGCGCACGGCCGCGGCGAGCGATCCCGCGTCGTCGGTGATGCTCGCGCCTGCCGCGACGGCGACCGGCCACGCGCTCGCAGCTCCGGACCTCGCGGTCGAGATCGCCGGCGAGCGGTGGCTCGTCGAGCTCGTCGGGTTCTGGACGACGCCGTACCTCGAGCGGAAGCTGCGCGGCTACGGGCGCGCGAACGTCATCCTGTGCATCGACGAGGCGCGCGCGTGCGCGGACGATGCGCCTCCGGCGGAGGCGTTGCTCTACCAGCGCACGCTCGACGCGGCAGCCGTGCTCGCGAGGATGCGGCCGGCTTAGCCGCCGCTCGTACCGATCGCGAGGCGCGTCAGACCAGCCTGCTTCGCGCGCTCCATGATGTTCACGACGCGACCGTGCGGCACACCCTTGTCGGCCTTGAGCACGACCTGCGTGCTCTTGTCGCGCGAGAACGCGGCGCGGAACAGGTTGTCGAGGTCACCGTCGGCGATGCGCTTGCCGCCGACATCGACATCGCCCTGGAGCGGGATGACGAGCACGAGCGACGCCTTCGACGGATCGATCTCCTGGGCCTGGCCCTGCGGGAGGTTGACCTTGAGGCCCGAGCGCTTCTCGACCTCGCTCTGCTCCTGCGCCTCGGCGACCTTCTTCTTCTCCTGGCGAGCCTCGACCTGCACGGCGAGCGCACTCACCATGAAGATGATCACCATGACGAGGAAGACGTCGGTGAGCGGCGTGATGTTGATCTCGGCGAAGATCGAGTCTCCACCGCCTTCCTCATCACCCGCGTCTTGATCAGGCAGCTTCCCGATCGCCATCGCCATCACCCTTCGTGCGGGCCTTGTCGGCCTTCGCGTCAGTCTTGTCTTCGGTTTTGTCGGTCTTCTTCGCGCGGCTCGGCTGCGAATCGCCGGGCTCGACGAGCAGCAGCTCGAGGAACTCGTCCGTCAGCAGCTTCATCTCGGTCGCGATGCGGCTCGCGCGCTGCGAGAAGAAGTTGAACAGGATGACGGCCTCGACGGCGACGAGAATACCGGCGGCGGTGACGATGAGGGCCTCGGAGATCGGGCCGGACACCATCGAGAACTTCACTTCCTCGTCGCCCTTGAAGCCACCCATCGCGGACATGATGCCGACGACGGTGCCGAAGAGGCCGACGAACGGCGCGGTCGCACCGATCGTACCGAGCATCCACAGGCGCGAGCGCAGGTCCTGGTTGACGCGGAGTCGCTCGCGATGAACGGCGGTGAGGACGTGCTCGGGCTTTGCCCGACCGAGTCGCTCGTAGCCGACGAGGAACACGTCCGCGATCGGCGATGGCGAACGCTCGCAGGCGGAGCGACCCTCCTCGAGCGCGCCGCGCGACAGGCAGCGCGTCACGGTGTCACCGAGCGCGCGAGCGCGGGTGACAAACTTCCACTGTGCCACCGAGCGTTCGATCGCGACCGCGAGTGCGATCACGGAGAACGCGACGACGACCCACATCGCGCCGCCACCGTGGTTCAAGAGCTCCCAGATCGACTGATCCATGCGGTACCTTTTGTCTTTGATAGCACGAGCCCTAGGCCGGGCTAGGGCGCAAACGGCGCACGGTAACCGCCGCCGTCGAAGTCCACGAACACAGGTGCGGTGAAGGCCTCTGCGGGAACTCCGTGGCCCGCGAGTACGTTGTTGATCGCAGTGATGTCACCACCGAGGAGTGCGGGCATCGTCGTCGCCGAGATCGTGTCGCTCTTCAGCAAGATCGGGAAAATCCCGCGGTCGCCGCGCGCACGAAACACGAGCCACGCGTCGCTGCCCGTCGCGCCGCTACGCGTCGCGGCGGCGATGTCGGTCGCGTCGAGCGTGACCTGCACCGTCGCCTCGTAGCGCTTGTAGCCACCGGGGCCCGGCAGCGTCGCGAGCGTCACGGTCATCGCCTCGGCGGCGAGTGGGGCGGTCGCGCACGGGTCCTTCGCGGCGAGCGAGCCGAGCGTGCGGCTCGTCCAGCACTTGACCGGCGTGAGCACCGTGACGTCGTCCTTACCGACGGCATCGGGAGTCGTGTTCGCGAACACCTCGAGCGTGTCGAACGGCGCCCAGTCGGCGGCCGTGATCGTGACGGTCAGCGTCACCGCCATGCCCACGG
>JAEWJO010000235.1 GCA_023386455.1 Pseudomonadota bacterium | reverse complement strand
GCGCTCGTCGAGCGCGCGGGCGGCAGTCTCCCGCGCAGACTCCTCGCGCGCCTGTGCGGCGGCGAGTGCGGTCCGCGCCTGATCCTCGAGGGCCTGCGCGTCGCGCGACTTCTTGTCGAGCTGCGCGAGCTGGCTCCTCGCGTCCTTCATCAACTTCTCGGCGTTCTGCTTATCGGCCTCGGCCTGGCGCTTGTCGGCCGCGGCCGCGACGCGAGCCTGCTCGGCCTGTGCGCGCATCGCCTCGGCATCGCTCTTCGCCCGTGCCGCCTCGGCACGCGCGGTCTCGGCATCGCCCTTGGCGCGCGCGCTCTCGGTCTTCGCCATCGCCGCATCCTTGCGCGCCTGCTCGGCCTCGACCTTCGTGCGCTCCGCGAGCGTCATCGCCTGTGCGGCCTGCCGCTTCGCGGCCTCGGCCTCGGCGCGCGACTTCGCGACCAGCTCCTGGGCTTCCGCCTGCGCACGCGCGACATCGGACTTCGCCTCGGCGCGCGTCTTGACCGCATCGGCCTCGGCGGTCGCCTTCGCGGCCTGCGCCTTCGTCATCTCGTCGCGCGCCTTCGCGGCATCGGACTTCGCGACCGCCGCCTCGGCGAGCGCATCGAGGCGAGCCTGCTCGGCGGTGACACGCGCCCGCTCGGCCTGGACCTGCGCGAGTGCCGACGCCTTCTTCGCGGCCTCGGCCTCGGAGCTCGCCTTCGCGGCCTGGGCCTTCGCCCGCGCCGCCTCGTCGTTCGCGGCCTGCGCGTTCTGCTTCGCGCGCGCGAGGTCTGCAGCATTCGCCGCGCTGTTCTGCGCGAGCTTCTTCGCCGCCTCGACCGCCTTCTGCGCGGCCTCCGCGCGCGCCCCCTGATCCGCGGCGACCTTGCGCAGGCGCTCGGCCTCCGCCTTCGCCGCATCCGCCTCCGCCCGGCTCTGCTTCGCCGTCGCGGTCGCGGTCTCGCTCGACTTCTCGGCCGCCGCGCGTGCCTGCTCGGCCGCGCGCGCCTGCTTCTTCGCCTGATCGTTCTCCGCCTGCATGCGCGCGAGGTCGGCGGGGTTCGCCGTCTTCGGCGCCGCATCGCGCGGCATCACGCTGACGACGACATCGTTCCCGTCGGTCTTCACGTCATAGCGACCGGGTCGCGCGAGCGTGACGATGACGCGCACCGCGCCGTCGTCGAGCTGCTGCGCCGCGATCGTCGAGACCGCCCACGTGTTCGCCTCGACGGTGGCGCTCGTGTCGTGACCCTTCAGCACGTCGGCGAGCTTCGCCTGCGGAAGATCGATGACGACGCGACTCGGTCGTTCGAGCTTGTAGACGGTGAACGTCGGCGTCTGCGCGCCGCGTACGTGCACCTGTGTGACACCAGCATCTTCGCTGAACGCCACCGCGCGGACCTCGTTCCTGTCGGCCCACACACGCGGAGACGTACCGAGCGCGACGATCATCGCGGCAGCGGCAAGCAAGTTCCTCGAGCTCATGGTCATGGCGACTCCTGCTGGCGCGGACGGACGGAGAGCGCTGCGTCTCGAAAGACGCCGTTCCCTCGCGATCAGCCGCGCGGCAAAAAAAATTGTCGCCCGGCCCGAGGCCAGATCACAAATTTTCGATCAAGGCGCGATCACCGGCGGGGTGCCGGGCGCGGCCGAGCCCGGCGCGACGAGCGGCGCCGCGGGCTGCTGCGAATCGAAATCGGGCTGTGGCGCGACGACGAGCCCCTTCGGGTGGAGCTGCACGGTGCGCTCCTGCGGCTGACGGTTCGGCGTCGCGCCGTCGGCGTCGTAGGCCACCACGAACGTGATGAACCCCGTGCCGATGTCCTTCACGACCGCCTTCTCCTTGCCGACGCAGTCGCCGCGCTTGATGATCTGACCGACGTTGCCACGGTCCATCATGAGCGCCTTACGCTGGGTGCCCTGGGCGACGATGCCGACCAGGCGGAGGTCCAGGTAGCTGTAGTTCGTCGCGACGAACTGATCCTGCCGCGTACACGGGCCGGGTTCGCGTTTCGTCTCGACCGGCTCCTCGAGGCCCTTCTGGACGATCACGAACGACTGGAACGGATCGCGGCTCTGATCGGCGACGAAGTCTCGATCCTTGAACTCGTGGCGGATGCTGTCGCGCTCGGGGCACGGCTCGCACGACCACTTACCGGTGTTGACCTCGAGGCAGAACAGCCCCGGATCGCACGCCGGCGCGTCCTTGTTGCAGCTCGGCCCGCTCGACTTCTCGGGCACCGGGCAGACGACCTTCTCCTCGACATGAACGCGCGGCGTCAGGGCCGCGGTCTTGCCCTTGGCGCCCGGCTTGGCGGCAGCGCCACCCGGCGTGGCGGCGGCGGGCTTCGCGGGAGGCGGCGGCGCCTCGTCCTCGCCACACGCGGCGAGCAGGAGCAGCACGACGAGAGGTGCTACGCGCATCACAGGCCTCCCTTCATGCGATCGGTACCCGAGCCGGCCGGCGTCTTGGCTTCCTCGACGCCGGTCGCGTTGCCGTTGCGCTGCGCGCCCTTGTCGAGCGCGCTCTCGGTCTGCTGCTTCGCGCCCCTCGGCGTCGACGCCGGTGCGGGCGGGGCCGCGGGCGCCGCTGCAGCCGCTGCCTTCGGCGGCTTCGCGTTCGGATCCTTCTTCTCTTCCTGGCGATACGTCGATGCCGTGAACTTCGCGGTGAGGCGAATCTCGCGGTTGCGGACGATGGGCTGCGTGAGCGAGAGGTTCTCGATCGACACGATGCGCTCGCGCTCCTCGACCTGATCGCCGGTCGCGTTCGGATCGCCCGGCTTCTCCTTCTTCGGCACGAGCGACGCGAAGAACTTCTTGATCTGCAGGAACGTGCCCTGGATCTCGTACTCGATCGGCACCTTCACGAACGTCTCGATCTTTTGCTCCGCGCGCTGCTGGCTGCGCACGACCTCGACGCCCGACTCGAGCACCTTGCGGTTCAGCGTCTCGAAGAACGCCGGCAGCTCGGCCTCGGTCGGCAGCGCCTTCTGGTTCTCGTCGACGATCTTCTGCAGCGTGTTCATCCGCGTCTTCAGCTTCTGATACTCGGGGATGTCGCGCTCGAGCTTCTTGTTGAGCTCGCTCTGCGTCTCGTTCTCGCCACGCGCGTTCGCGAGGTCCTCCTCGAGGCCCTTGTAGACGAACTGCCAGTACAGAAGACCGAACAACAGACCGATGACGGCGAAGACCATCACCTTCTGCCGCGTCGGCAAGCGAGCGAAGTCAGCCATGGCCGCCATCTAGTAGGCCACCTTTCCGGTGATCACGAACCGGTAGTACGTGATGCCCGTATCGCGATCGCTCTGGCGCTCCTCGAGCACCTGCGACGCGTTCTCGAAGTACGCCGAAGCCTGGAGGCGCTTCGACAGCTGGACGATATCGGTCTGGGCCTGCGCGTTGCCCTCGAGCTTGAACGAGCCGTCCTTCGCGTTGTCGGTGAACGACGTGATCCAGATCTTCGACGGATCCCACGCGAGGTCGAAGCGGCGGTTCGGATCGCTCTGCGGGCCGTTGCCGGTCTTGCGCGCGGTCTCCTCCGTCATCGTCGGCAGGTGGCCCGGCGTCACGATCTCGCCGAGCTCGTGCAGCACGTTCGCCGGGACGACCTTCGCGGACATCAGGCGGTTGATCGACTTCGCACGCTCGTCGGCCTCGTCGGCCGCCTTCTTCAGCTCGGCGTAGCCCTTGAGCTCCTCGTTCTTCGCCGCGATCTCCTGCGCGAGCTGGCCGTTGGCCTCGCGCAGATCCGACAGCTTCGACCGCCGCGGCTGATCGACGAGCACGAACACGAGCGCCGCGGCACCGGCCAGCGCGGCCGCGCCGACGACGATGTCCTTCGAGCCGGGCTCGCGCACCGAGACGCGCTTCTTCGCGCGTTTCTGGGGGAGTAAGTTGATCTTGATCATCTACTTGTCTCCCGCTGCGCGCATCGAGAGCCCGACGCCGATCAGCGCCTCGGGCGAGTGTGCCGCCAGATAGTTTCGGTCGAGAGATGGATCGATCTCGACGCGCTTCCACGCGTCGGCAACCTCGAGCGGCAAGCGCGAGCGGCGCTCGATCGCGCGATGCAGCGACGCGACCTTGCTGCTGCCGCCCGCGAGCACGATGCGCGTGACGTTCGCGTCGGCGGTCGTCGCGAGGAAGAAGTCGAGCGAGCGCTGGAACTCGCCCGCCATCACCTCGGAGACACCCTCCATCACGCGGATGACCTCCTGCGGGACGACGCCGTCCTCGGTCTGGCTGCCGCCGACCTTGTAGGCCTCGGCCTCGTCGGCGGCGATGCCCATCTGCTTCTGGATCTCCTCGGTGAACGCGTTGCCACCGATCGTCACGTCGCGCGTGAACAGCGACACGCCGCTGCGCACGATGTTGATGTTCGAGATCGCCGCGCCGATGTTGACGAGCACGATCGTCTCGCGCGGGTCGAGCGGGTAGTTCGCCTCGAAGCCGTTCTGGCTCGCGAACGCGGCGACGTCGACGACCTGCGGCGACAGGCCCGCGTCGCGCACGACCTGCACGTAGTCGGACACGACTTCCTTCTTCGCGGCGACGAGCAACAGCTCCGTCTGACCGCTCGCGGTCATCGGGTTCGTGACGTGATAGTCGATCTCGACGTCATCGCGTCCGAACGGGATGTGATGCTCGGCCTCGTTGCGGATGTTCGCCGCGAGCTCGTCGGGCTTCATCATCGGCACCGTGATCTTCTTGATGATCACCGAGTGACCCGCGATCGCGATCGCGACTTCCTTCGTGCGTAGCTTCAGCCGGCCCCATAGCTGGCGGATCGCATCGGTCACGGCCGTCTGATCCATGATCGTCCCGTCGACGATCGTCTGCGGGACGAGCGGCTGCATGCCGAACGCCTGCAACGCCCAAGAAGACCCCTTCTTCTTGAGCTGCACGGCCTTCACTGCGGAAGAGCCAATATCGAGCCCGATGCACTGTTTCGCCATGGAACCTCTGCGGCAGAAAATTTTGTCATGCCGCGGCGCGAACTCCAAAAACACTCGCGCTTACGTAAGTCAGGAAATGCCGTACTCCTTCATCTTGTAGAGCAGGGCACGGTGGCTGATCTCGAGGAGCTTGGCCGCATTCGTCCGGTTTCCCGACGTCACTTCGAGCGCGCGCCGGATGAGGTCTTGCTCCAGAGATCGTGTGGCCTTCTTGATGGATAGCTCCTGATCGTCGACGGCGCTCGCCCCCGCCTGCCCCTTCCGGGCCCCGCCGCGCTCGCTCCCCGTACCCAGGAATTCGACATCGATCTCCGGCCCGTCGGAGAGGACGAGCGCACGTTCGATGACGTTCTCCAGCTCCCGTACGTTACCCGGCCAGGGCTGGCGCGCCAGTGCCTCGATCCCGACGTCGGACAGCGAGGCCGTCCGGTGATGTCGCTCCGCATGCCGCATCGCGAAGAATCGCGCGAGCTGCGGGATGTCCTCCGCGCGATCGCGTAGCGCCGGCACCGCGACGGGGAGGACGTTCAGACGGTAGTAGAGATCCTCGCGGAATCTCCCGGCTGCGACTTCCTCGGAGAGGTCGCGCAGCGTCGCCGCGATCAGCCGGACGTCGACCTTGATCGACGTGCTGTCGCCGACGCGCCGGATCTCCGACTCCTGCAGCGCGCGCAAGAGCTTTGCCTGGAGCGGGATCGGCAGCTCGCCGACCTCGTCGAGAAACAGCGTGCCGCCATCGGCGTCCTCGAACAGCCCGGCCTTGTCGCGCACGGCGTCGGTGAACGCGCCGCGCACGTGACCGAACAGCTCGGTCTCGAGCAGCGTGCCGGGGATCGCGGCGCAGTTGATCGCGACGAACCGCTTCGCACGGCGTGGCGATGCATCGTGGATCGCGCGCGCGACGAGCTCCTTGCCCGTGCCGCTCTCGCCGAGGATCAGCACCGTCGTGCGCGTCGGCGCGACGATCTTGATCGTCGACTTCAGCTTCGTCATCGCGGTGCCGTCACCGATGATCTCCGGCGCCGTGATCGAGCCCTTCGCACTCGCGTGGCCGTTGCCGTTGGTGCTGCCATTCGTGCGAGGGCGTCGCTCGACGACAACCCGCCGCAGCGCGAGCGTGATCGCGAGATCGTCGACGGGCTCGGTGATGACGTCGACGGCGCCCGCCGCGAGCACCGACGTCACCGCGGCGACATCGCGCGTGCGCGCGACCGCGATCACCGGTGGTGCAGCGTCGAGCGCGACGACCTCCTCGGCGAGGTCGCTCGCGGCGATCACCGCGTCGCAGCTCGCCGATGCGACGTGCTTGCGCACCGTCTCGAGATCGCCGGCGACCGCGACTGCGAGCCCGCGCTGCGCGAGCACGCCGACGAGCGCACGCCGGCCTTCGTCGTCGGGCGCGAGCACGAGGACCTGCTGCACCGCACCCCCCGGGGTGGCTGTGCTCGTCACAGAAAAATCGTAGCACGTCGATGCGTTGCCGAATCCCCAAGCCGGTTGGCGTCGGGGTAGCGGCAATCACGTGGAAGCTCGCGCGCCGCGGCGCTGGTGCTGCGAATGTTTCGCGCGCATGCCGATCCTCGCGCTCGCGCACGAGAGGACTTCAGCGGCACGCTTCCGCGCTCGCGGAGCTGCTCGAATGTCAGCCGGCGACGAAGCGATCTGCAGCAGTTCATCTGCGGGCGTCGATCCTCGCGCTGCCCTGCATCCCGGCGCGCTCGACCTGGCTCGAGCCCGTTCTGCCGAGGCGCCCGGCGGCCTGCTGGGTCGAGCGTCGACCAGGGCGCTGTCGAGCACTGCGGCACGGGTTCGGTGACCCGTATCACCCCGAGATCCGGGGACAGTGCGTGGTGAAGTGATCGGAAACCCTCGGGTTTTCCGCCAACAACCGATCCAGATCGCCAACAAAGTTGGCGGCTAACAACGCGCCGCGCTGAAGTAAGCGTTTAGAACTGCTCGGACTTCAACTTGGCGGGGCACTTGCTCTATGCTGCACGAGCACTGGAGGTGCGCCAATGCGCAACGCCGTTCGTACAACTTCGATCCTGGGGCTGACCGCACTCGGTCTGCTCACCGCCTGTCCAGACCGCACGATCTCCGAGGTCACTCCTCAGCAGGGTCGCGTCGAGTACAAAGACATTCCCGTCTCGGTGAACCGAGACATCGACATCCTGTTTGTCATCGACGACTCGCCGTCGATGCTCGACAAGCAGAACAACCTGAAGGCGAACTTCCCGAACTTCATCAACGTCCTGAACACGATCGAAGGCGGTCTGCCGAACGTCCACCTCGGCGTCGTCAGCTCCGACCTCGGGACGAAGGGCGCCGCCGACGCGACCGCGGGTCCAGGCATCGGCTCGGGCCAGGGCTCGTGCAACGGCAACGGCAAGAGCGGCAACCTGCAGCTCGGCACCGCGACCAGCACGCTCGTCCAGGGCAATTACATCAGCGACACGAAGAACACCGACGGCTCGCGCACCAAGAACTATACGGGTGCGCTCGAGGCGGCGTTCTCGGCGCTCGCGAGCATCGGCGCCAGTGGCTGCGGCTTCGAGCAGCACATCGAGGCTGCCAAGCGCGCGGTCAACCAGAACCCGATGAACGCGGGCTTCATCCGCCAGAACGCGTACCTCGCGATCATCTTCATCCAGGACGAAGATGACTGCTCGATGGCGCACTCGACGCTGCTCAGCAGCGACACGAACGCGCTCGGGCCTCTGCAGTCGTTCCGCTGCAACCGGTTCGGCCACGTCTGCACGACGGGCGGCGCGGACTCGACGCAGATGAACCAGATCGGCCCCAAGGGCGGCTGCACGTCGTACGACAACTCGCAGTACCTGACGAAGATCAGCGAGTACGTCTCGTTCTTCAAGGGTCTCAAGAGCGACCCGGCGAACGTGATCGTCGCCGGTATCGCCGGCCCGACGATGCCGTACGAGGTCGAGCTCCGTAATGCACCCGGAACCAGCACGCCGATTCCTGCCGTCGCGCACTCGTGCTCGTACGTCGGTGCGAGCGGCCCCGAGGTCGCCGACCCGTCGATCCGCCTGAAGCAGTTCCTCGACTCGTTCCCGAACCGCAGCACGTTCTCGACGATCTGCCAGCAGGACCTCTCGGGTGGTCTCACGCAGATCGCTCAGCTGCTCCGTACGGTCATCGGCTCGCCGTGCATCGAAGGCAAGCTCGCCGACGTCGATCCCGACACGGACGGCAACCAGTACGACTGCTCGGTGTCCGACGTCACGAACTTCGGCAAGTCGAACCAGAGCGAGACGGTGCTCCCGCAGTGCAACAACGCGGCGACGCCGGCGTCGTCGTCGAACAAGCCGTGCTGGTCGATCCAGACGGACGCGATGAACTGCATGGAAGGCGATCACCTGACGCTCAAGATCGAGCGCGCGCAGGCGCCCGCGCCCGACACGCACGTCATCTCGTACTGCGTCACCGAAGAGTAGGCACACCACTCTGGTGCTGAGACGGCGCGGGCTTCCGCGCCGTTTTCGTTTTCGGTGATGGATGTGCGGCGCGCCCGACACGAACGGGCATGCAACGCACACGGCTCTCTCTTCTCGCGCTCGCGCTGGCCGGCTGCCCCGATCGTCCGATCGCATCCGTCTATCCCGTGCAGGGAACGGTCGAGTCGAAGGACCTGCCGGCGGTGCCCAACCGCGACGTCGACATCCTGTTCCTCATCGACGACTCGCTATCGATGGAGGCCGAGCAGGCGTCGCTGCGCGCGAACTTCGGCGGGTTCATGTCGGTGCTCGAGACGCTCGACGGTGGGATTCCGAACGTGCACATCGGCGTCGCGACCTCGAACTACGGCCAGCACGCGAACGACGGCGTCGGAACCGCGTCGTTCGGCACGTCGTGCGCGGCGAGCGGCGACGACGGAGCGCTGCGCACGGCGCCCGCGCTGATCAACGGCCGGTTCATCGTCGACGAGGAGGGCACGGGTGGCTCGCGTGTCCGCAACTACAGCGGCACGCTGGGCGACGCGTTCTCGACGATCGCGAACGTCGGCAAGGACGGCTGCGGCATCGAGCAGCACCTCGGCTCGATCCGCCGCGCGCTCGAGAACCCGGTCAACGCGGGCTTCGTACGCAAGAACGCGAAGCTCGCCGTGATCGTGATCGCCGACGAGGACGACTGCTCGCTCGCGCACAAGTCGCTGTTCGAGGGCTCGACCGACGGCGAGGTCGTCAACTTCCGCTGCACGTCGTCCGGCGTCGAGTGCGACACCGGTTCCGATCTCACGGCGCCGGGCGAGAAGACCGGCTGCCACGCGAAGGAGAGCTCGGAATACCTCAACAGCGTCGACAGCTACGTCGACTACCTCAAGAGCCTCAAGGCCGCACCCGCGAAGGACGTGATCGTCGCCGGCATCGTCGGCGATCCAGACAAGTTCAAGATCACGACGAATGCAGGCAAGCCGATCCTCGCGCCCTCGTGCGAGTACGGCGACCAGGACGCATTCCCGGCGGTCCGTACGAACGACTTCCTCGAGCAGTTCGAGAACCACGTGCGCACGTCGATCTGCGGCGCCGACCTCTCGCAGGCGCTCGTCGACATCGGCGCGACGCTCAAGCGCTCGTTCGGCGACTACTGCTTCGAGTCGGAGGTCGCCGATCTGGATCCCGTCGCGGACGGCCTGCAGGCCGACTGCGCGGTCAGCGACTGGCGGTCGCTGCCGAATGGCGGAGACCAGGAGCTGGCGATCATCCCGCAGTGCGGCGCGGGCCGGATCCCGTGCTGGAAGATCGACAAGGATCCCACCAAGTGCTTCTACACCCCGAGCCACGACAAGCTCGTCATCGACCGCGGGGGCGTCGTCCCCTCCTCCGATATTCACGTAAAGGTCAACTGCGTCACGACGGACGACAGCGGCCAGGTGCAGTGACCGCGCCGCGTGGGATCGCGTTCCGAGGAGGTCTTTGATAGGGTCGGCCCGTGCCTCCAAAGGGCAAGCCCTTGATCACGGCGAACCAGGTGACCCTGGCGCGCCTGATCCCCATGCCGCTCCTCAGCTGGCTCATCTACCAGGGCGCGGAGTCTGGCTACAAGGGCAACGCGTACATGTGGAGCGCGCTGATCGCCGGCACGATCATCGGCTGCACAGACTGGGTCGACGGCATGCTCGCGCGCAAGTACGGCCCGACCGTGCTCGGCGGCCTCCTCGATCCGATCGCCGACAAGATCTTCATCGCGTTCGCGTACACGCCGTTCGCGGACATCGGCCTGATTCCGTGGTGGGCGTGCGCGCTGATGTTCACGCGCGAGTTCTTCATCACCGCGCTGCGCTCGGCGTACGAGCAGCGCAACCTGTCGCTGAAGACGAGCTACATCGCGAAGGCCAAGACGTGGGCGCAGATGCAGGGCATCGGCATCATGCTGCTCTTCCCGCTGATCGAGAACAAGGCCTGGCTCCTCGGCCTGTTCACCGCCGGCGCCGTCGTCCCGATGATCGCCATGGTGATTCACTGGTTCACCAAGAAGAAGCTGTGGCGCGGCTCGTTCGTGATGACCGGCTGCTTCCTCGCGCTCCTCGCGGTGTACCTCTACAAGGAAGAGTGGGCGCCGCGTGCGCTGATGTTCGGCGTCGTCGGCATCACCTGGATCAGCGCGATCGACTACATCATGGTCGGCTGGCGCCAGCTGCGCGGCCGCGGCGACTTCGCCCGCGCCGACGGCGTGCGCGTGATCGGCTCGCTGTCGCTACCGATCCTGGTGTTCGCCGTGCTCGTCTACACCGACGCGCCGCGCTGGACGATCTTCACGATCCTCGCGTTCGAGCTCGCGGTCGGCGGCCTCGATAATCTGCTCTCGCACCACAAGGCCGCGACGCTCGCGCTCGCGTGGGGCGGTCGCGTGCTCGGCGTGTCGATCCTCCTCGGCGGCGCGCTCGTCCTGAAGGATCAGGCGATGCCGCTGTCGATCGTCGCCGCGGCCGTCAGCGTGTTCGGCGTCACCGCGGAGTTCGTCCGCGGCCGGTCGTATTACATCGACCACCTGATGGAGTAGCGGAACGTCGGCGTGCTCAGCCGACGACGCGATTGCGACCCTCGCGCTTGGCGCGATACAAGTGGTCGTCCGCGATCTTGATGAAGCTCGTCACGTCGACGTCCTCACCCTCGACGCACGCGACGCCGACGGAGACCGTCACCTCGAACTTGTCGCCCTCGTACTCGAACGGCTGGTCCGCGACGAGCCGGCGGATCTGCTCGCCGAACGTGCGGGCGCCGGTCAGGTCGGTCTCGGGGAGCACGGCCGCGAACTCCTCGCCGCCGTAGCGTGCGAGCAGCTCCTCGCGACGAACGCGCCCGAGCAGGCGGCGTGACATCTCGCGCAGCACGTAGTCGCCGGTGAGGTGACCGTGCTTGTCGTTGATCGCCTTGAAGTGGTCGATGTCGAACATGAGCAGCGACAGCGGCCGGCGATAGCGCGCGCACCGTGCGATCTCGCGCTCGAGGAACTCGAGGAAGTAGCGCTTGTTGTGGGCGCCGGTCAGGGCGTCCACGATCGTCATCTTGTAGATCTCCTCGTGGTAGCTGGCCTCGACGCCAGCGCCCGTGAGGAACTTGAAGATCGCGGCGCCGATCTTCAGGAAGTCGGCGTCGCGCAGCACGCTCTTCGTGACGGGCACGTCGTTGACGTAGCTGCCGTTGGTCGACTGGAGATCCTCGACCGACCACGAGTCGCCGCTGCGGAACACGCGCGCGTGACGGCGCGACACCGAGTCGCGATCGACCTGGATGTCGCAGTCAGCGCCGCGACCGAGGACGATCTCGTTGCGGGTGAGAGCGAACCGCTTTCCCATGTCGGGCCCCGGCGGATAGATGAGGACGAGGCAGGCCTCGCCACTCTCCTTGGCCGGTTTGACGACCTGGACCTTGGTAATGCGGGTCTTCCACTCGCTCATTGCACTCTGTCCACGCGAGCACGCAACCCGTCGTGATCCTTTCGATCCAAGCGCACCCACGGCCAACTGTCAATGTGAGCACCGGTGTGATAACTCACCGCGCGTGGCACTGGCCGAACCGTTCGATCTCGACGGAGACGCCTCCGTCGGAGTCGTCTGCGTTCATGGATTCACCGGGACTCCGTACGACATGCGGTATCTCGGAGGTGAAATCTCGCGTGCGGGATTTCCGGTGCACGGCGTCCGGCTCCCCGGTCACGGCACGCGCCTCGAAGACCTCGACGCTACCCGATGGACCGACTGGGCCGATGCGGTCGAGGACGCGTTCGACGCGATGCGCCTGTCGTGTCGCCGCGTCGCGGTCGTCGGGATGTCGCTCGGCGGCCTGCTCTCGCTCCACCTCGCGAGCAAGCGTCCCGAGGTCGCGGGCGTCGCGACGCTCGCCGCCCCGCTGTGGCTCGAGGGTCTGTCGGCGAAGGTCTCCGAGTGGGCGATGACCGGAGCGATCGCGAAGTACGCCCCGCACCTGAGAGCGATCCCGAAGATCGGCGGCTCCGACATACGCGACCCGAAGGTCCGGGCGGAGAGCCCCGGCTATCCGGCGATCCCGGTCCGCGCACTCGGCGAGCTCGCGCGCTTCATGCGGCTGGTCGAGCCCGAGCTCGACAAGGTGAAGCAACCGGTGCTCGTCGTCCACGCGCAGCAGGACCACACCGCTCCCGTCGCGTGCGCCCACCGGATCGCCGCGCGCGTGAACGCGGTGCGGACCCGGATCCTGCCGCGCAGCTATCACGTGATCGCGAACGACGTCGAGCGCGACATCGTCGCCGCCGAGGTCGTCCACTTCTTGCGACGCCACGTCCCCACGGCCTGATCTCGGCCGCGGGCTGATCTATGGTCGGCCCCATGAGGCACGTGATCGCGATCGACCAGGGCACCACCGGCTCCACCGTCCTCGTCCTCGACGAGAAGCTCGAAGTTCGCGGCCGTGGCTACCGCGAGTTCCGCCAGATCTATCCCCAGCCCGGCTGGGTCGAGCACGATCCGGAGGACATCTGGGCCTCGGTGCTCGATGCGCTCGGCCAGGCGATGAAGGGCATCGACGCGGCATCGGTCGCCGCGATCGGCATCACGAACCAGCGCGAGACGTCGGTGATCTGGGATCGCTCGACGGGCAAGGCCACGCACAACGCGATCGTCTGGCAGGATCGCCGCACCGCCGATCGCTGCGCCGAGCTCACGGCCAGCGGCAAGGAAGCGCGCGTCAAGCAGCTCACCGGGCTCACGATCGATCCGTACTTCTCCGGCACGAAGGTCAGCTGGATGCTGCACAACGTGCCCGGCATGGCGGCCGCCGCGCGGAGCGGCTCGCTCGCGTTCGGCACGGTCGACTCGTATCTCCTGTGGCGGCTCACCGGCGGCCGCGTCCACGCGACCGACGTGACGAACGCGTCGCGCACGCTGCTGTTCGACATCCACGACCTCGCGTGGAGCGACGAGCTCTGCGAGATGCTCGGCGTCCCGCGCGCCCTGCTCCCCGAGGTCGTCCCATCGTCGGGCACGTGCGGCGTGACGAAGGGCGTCCCCGGCCTCGCCGACGCCGTCCCGATCGCGGGCCTCGCCGGCGATCAGCAGTCGGCCCTGTTCGGTCAGGCCTGCTTCGCACCCGGCGACGCCAAGTGCACCTACGGCACCGGCGCGTTCATCCTGATGAACACCGGCGACACGCCCGTGCAGTCGACCTCGGGCCTGCTCACCACCGTCGCGTGGAAGCTGTCGACCGGCGAGCTGCGCTACGCGCTCGAGGGGTCGGCGTTCATCGCCGGCGCCGCGGTCCAGTGGCTGCGCGATGGCCTCGGCCTCATCACGAAGGCGTCCGAGATCGAGGAGCTCGCGCGCTCGGTGCCCGACTCGGGCGGCGTGATCGTCGTCCCCGCATTCGCCGGCCTCGGCGCGCCGCACTGGCGCCCCGAGGCGCGCGCGTCGATCACCGGCATCACGCGCGGGACGACGAAGGCGCACCTCGCCCGCGCGACGCTCGAGGGCATCGCGCTGCAGAACGTCGACATCCTGCGCGCGATGCAGCGCGACGCCGGCCGCCCGCTGACGATGCTGAAGGTCGACGGCGGCGCCGCCGCGAACGATCTGCTCATGCAGTTCCAGAGCGACGTGCTCGGTGTCGAGATCGCGCGGCCGCAGCTCGTCGAGTCGACCGCGCTCGGCGCCGCGTTCCTCGCCGGCCTCGGCACCGGCGTGTGGAAGGATCAGAAGGCGATCGAGGCGACGTGGCGCGAGCAGCGCCGGTTCAAGCCGACGACGGATCGCGCGTGGGTCACCGAGCACCTCGCGCGGTGGGACGCCGCCGTCGCGAAGGCCTAGGCGACGTCGCGCGCGCGCGTCTCGTCGATCCAGCTCGCCGGGTCCTCGACGCGCTCGGCGAGCAGCTTGAGCGACCTCGCCGCATAGAGGCCATCCTCGACGCGCTCGTCGAACGAGTAGCGCAGCGTCAGGGTCGGCCGGCTGACGAGCTGACCGTCGACGACGGCCGGGGTCTCGGTGACCTGGCCGATCGTGACGAACAGCGGGCAGTTGCCGTGCTCGTAGAGGTGGTGATAAGCGGCGTCGATCTTGATCGAGCCGAGGTTCGCGACGAACGCGCTCGCGTACATCGGGTCGGTATCGACGAGCGAGCGCGGCGCGAGGCCCCATGCGTATAGCCGCTTCATCGCGCCGATCAAGAACGCGAGCAGGAAGCCGGGGAGCGCGAGCAGGATCGAGAGCTCCTTGTCGATGTGTGACTTCTTGTCGGACTTCGCCTCGGTGATCTCGCCGCCGAGCGCGGTCTCGAGCGCGGTGAATGACTCGCCCTTCTCGAACCGGCGCTTGACGGTCGCGAGCGGCGCGTCGTCCGCCATCGCCTTCTTCGCGGCGAACGACAGGTAGACGCCATCGCGCTGATAGGTGCGGCGACCGACCGTGAAGCGGTTCAGGCGCTCCCGATCGTGGAGGGTCGCGGCGAGCGCGTGGAGGATGAGATGGAACAGGCGCCCGTTGCGCTCCTTCAGCCAGACCTGCGTGCGCGACAGATCGAGCTTCTGCTCGAAGTACACCGCGGACTCGTTTCGCCCGCGCATGAGAAAGCCCATCATCCGGCGGTAGGGGGGGACCTGAACGCGCCGTCCGTCGTGTGGACCGAACATGCGACGAATCGTAATCCGCGCGATCGGTGGTTCGACGCGCACCGCCACCTACAACCGATTCAGATCACGCGTCCGCGGCGCACCAGAGGCGACTCCCGAATCCGGAGGAAGAACCTAGTACGCACCCCCGGAAGGTGAACTTCCCCGGCCTGGTCGTTTTCACCAAAGTTTGGTGCGGGGCACCGGCGCACAGCGGTGTGCGCTCCATGATTCCGATGAGTTAGGCGTGGCACCGCGGTTGCTGTATGGGCTCACCGAAACGGAGGAACCGATGGCTCTTCTCGCCCGCGCATCTGCCAAGAACCCCGCCGAGTGGACCGACCGCGAGCTGCTTCGCTGGGTGTTGCGTAGTGATGCCCGTGGCTGGGCCGAGCTGGTCCGCCGCTATCGCCCGCTCATCTACCGCTGCATCACGAAGGTGACGCTGAAGTACGCGCCGTCGCTCGGCAGCGCCGACCTCGACGAGATCTACGCCGACGTGATGATGCAGCTCGTGCGTGACGACATGCACAAGCTCCGCATCTACAACCCGTCGCGCGGCACGAAGCTCGGCTCGTGGATCGGCATGATCTCGGTCAACGCGGCCTATGACTTCCTGCGCAGCGCCGGCCGTCGCCCGCTGCTCGACAAGGTCGATGGCGTCCTCGATCCGCACGAGGAGTGCGACCGCACGCCGCTCGATCAGCTCATCGAGAAGGAGCGCTGGGATCACCTGAACGGTCTGCTCTCGGACTTCACCGACAAGGACCGCACGTTCGTCGAGCTGTACTACCAGAAGGGCCTCGAGGCCGACGAGATCGCGGCGGAGATGCAGATCAGCCTGAAGACGGTCTACTCGAAGAAGCACAAGATCCGCGCGCACCTCGTCCGCTGTCTCGGCCAGCTCGCCGGCGACTCGCCGATCGCGGACCTCGCGCTCGCGACCGCCTAGCGCTCGAACGAGATCGTGACCGGCAGGCTCGGCCTGCCGTTTTTCGTTTCGGGCGTGCCGAACGTGATCGACAGCGCGCCCGCGCTGCGCAGTGACGTGTCGGACTGCAGCGCGGCGGTCTTGGTCGCGAGCGCGGCGTCGGTGTCGCCGGCGAGCAGTGCGGTGCACGCCTGACCGGCGCACGCGACGTTCTCGAGCTCGGGTGCGGTCGCGGCGATCGCCTGCTCGGTCGCGTCGGCCCACGCGCGGTCCTCGGGCGACATGCCCGCGCGATCGGCGGAATTTGTCGGCTCGGGGAGCGTTGGACTCCCGTGAGCGGAAGCTTTCGCAGGCGCGCCGGAGGGCGCGGCGGGAGCGTGCGCGGGCGCTGCACCCTCTCCGGGGGGTTTTGCGGGCGGGTCCTTGCACGCAACTACGCAGATTCCGACGAGGAGTGGGCCAATCCACCGCATCGCAACGAGGGTAGCAGCAGATGCTGCTTTCGGACGCGCGATGGCTAGAATCCATCGGCTGTGTCCGACGTTGTAGCTCCGATCGAAGGCCTGCCGGATCGCCCGCGGGTCGAGGTCGCCAACCGCGCGGACGGTGGCACCGCCTACTGGATCGGCAAGCTCTACGGCTTTGCCGCGCTCGTCGGGCTCGCCGCGGCGACCGTCATCAGCCTGTGCCTCTACAGCTACTTCTCGGTGCGCACCGAGGGTGTCGGTCCGGGCACGCCGCACGATCTCGGCGCGTACGCCAAGCACGTGCCGAGCGTGTCGCGCATCTACGCCGCCGACGGCACGCTGCTCGGCGAGTTCGCGAAGGAGTGGCGCGAGTTCGTGCCGTACGAGCAGATCCCGAAGCAGCTCGTCGACGCGTTCCTCGCCGTCGAGGATCACGACTACTTCAACCATCGCGGCATCTACTTCAAGGGCATCGCGCGCGCGCTGTGGACGAACATCACCGCCGGTGACTTCGCGCAGGGCGGCTCGACGATCACGCAGCAGGTCGCGAAGCAGTTCCTCGGCGCGGAGAAGTCGCTCTCGCGCAAGGCGAAGGAAGCGATCCTCGCGCGCCGCCTCGAGGCGACCTACTCCAAGCGCGCGATCCTCTCGGTCTATCTCAACCAGATCTACCTCGGCGCCGGCGCGTGGGGCGTCGCGGCGGCCGCGCACCACTACTTCCAGAAGCCGCTCGACAAGCTGACGCTCGCCGAGTGCGCGCTGATCGCGGGCCTCGCGAAGGCGCCGACGGCGTACTCGCCGGTGCACCGCCCCAAGATCGCGATGGATCGCCGCAACGTCGTCCTCGACAAGATGGCGCTCTATGGCTTCGCGTCTGCGGCGGACGTCGAGAAGGCGAAGGCCGCGCCGATCCAGCTCGACGTCTACAAGGAAGTGTTCCCCGATCGCATGCCCTACTACGCCGAGCACGTGCGCCGGTACATGACCGAGCGCTACGCGCTGTCGAGCGAAGGTCTGCGCGTCGAGACCGCCGCCGAGCCGACGTGGGAGGCCGCGTCGTACGAGAACGCCGACTACGGCGCGCACCACCAGGACAAGCGCCAGGGCTGGCGCGGCCCCGAGTGGCGCGTCGACGGTGCCGCGCGCGACACGTTCATCGCCCGCCAGAAGCAGCTCTATGGCACGGCGCCGCTCGTCAAGGGCAAGCGCTACCTCGCGGTCGTCGACAAGGTCACCGGCGAGAAGGCCGAGCTCCTGATCGGCGACCGCCGCGTCACGCTGCCGCTCAAGAACATGGCGTGGGCCGCGAAGTGGGAGCCTGGCAACGCCGAGAACGACCACACGATCGAGAGCCCGTCGCAGGCGCTCAAGACCGGCTACGTCGTCTGGGTCTCGCGCGAGACGCGCACCGTCGGCAAGTATCGCGAGTATCACCTGCCCGACCAGCACAACCCCGCCTGGGTCTACGGCAGCGGGAAGATCGACGAGTGGGACAACCGCAACACCGACGTCGTCAAGCTCGAGCAGGTGCCGCACCCGCAGACGACGATCTTCACGGCCGATCACCACAACGGCTACGTCGTCACGATGGTCGGCGGCTACGACTACGATCGCTCCGTCTTCAACCGCGCGGTCCAGGCCTGCCGCCAGCCGGGCTCGACGTACAAGCCGATCTACTACGCGCTCGGTCTCGACCAGGGCTACGGCTTCGACACGATCCTGAACGACGTGCCGGTCAAGATCGTCGACCCGGACACCGGCGAGGAATGGACGCCGACGAACCTCGGCGAGACGATGGACGGCGACGTCACGCTCGAGTACGCGCTCGTGTTCTCGAAGAACATCCCGTCGGTCGACCTGTTCAAGCGCCTCGGCGCCACGAACGTCGAGTCCTGGGCGCGCCGGCTCGGCTTCTCGACGAAGATCTTCGCCGACGACGCGCTCGCACTCGGCGCCTCCTGCAGCAAGCTCGACGAGATGGCGCGCGCGTTCACCGTGTTCGCGCGCAACGGCAAGTGGTGGCCGCGTCCGCAGGGCAAGGAGAAGGACTGGGTCTACGTGCGCCGCATCCTCGACCGTGCGGGCAACACGATCGAGGACAACACCGCCGTCGACGATCCGCAGCTCGTCGCGCCCGATCGCTTCGATCGCGTCGCCGCACTCGCCGGCATCGAGGCGCCGCAGGCGATCCCGGCGCGCTCCGCGTACCTCATGTCGAAGCTGCTCGCCTCCGAGGTCGAGTACGGCTTCGCGAACGTGCTGCGCGCGACGGGCATCCCGGCTGCCGGCAAGACCGGCACGTCGAGCGCGACGCACGACACGACGTTCATCGCGTACACGTCCAAGTTCACGACGCTCGTGTGGATGGGCGACGACAAGAAGCAGCGTGCGCTCGGCAAGAGCGACGCCGCGTACATCACGGTCGTGCCGCTGTGGGCTCGCTACATGTACGAAGCGTCGCGCGGGTTCCCGCAGGTCAAGATCCCGTGGGAGACGCCGGCGGGCGTGAAGCCGGGCGATCGTGGCGATCACTCCAAGGGCGAGAAGGGGCCGCAGATGGATCTGATCTTCCGCCCGACGAAGCAGCCGCTCGACAAGGACGCGGACAACCGTCCGCCCGTCTAGACTCAGAGGTGGGTGACGAGGCCGCTCGTGATCACGGTGCGGCCTGCGCGACGCTGCTCCCCCTGGGGACGGTCTTAAGTTCGTTAAGTTGCGGCGTCGAACGCCGCGAAATCGCACGAGCTGGTGCCGGTAAGATTAAGTTCCGCTCCGCGCGGCCGGTGAGCGACACGATCTCGTGCACGAGTTGGAACCGAATTCCGATCTCGCGGCTGGTGAGCGGGCGCGTGGCCGCGATCGACGAACACGATCGCGCCGCTGGTGAGCGACACGATCTGGTGTCGTCTTCCGGCAACTTAATCTTTCCGGTACCAGCTCAGCTGATCCCGCATGGTTACACCATGCAACTTAACGAACTTAAGACCGTCCCCGTTTTAGAGGTGGGTGACGAGGCCGCTCGTGATCACGGTGCGGCCTGCGCGACGCTGCTCGATCTCGGTGAGGCCGGAGCAGAGAGCACGCCGGCTGGCCTCGGGCGCGTGGCCGCGATCGACGAACACGATCGCGCCGCCGTCGCGAACGACACGCGTCCACTCCTTCAGCGTGATCTCCCAGCCGTCGTCGACGGTGATGTCGATGCCGACGACCGCGGCGAGCGAGCGATCCTCGATCGAGGACATATCGACGAGCGCGTTCGTCAGCTTCTTGGCGGCGCGCGACGACATGCCGATCGGGAGGACCTCGCGTTTGGTCTCGGCAAGCGCGGAGGCGAGCTTCGCGTTGGCGATCACGGCGAGCTTGCCCTCGCTGGCAGCCGAGGACAGCGCCTCGACGATCGCAGTCACCGCAGGTGTAACGAACAGACCGTCGAGCACTGAGGGCTCGACGCTAGCACGCATCCGCACCGCGCTACATGTCGCGCAGGTACTCGCAGCGCGGTGCCTCGATGTGAGGGGTGATCCAGGTGACGCCCTGGAGCTGGTCGAGCAGGAAGCGGAAGTTCCCGTACGTGACGACGAAGAAGTCCATCTTGCGCTTCTTGATGCCGCCGCCGGTGTCGTCGGCGCGGACGCAGCCGTCGTGGATCGAGCCATCCGGGAGCACCATGCCGTCGAACTCCGGGATGTAGAGCGGCTCGCCGATCGGGACGAGGCGAGGATCGACGGCGACCGACTTGAACGGGGTCAGCGGGCGGCGGCCGGCACCGCGACCGAACGGGTGCTGCCGGACGTCGAGCTGCTCGAAGCAGGTGCCGTAGCCGAACGCGCACTTGCCGGCGTAGCTGATGACGCGACCGTCCTCCATGAGGAGCGAGCCTTCGAGGCGAACGGCCCACGCGAGCTGCTCGGTGACGCGACCGAGGAAGAATCCCATCGGCGTGTAGAGGTCGACGCGCGCGGTCTCGGAGATCGTGTCCTTCTCCTTGCCGCGTCCGCTGCGCGGAGCGTTCGGGCTGCCCGGCTCGTTGTAGTCGGCCTCGAGCACCATCCAGTAGAAGCGGAGCGCCCACTGCTGATCCTCGACGAGCGGATAGCCGCAACACAGCTTGTTCTTGCCGCGGAAGCTCGCCTTGCCCTGGAGCGGGACGTCCTCCTTGCCGAGCTTGCTATCGTCGGCGCGTGCGGTCGCGCAGAGCGCGAGGAGCAGAACGACAGCAAGCCGCACGAAACGAGCGTACTGTGCTTTGCATGTGGGTGCACGATCTCCACGACGCCGACGAGCACTGCGGCGGTAAAGCGGTGGGCCTCGCGACGCTGCTCCGGGCCGGGCTCGACGTGCCGCCGGGGTTCGTCCTCGACGACGGCGCGTTTCGCGCGGTGGCAGGCGAGATCGTCGTCGAGGATCCCGATGCGATCGGCCACGCGCTCGGCGCCGTGGCGGAGCGGATCGCGACGGCACCGATTCCCGCGGAGCTCGCGGCGGCGGTGCGGGAGCGGATCGCGGAGCTCGGATCGCTCGTCGTCGTGCGCTCGTCGGCGACGATCGAGGACGGCGCCGCGGGAGCAGCAGCCGGCGTGTTCTCGTCGAGGACGGCGGTGCCGGTCGCCGAGGTGTGGCCGGCGATCCGCGCGGTGTGGACGAGTGCGCTGACACCGCTCGCGGTCGCGTACGCGCGACGGCGCGGCGAGGCCGCGAAGATCGGCGCGATCGGCGTGATCGTGCAGGAGTACGTCGCCGGGTCGCCGGTCGTCGTCTACACGCGGCCGCCCGGCAAGCCCACGTCGCCGGAGCTGCTCGTCCAGCGCGCCGATCACGTGTCTCGGTTCTCGCGGGACGATCTGCCGCGCGAGATCGAGGTCGAGCACGCGCTGTTGCTCGCGATCCGCGCGGAGGCCGCGCTCGGTGCGACGAGCGGTGCCGATGTCGAGCTCGTCCAGATCCGCAAGCAGAGCGGGTTCGACGTCGCGCTCGAGACCGTCGTCGTCCAGGCGCGACCGATCGTGCATCCGACACCGCGCGCGATGCAGCCGCCACCTCCGGCGATCCTCGCGCCACTCGCCGACGGCCGCACGTGGACGTGGGACGTCGCGCACAATCCAGATCCGCTGTCGCCGGCACAGCAAGGTCTCGTCGAGCGCGTCGAGCGCGCCGGCATCGCGCCCTGGTCGTTGCGCGTGTGTGCCGGCTATCTCTACTCGGCGCCGCGCGGCGAGCCACCGCCGGCGATCGCCGATCTCGAGCGATGCGCGGTCGCGCTCGAGGCGCGGCTCGAGCAGACGCTGAAGCACGAGGGCGTCCTGCCACTCGCCGAGGCAATCGAGCGCTATCTCGCGTTCTACGCGATCTGGGCGCGCGAGCTGTCACCGCTGATCGCCGCGGCGCGGGCCGAGCTTCCGGCCGCACTTCGCCGCGCAGGTCACGACCACGCCGATGCGCTCGCGGCCTCGCTCGCCGGGACACGAGCATCGGCGGTCGAGGCGACGCTGCTCGCGGCCGCCCGCGGCGAGCTCGACGAGGATGACGTCGCGCTCGAGCTCGGCTGTCTGTCACCGGCGTGGGATGTCGCGGTGCCGACGTTCCGCGAGCGTCCCGGCCTTTTGCGCGACGCGATCGCACGCGCGAAGCTCGCGGTGTCGCGCGCGGTCGAGCCACCGCCGCCGGTGCAACATTCCGCGGCAGTCGAGGCGACGTTCGCGCGCGAGATCGCGCTCGCCCGGTGCGCCGCGGATCTCGCGGAGCGCGACGACACCCTGTTCGCGCGCGCCCAGCTGCTCGTGCGCCGCTCGCTGCTCGCACGCGCCGCTGACCTGCGGCTCCCGGCCGACGATATCTTCTGGATCTCGCTCGACGATGCGCTCGCGGGTCTCGACCCGATCGACGCGCGCCGCCGAGCATCCGGAGCCCGCGCC
Source organism: Pseudomonadota bacterium (assembly GCA_023386455.1). Classification (GTDB taxonomy): domain Bacteria; phylum Myxococcota_A; class Polyangia; order Haliangiales; family Haliangiaceae; genus JABFXX01. The sequence continues at coordinate 6,686 of JAEWJO010000235.1, read as the reverse complement.
GCCGCCGAGCGGGCGAGCCAGTGGCAGATGCCGGTCGTCCTCGGTGGCGAGCCGGCTTCGGCCGCGAGATCGGCTAACCCCACGATCCTCGTCGGTGTCGGCACCGGGCCGAGGGTCGCAGGCCGGGTCGTCAGGTTTGCCTCCCTCGCGAGCGCGATCGCGGTCGGCACCGGCGACATCGTCGTCACGCGTGCCGTGACTCCCGCACTGGCCGTGCTCGTCGCCGGTTGCGCCGCTCTCGTCAGCGAAACCGGTGGTTTACTCGATCACGGAGCGGCGCTCGCACGCGAGCTGGGCGTCCCGTGCGTCGTCGGCTGCCGCGACGCATGGGCGACGCTCACCGACGGGATGCTGGTCACCGTCGACGGAGATGCTGGAACTGTTACGACAACTTCGACGATCCAGGACGGGCTCGCGAGCTCGCCCTAGTCTTCGTCGTCGTCGTAATCGTCGGCGTCGTTCGGATCGGTGTCGTCGGGCTCGTCGGGCCTGTCCGCTGGGAGCGGCGTGCCGAGACCGGCGTTGACTCGTTCGCGCAAGTCTTTGCCGACCTTGAAGAAAGGAAGCCGCTTCTCGGCGACATGAACTGTCTCGCCGGTGCGCGGGTTCCGACCTTCATAGGCCTTGTACTTGCGGACGGTGAAGCTACCAAAGCCGCGGATCTCGATGCCTTCCCCGCGTTCTAGTGCCTTCACCATCGAGTCGAAGATAGTGTTGACGATGGCCTCCGCCTTACCGGCAGGAAGCTTCAGCGTCTCGGAAATCTTCTCGATGAGCTCGGACTTGGTCACCCGTAACTCCGCGTAACTAGGAACAGGCTAAACGGGGGTTCGGGGTCAGCGCAAGTCTATCTCCGCGGAAACGCGTCTTTTCAACCATCGACCGCTGGCACGGCCCTCTCGCCGTCTGATTTAAATGCTCGATATGACGGCGGAAACTGGTAACTCTGGCAGCGGTGCCGGGAGTAGAAGTCGACGAGATCCCGCCAGCCGATATTTCCTCGATCGATGCCGGTCCGGACCACTTGTGACAGCACGGACGAGCAAAGTTCCTGCGTCTTCGCGCCACGATGGCCGCGCGCGATCCGGTCCTCGATCCCGACGGCAGTCGGTGGAACTTGGCTCAAGTACCACGCCGAAAGTGGCTGGACCTCGACGGTCTCGGCCTTCGTGACGACGATCGTCATGCCCTCGCGCCACGCGCACTCCGTGCGTCGCTCCGTGCCGCCCTTCGCGATCACCATCGCGTTCATCGGCAGCGGCCTCGCGGACTTGCAACTCTGCGCGCCCGTACTCGGTGCCGTCGTGACCTCGTACGCGATATCGCTGTCGAGCAAGTTGTCGATCACGAGCACGACCTGATCACTCGTGCGCTCGAGATGCAGGCGAAGTCCGGCAACATCGATCGGCGGCTGTCCCGGCTCGAGTACGTGTCGCGCCTCATCGACGCGATACGACAGCTTCTTCGTCATCTCCTCGATCGTCGGTGCGTGGACACCCGCAGTCGCTGCATCGGTCGCGAGGAACTCCTTGTAGATCGGCTGCGATGCAGTCGATTGCGTCAGGAGCTCGCGCTGCGTACCACTCGGTCCCGTCGGTGGCGGCGGCTTGTCGGGCAATGACAGATCCCCACAAAACCTCAGATAGATGATGACCACGGCAAGCACGAGTGCTGCCGCCAGCGTCCCCAGACGCACGGGCTGATCGAACACCACTTCACCATACATGTTCGTGCACGGATCGCGCAGGTAGAAAACATTGACTTCGATCTCGCGCGGAGGCCCTAATCGGGCCACGGGCATGCTCGGAGGCAATCGTGTCGGTCGGCTCGTCGTCATGCTCGTCCTGGCGATCGCGATGCTCGGAGCGCTCCCCCGACCGGCATTCGCCGGCGACCGCATCGTGGATCTGACGACGATGCTGTCGAGCTCGAGCGAGAGGACGCGGCTGTCCGCGGTGCTCTCGCTCGCGCGCCTCGGCGACAAGCGCACGATGAAGCCGCTCGTCACCGCCCTGAAGGATCCGAGCCCGCAGGTCCGCGCGATCGCGGCGACCGCACTCGGCAAGCTCGGCCACAAGGCGGCGTTGCCGCTGCTCAAGGCAACCGCGGCCGACGATCTCGACGAGACCGTCCGCACGAAGGCCCGCGACGCCGTCCACGCGATCGCGAAGGTCAACAACATCAAGGAGGAGCTGCCGGCCGATCAGACGGTCCAGGCTCGCAAGAAGACGACCGGCTTCGGTCGTTCCCCGCACGCCGTCGAGGGCGCGCCCGATCTCTATGTCACGGTGAAGGGCGCGAACGACGACTCGCCCGGCGTCACCGACAAGACGACGCGCAAGGCGCACGCCGACATCATCAAGGCAGCACTGCAGGATTCGCTGCGGTCGGCGCCGCAGGTCACGATGGTCCAGACCGAGGCCGAGCGCTGGGGCCTCGACGCGCGGACGATCGACGTCTCGGTCACGAAGCTCGAGATGAGCCAGAGCGGCGGCTACATCGAGATCGCCGCGGAGCTGCGCCTCGCGATCTCCGATCAGTCGGGCAAGATGCTGTCGTTCTTGTCGGGTGGGGCCAAGGTCACGCGCAAGTACAGCGCGAAGGTCCCGCTGTCGAGCCTGCGCAAGGAAGCGCTCGAGGGCGCGATGAAGGGCATGTTCGACAAGCTGCTCGTTCACCTGCGGCAGATCACGACGACCTGAGCAATACTCTCGGCGATGCTACGAGCAGTCGTCGCGAGCGTCGCGCTCTGTGCGCTCTGCACGACCGCGCGCGCCGATGACGTGAGACCACCGGACGCGCCGCCGTCGCCGAAGGTCACCGGTGTCATCACGAAGCAGCCAAAGCTGCTGCAGGCGGTCGCGCCGGATTACCCGCCGGCCGCGCTCGAGGAGGGCAAGCAGGCCCAGGTGAAGGTCCGCATCCATATCGATGCGGCGGGCCTCGTCACCGCGGTCGATGTTCTCGACAAGGTCGGCGACGGCTTCGACGAGGCTGCCGTCGCCGCGGCCCTGCAGTACGTGTTCGAGCCCGCGGAGATCGACGGCGCGCCCGGCGCGATCGCGGTCGAGACGACGATCAACTTCATCATCGAGCAGGTCGAGGAGCCCGAACCGCCGCCGGAGACGACGACACCCGTCGGCGAAAAGGCCGGTCCCCCGAATCACGGCGGACCGATGAGCCAGCCGATCTCGATCGAGGGCGTCGCGCTCGAGCGCGGCACGCGGCGCAAGCTCGCCGGCGTGATCGTGTCGATCACCGAGCTCGGCCTCGACGCGGTCACCGGCGAGGACGGCACGTTCTACTTCCACGGCGTCGCGCCCGGTCACTACCAGGTCCTCGCGGTCGATCCGAAGTTCGATCGGTTCGAGCGGCCGATCGTGATCGCGAAGCGCGAGACCCTGGAGGTGCGCCTGTGGCTTCGGCCGCGCGGCGGCAATCCGTACGAGACGATCGTCGAGGGCGAGCGCGAGCAGCTCGAGGTCACCAAGCGCACGCTGCGCCGCCAGCAGCTGACGAGCGTACCCGGCACGTTCGGCGATCCGATCCGCGTGATCCAGACCCTGCCCGGCATGCAGCGCGCGCCATTCGGCCTCGGCCTCCTGCTCGTGCGCGGCAGCAACCCCGACGACACCGGCATCTTCGTCGACGGTCACAGCGTGCCCGGGCTGTTTCACTTCCTCGGCGGCCCGTCGATCTTCAACGCCGAGATGGTCGAGTCGATCGACCTCTACCCCGGCGGGTTCCCGGCGCGGTTCGGCCGCCACCACGGCGGCGTCGTCGCGATCGAGACGCGGCCGACGAAGAGCGACGGCATCCATGGCTCGGCCAAGGTCGACCTGATCGACAGCGGCGGCTACATCCGCGCGCCGATCACGAAGAACGTGTCCGCCGCGATCGCCGGCCGCCGCTCGTACATCGACTTCATCCTGCCGCTGTTCCTGCCCGAGCCGTCGGCGGGCTCGCAGCGGATCGTGACGCCGGTCTACTACGACTATCAGGGACGCGTCGACTGGGACCTGAAGAAGGAAGGCCGGCTCTCGCTGTTCGCGATCGGCTCGTCGGACAAGCTGCACGTGTTCCAGAAGTCCGCCGACACCAACACGTCGACGAACCTCGACACCGCGGTGAAGTTCTTCCGCGTGATGGGCACGTACACGCGTCCGCTCGGTCACGACCTCAAGCTCACGCTGTCGCCGTCCTGGGGCACCGACTCGATCACGTTCGCCGGCGCGCAGGCCGAGAGCTCGGGCCCGTTCACGAGCCTGTCGGTGAAGAACAAGGCGCTGTCCTACCGCATGCGCGTCAACGGCAAGCTCGGCCCTCGCCTGTCGCTCGACACAGGCGTCGACCTGCTGTCGCGCATCACGAGCTTCGAGGCGCTCGTCCCCGTCGACGACACCCTGATCTCGACCCAGGGCGTCGACATCCCGCCGTCGCAGCTGTTTCGCGGATCGCAGACGCTCGGCCTCGGCGCCTACGTCGAGACCGGCATCGACGTGACGGACCGCCTCAAGCTGATCCCCGGCCTGCGCGCCGATGGCTATCTCCTCGACGGTCACGAGCGCAAGTCGATCGATCCGCGTCTCGTCGCGCGCCTCAAGCTCGACGCGCGGTGGACCGCGAAGGCGTACGCCGGCCAGTTCACGCAGCCGCCGCAGCCCGAGGCACTCGACGCGCGCTTCGGCAATCCGAACGTCCAGCTCGAGAAGGGCTACCACTTCGGCCTCGGCTACGAGTGGAAGCCCGACCGGCTGTGGTCGCTCGACAGCGAGATCTACTACGTCGATCGCCGCGACGTCGTCGTGTTCACGCCCGACGTCATCCAGAACGACGACGGCACGTTCACGTACGTCAACTTCCGCAACACCGGACGGCGCGCTTCCTACGGCCTCGAGGCGATCATCAAGCGCGAGATCAGCGAGCGTGCCTTCGGCTGGATCTCGTACACGTTCAGCCGGTCGCGGCAGACGAACCGCAACGGCGACAACTGGTTCCCGACGAGCTTCGATCAGCCACACGTCCTGAACGCGGTCGCGAGCTTCAAGCCGGGCGGCGGCTGGGAGCTCGGCGCCCGGTTCCAGCTCGCATCCGGTCGCCCGGAGGGTCGCGTGATCGGCGCCACGTTCGACGCCGACAGCGGCGGCTACGAGGCGGTCACGGAGGCGCGCTCGACCCGCGTCCCCACCTACATCCAGCTCGACGTGCGTGCCGAGAAAACCTGGCTGTTCGAGCTGTGGAGCCTCGGTGTATATCTCGACGTCCTGAACGTGACGAACCGCAAGAACGCCGAAGGCACCGACTACGATTATCGCTATCGCGAGTCGACGCCCATCACGAGCTTCCCGATCTTCCCGACCATCGGCGTGCGAGGTGCCTGGTGATGCGCGCCCCGCTCGCACGGCTCTCACTTCTCGCACTGCCGCTCGTCGCGTGCAGCTCGTTCCAGGATCCCGACATCGTCGTCGACTTTCGCGTGCTCGCGATGCGCGCGCAGCCGACCGAGCAGATCGTCGATGTCGACGTCACCAACCCGGAGCCGCCGGCGACGCTGATCCAGAAGGTCCTGCCCTCCGAGGTCTGCGTGCTCGTTTCCGACCGCAACTTCGATCGCAAGCTGCGCTGGTCGATGACGCTCTGTAACCTCAACGCCGACGAGCGCTGCCCCGCCGACGGCCCGCAGGCCGTGATCGGCAGCGGTGTCTGGGCTGACCCCGATCTCGACGTCGCCGTGCAGCCGATGTGCGCGACGATCCCGAACGACGGCAATCTCCTCGGCGTCGCGGTCGACTCGTATCAGAACGACCAGCTGCACGGCCTCGGTGGCATCTACTACGGCGTCTCGCTCCGCGTCGGTGGCGAGGGCGCGGACCCGGATCTCGATCTCTACGCCGCGAAGTCGCTGCGCCTCATGCCGCGCATCCCGGCCATGATCAAGGCGAACAACAACCCGTCGATCGATCGCCTCGAGGTCAGCGTCAACGGCGGCGAGACGCTGCCGCTCGTGCTCGGTCGCTGCCGCGGCCAGATGCAGCCGCTGATCGTGTCGCCCGGCCAGGTCGCCCGCATCACGCCGATCGAGAACGTGTTGACGCGCGAGGACTATCTCGTCCCGACGACGGACGGCATGAGCCGCATGTTCACGGAGAGCCCGACGTACCAGTGGCTCGCGACGGCCGGCCACTACGCATCCGGCTCGACGGGCGGGCCGAAGGATGCCTTCGGCAATCCGGCGATCCTGTGGACCGAGTGGACTGCGCCGAAGGGCGACGATCTGAGCGGACCGACTGACGTCGATCTGTGGTTGATCCAGCGCGACGAGCGACTCGGTGTCGCGTGGTACGAGACCTGTATCCGCGTCGTGCCGTGAGCACGCGATCGGGCATGCAGCTCGAGACGCGTGCTTGTTCCGTCGGCCGGTCATCGGTCGGGTGAGACCGGCATCAGGACAGGGATCGAGCCCGAGCCCGAGCCCGAGCCCGAGCCCGTTCTGCCGTCCGGCTATCGGTTGGGTGACACCCGGATCGAGTCGCGGATCGGAACGCTTTGTCCGGTCATCGGTTGGGTGACACCCGGATCCAGACGACACCCGGATCCAGACGAGGTTCACGTTCACGTTCACGCTCAAGTTCACGTCGACGTCGACGTTCGTCCGGTCATCGGTTGGGTGACACCCGGATCGGAAC
>JAEWJO010000232.1 GCA_023386455.1 Pseudomonadota bacterium | reverse complement strand
CCCTCTTCCGTGGACACCTCTTAACGGCAGTGACCTGCCAGAATGAGGTGACCAGTGGTGAAGAAACGACGTCGGAAGTTCAGCAAGGAGTTCAAACGGGAGGCGGTGGCGGTAGTGCGCGCCCATCCCGAGAAGAGCCTCACGGCCATCGCCAAGGAGCTCGACGTACCCCAAAGCGTCTTGAGGAGCTGGGTGGAGATGGTGGAGGCCGAGGAGAAGACGGGCCTTTCACCCGACGAGCTCGCGGAACTCAAGCATTTGCGCAAGGAGACTGCGCGGCTCAAGGAGGAGGTCGAGATCTTGGGAAAAGCGACGGCCTTCTTCGCAAGCCGAAAGCGATGAGGTTCGCATTCGTCGACGTGGAGAAGGCCCACCACGACATCTCGACGCTGTGCCGAGTGATGCAGGTGCAGCGCAGCGGCTACTACGCGTGGCTCGAGCGCGACGAGTCAGCGCGCGCCAAGGACGACCGGTTGCTTGCCGTCGAGGTTGCTGCCGTTTTCGCCGAGAAGAAGCAGCGCTACGGCAGCCCTCGCGTTCACCGCGAGCTCAGGAACCGCGGCCGGCGCGTCTGCCGCCACCGCGTCGCGCGCATCATGCGGCAACAGCGGCTGCGGGCTCGGGCTCGTCGGAAGTTCGTCCGGACCACGCACTCGAACCCGGGACAGCCGACCCCGCCCAACGTCCTCAACCGTGACTTCAGCCCCGAGGCGCCCGACCGCGTGTGGGCAGGCGACGTGACCTACCTGCCGACGCGTGAGGGCTGGCTGTACCTCGCCGTGCTGCTCGACCTGTACTCGCGTCGCGTCATCGGCTGGGCGATGTCCGAACACAACGACGAGGCACTGACACTGGCTGCGCTGCGGATGGCCATCGACCAGCGCCAGCCCGAGCCGGGCCTCATCCATCACAGCGATCGCGGCACGACGTACGCGAGCGGCACGTACCAGGACGAGCTCGCGAAGCACGGCTTTGTGTGCAGCATGAGCCGCAAGGGCAACTGCTGGGACAACGCCGCGGTCGAGAGCTTCTTCAGCTCGCTCGACATCGAGTGCGAGAACGGCGACATGTTCTCCTCGAGGGCGGCGGCTCGCCGCGAGGTGACCGACTACATCCTAGGCTTCTACAACCCAACACGGCTGCACTCGACCCTGGGCTACATGAGCCCGATGGAGTATGAGCGTGCTGCAGCCTGAAACCAGGTGTCCACGAAACTCGGGCAAGGCCAACTACCCGATCATCTTGGTCAACATCGAGCCGATTCTGACGAGGAGAGCATCGCCATCCGAGGCTTCGGTCGAAGAGATTCAGGTTGATCGATGGGCCGCGCGGCGCAGCTGACTTGCCATCTCGCCGTCGAGCAACTCGGCAATGGCATACGCCTTCGGCAGAACGGCTACGGCGCATCTGTACACGTCGAGGCTGCGGAAGTGGAGCATGCCCGGTTTCGACCGGCTACTGCCGCGGTTGCCAACGCCGCCTACGCTTACGCTTGGGCTTACGCTTACGTGGTCAACCCGGGCGCTCCCTGGGGTTAGAACGAGCCGCTGAACGACAGCGACGCGCCACCACGGGTCGGCGTGATGCCGGCACTCCACATCGCCGGGCGCGTCGTCTCGTACTTCGCGAGGTACTTCGCATCGACGTACATCGCGGTGCCGACGCCGAACAGGCCGCCGAGCACGAGGCCGATGATCGATCCGTGGTCGTCGCAGCCGCCGTGGCCTCCGTGGCCGTACTCGTCGACCGCCTGCACGCACGACGTGTCGTCCGGACCGATGCGATAGCCGGCCCAGCCGCCGAGCACCGGCAGCGCGACACGCAGACCGAGGCTCTTCACCGCGGCGCCGCCGCGGCCGTGCGCGAGGTGGACGATCGGCGCGGCAAGGAAGTAGCCGGAGAGGCCGAGGCCGGAGAGGCTCGCGTCGCGCTCGTCGACGACGGGGCCGAGCACCATGAGGCCGAGCGACACGAGGTCGGCCGTGATGATGTGGCTCTTGTAGCTGACCGTCACCGTCTCGAGCGGTGCGGGCTGCGGTAGCGGCGCGTACGCCGGCGGGTACCCGGGGTCCCACGACATCGTCTGGCCGGGCGCCTGGGCGGCGGCGATCGAGGTCATGGCGAGGAGGGCAACGGCGATGGCGGCGATGCGCATGCCGGAGCTATTAGCAGCCGGTGTGCCCGCGGATCCCTCTGGAATCGCTCGGTCTTCGGCGCGGGCCGGATCGCCAGTTTGAAGCCGGCGGCCAGACCCGGACGGAAATGTCGCGGTCGCTACTCGGTGACGGTGAACGCGATCGTCCCGATCGACGTGCCGTCCTCCTTCGTGACGTCGACCGCCCAGGCGCCGGGCTTCGTCATCACGCGGCGCGACTGGGTCGACCACTTCTTCGACTTCACCGGCAGGTTCGCCGTCCACACCGGCGCGCCGTCGAGCTTCCACACGTGCTTCACGCCGGGCTCGGCACCGCTGACGCTCGACCACACGAACACGGTCGTACCCTTCGCGAACGACGCGGCCTCGCCCACGATCTGGTGCTTCTCCACTCCCGTTCCGGCCTTCACGTCCGCGGACGCGGCGGAGTCATCGGCAAGTACAGGCGTGGCAACAGCAAGACAGGTGATGAACGCGGCGTATTTGATCATGTGATTGGCGACGTAACGCACGCGTGTCGCTCGTTTGTTTCGTGCTCCGCGCTACTGTGCTCGCCATGGCACGGAATAAACTGACCGACGCGGAGATCACGGCAGAGCTCGCGACGACGGCAGGCTGGACGCGCGCGGGCGACAAGCTGCACCGCGAGTTTCAGTTCAAGGACTTCGTCACCGCGTTCGGCTTCATGGCGAGCGCGGCGCTCGTCGCCGAGAAGATGGATCACCATCCCGACTGGTCGAACGTGTACCGCACGGTGAAGGTCGACCTGAACACGCACGATGCCGGTGGCATCACGGCGCTCGACTTCGAGCTCGCGCGCGCGATGTCTGCGATCGCGAGCCGCCTGCTGTGACGCTCGCGGACGTCACCACGCCGCGCGACGGCACGCTCGTCGTGCACGAGGGCTGGCGGCAGGGCCGCGGTGCGTTCGGCGGGCTGACGATCGCCGCCGCGATCCGCGCGATCGAGCAGCGCGTGGCCGATCCGCGGCGCGAGGTGCGCACGGTGACGGCCGAGCTTCCCGCCGCGACGTTGCCCGGCGAGGCGACCGTCGAGGTCGACGTGCTACGCGCCGGCAACTCGCTGACGGTCGCGCGCGCGGCACTGCGCCAGCGCGACGAGGTGACGACGCACGTCGTCGCGACGCTCGCGGCATCGCGCCCGATCGCCGCCGAGGGCTGGCAGGACCTCGCGCCGCCCGGCGCACCGGCATGGGACACGATCGCGCCGGTCCCGATGCAGGCCGGACAGTTCCCCGAGTTCGCGCTGAACTTCGAGTACCGCCTCGTCACGGGCGTCCCGTTCGCGGGCAAGGGCGAGCCCATCGCGATCGGCTACATCCGCGCGCGCGATCCGGGCGAGCCGCGCGACGCGGCATTCATCGCGGCCGTCATGGATGCGTGGTGGCCGGCCACGCTCGTGCGCCAGACGGGACCGCGCCCGCTCGCGACGATCGCGTACACGCTCGAGATCGTCGAGGGAGTCGCCGGCCTCGATGCCGGCGTGCCCCTGCTCTATCGCGGCACGGTGCCGATCAACCGCGACGGCTACTTCCTCGAGACACGCGAGCTGTGGGGCCACGACGGCCGGCTCGTCGCGCGCAACCACCAGACGTTCGCGATCATTCGATGACGATCGCGGCGTCGCGCACCGCGATGCCACCGCGACTGTCGCGCAGCACGAGCCACACGTGCGCGGTCCCCGGACCCGGCGTGTGCCACGTCGTCGACACACTCGTCGCCGTGTCGTCCTCGCCGACCTCGGTCGCGTCGACGGGCAGCGTGCCGGACGTCGCGAACCACGACGCGCGCATGCTCTCGCGCCGCGTGACGAGCATCTGCGAGTCCGGGTCGAAGTAGAGGTAGCTCTCGACCGCATCGGCCGGCCACGTCGCGGTCAGCGTCACGTCGGTGTCTGCCGGCGCGCGATCGATCGCGATCGCGTCGAGCATCGGGTTCGCGTTCGCGACGTAGCGGACGTCGTAGTCATGCGCGATATCGCCCGGCGCGGCCGGCAGCTTGCACGTGATCCGCGCGAGCCCGAACGCGACGAGCGCGTCGACGTCGGCGCGCACCCGCAGGTAGTAAACGCCGGTGACAACCGCGGCCCGCGGCCGGAACCCACCGGGCG
>JAEWJO010000173.1 GCA_023386455.1 Pseudomonadota bacterium | reverse complement strand
GAGCGCGGCGCCGATGTCCAGATCCTCGTCGACGACCTCGCCGCGCTGCCGGTCGGTCGCCTGCCGTCGTGGTTCATCCGCGCGCACGCGAACACGCGGGTCACCGAGCGCGCCCGGATGATCGTGCGGCCCGGCTTCGAGCTGCGCGTCCATCCGTCGGGCGCTGGCCGGATGATGCACCTCAAGACCGCGGCGTTCCTCGGCAAGCGCCGCTACCTGATCGGCGGCCAGGCGAACTACACACCGAACTCGTTCAACGGGGCGTGGCTCGAGACCGCTGTCGTCGTCGAGGGCGATGCGGTCGTCGATGCGTTCCTGGCGCAGTTCGGCGCGCTGTGGACGGCATCGGCGGTGCCGCGCGCGCTGCCGGCACCGAGCCGCTGGCTGCGGCGCGCGCTGCTGTGGCTCGTCGAGCGCACCGTGTTCACGTTCTAGAGCGAGCACAGGCCGCCGCCGCAGTAGATGTGCGCGAGCAGCTGCGTCGAGACGACGGCGGAGAGTCCGCCCTGGAGCAGCGACGCGCGGGGACCGCGCCGATCGCGGCGCGCGAGTGCACGCGACACCTTGCGCGGATCGAACAGCGCGGTTCGCGCGAGCGACGGCGGCGAGAGGAGCTCGTCGACCCACGGCGCGCGAGGCTCGGCGTGGATCACCGGCGCGGCGCGGAACATGTGCTTCTTGCGATACGCGACGTCCTCCGGCAGGTAGCGCGCGGCGACCTCGCGCAACAGCCACTTGTCCTTGCCGTCGCGGAGCTTGAACGAGCGCGGTAGCGCGGCGGCAAACGCGACGACGTCCTCGTCGAGAAACGGGAACCGCGGCTCGATCGAGTTCGCCATCGCGACGCGGTCGCCCTTGTCGGCGAGCAGGTGGCCGGCGAGCACGCACTCGTAGTCGGCGTACAGGCTCCACGCGAGCGGATCCGCATCTCGCTCCGGCCACACGTGATCGTCCGCCGGTGTCCAGGTCCCGAGTGCGTCCCAGAACGTATCCGCGTAGAGGTGGCCGCGCGCCCGCGACGTCAGCGCGTACAGCCGTGCCGCGCCGGTGCGCGCGAACGGCCCCTTCGCGACGAGCGCCGACTGGCGCGCACCGAGCGTCAGGCCGAGACCGGCGGCGACCGCGGCCGCCGCGAACCTGCCGCCGCGGCGGTGAGGCAGCGATGTCCACGGGTATCCCGCGAACGCCTCGTCGGCGCCTTCGCCGGTGATCACCGCCTTGAACCCGCGCGCGCGGACCGCGCGAGACAGCGCGAGCAAGCAGGCGTCCGCGTGATCGAGGATCGGCACCTCGGCGGCCCGCACGACGGCAGGAAACTCCGCGACGATCGCCTCGCGATCGATCGGCACGACGACGTGCTCGACGCCCAGGCGCCGCGCCGTCTTCGCCGCGAGGTGTGCCTCGTCGTCGCCGGCGTCGGTCAGCTGCACGCTGAACGCGGTGACGGCCCGCTGCTTCGCGGCCATCGCGACGAGCAGCGACGAGTCGACGCCGGAGGACAGGTACGCGGCGACCGGCGCATCGGCGGCGAGCCGGAGCCCGAGCGCGCGCGTCAGGAGCTCGTCGAGGCGCGAGATCTGCGCCGCGTCCTCGAGCGGTGTGTCGCCCGGGCGTGCGAGCTCGAGGTCGGCGAATCGCGAGGTCGTCACGTCACCCGCGCGAGTGAGGATCACATGTCCAGGTCGCAGCGGATCGACGCCGGCGAACGCGCTGCGCGACGGGCTCGCGCACAGGCACGCGAACACGTGATCGATGCCCTTCGGATCGAGCGCGGGCGTCACCAGTCCCGATGCGAACAGCGCCTTGATCTCCGAGGCGAAGATCAGCCAGCCGTCGGCGCGCGCCGTGTAGAGCGGGCAGATGCCGAACCGATCGCGCGCGAGCAGGAGCCGTCGCTCGTCGCGATCCCACATCGCGAGCGCGAACTGACCGCGTGCTTTCGGCAGATACGCAGCGCCTTCGTCGGCGAACGCGTGGAGCCAGACCTCGGTATCGCACGCGGTCGCGAACCGCGCGCCGCGCGCGGCGAGACGCGCACGTTCTGCGCGGTGATCGAACAGCTCGCCGTTGGCGACCGCCGTCCAGCGCCCGCTCGGATCCGACATCGGTTGCGCGCCGTGGTCCGGATCGACGAGCGCGAGCCGCCACGAACCGAGCGCGATGCCGGGCTCGATGAACAGGCGATCTCCGTCGGGACCTCGATGCGCGAGCGCGCCTCCCATCGCGGCGAGTCGCTCGCGTGAGAACGCGCGTCTACCGTCGAGGTCGACCGCGCCGACGATGCCACACACCGCTCTATGGTACGGCCGATCGGGCGCTTGTACGCACCGCGCGAAGGTGGTTCCATGGGCGAGAGATGGGCTGTCTCTGCTGTGGTAGCGGGGTCGAGGTGGGGTCGCTGTGTCGCTCGTGCGCACAGGAGGTGGCGCCATGCGCGGGCCTCATTCCGGATCACCTGCGCTCGACGGTCGACTCGACCGAGGCGGCCGCGTGGGTCGTCGACGGCTTCGGTGCGCCGCACGCGATCGCGCCGAAGAGCACGATCGGCCGCAATCACGAGGGTGAGGTCGTCATCCTCGCGAGCTCGGTGTCGCGCGAGCATGCCGAGCTGCGCAAGACGGACGGCGGCTGGCACGTCCGCGATCTCGGCAGCCGCAACGGCACGTTTGTCGATGGGACGCGCGCGCAGGGTCGCGTACCGCTCGGCGAGCGCTCGCTCGTGAAGGTCGGCGACGTCGCGCTGTGGTTTCTCGCCGAGGTCGTGCACGAGCCGATCGCTGCGCCCTCGAGGGCGACCGCGACCGCGGGCGGCGGTCTCGTGCGCTTCAACATCACGCCCGGGCCGGTCGAGCTCTGCGTCGTCGGCACGACCGACGGCGGCGCCGGTGCGCTGCTCTCGCGCGCGCACGGTACGGC
>JAEWJO010000171.1 GCA_023386455.1 Pseudomonadota bacterium | reverse complement strand
GCCGGAGCTCGACGACCGACCGGGTGGGGGGCGCGACTTCGCGCGTCAGCTGCGCGCGAAGATGTCGATGATGGCGCAGCGGCTGTTCCAGGGCGACAGCCCGGCGCAGCCAGCCGAGCATGGCCCGCGACACGACCATCACACCGAGATCGATCTCGCGGCACTCGCCGAGGAGCCCGCGCTCGAGGCGAGCGTCACCGAGATCGCGCGACTCGATCGCGGCGCGCCGCCGGAGAGCACGACTTCGCCCGGATCGTGGGACACGCAGGTCAAGGAGCGCGGCCTACCGGACTCGGGCGAGATCGTGCGCGGTGTGTCCGATGCGGCGCCGATCCTCGCGCGCATGTTCGCGCAGAGCTTCACGGGGCGCGTCGGGTTCCGCAAGGACGACGTCGAGAAGGTCGTCTACTTCGATCAGGGGCGGCCGGTGTTCGCGTCGTCGAACGAGCCCGGCGATCGCATGGGCGAGCTGCTCGTGCGCGAAGGCAAGATCACGGCGTCGCAGTACGAGCGCTGCCAGATCCACGTCGAGCAGTCCGGTCGGCGGATGGGCGAGATCCTTGTCGACTTCGGCTACCTGAAGCGCCGCGAGCTGTTGCCCGCCGTGCGCCGTCACGTCGAGGACATCATCTACTCGCTGTTCGGGTGGGACCGCGGCCACTACCACGTCACCGCCGAGCCGAGCGCGTCGAGCGAGCGGATCCGGCTGTCGCGTCATCCCGCGTCGCTGATCATCGAGGGGATTCGCCGCAAGCTCGATCGCACGGCGCTCGAGAAGTCGATCGGCCCCGCGTCGACGGTGATCGAGGTGCCGGACCGCGAGCGACTCGGCAGCATCATCAACACCGGCGACCTCGCCGCGGAGGAGCGCACCGCGCTCGCGGCGTTCGACGGCCAGGCCGACCTCGCCCAGGTCGCGCGTACGACCGGTGTCGATGTCGCCGACGTCCTGCCGCTCGCGTGGGGACTCGTCGTCCTCGGACTCGCGATCGCGCGGCGTGCGGAGGCCGATGCGGTCGAGGAGTCGACCGCGCTCGTCGGCGAGACCGACCTCGCGATCGATCGCGCGCGCGTCCGCGCGCGCTGGCAGCTGGTCACCGATGCGGACTACTTCGCGCTGCTCGGCGTCCGCCGCGACGCGACCGCGTTCGAGATCCGGCGCGCGTATCAGGCGGCGCGGCGCGACTTCGCCGCGGACTGCTTCCCGGGCGACCTGCGACGGGAGCTGGCACGCGAGCTCGAGGACATCGCGAGCGTGCTCGACGAGGCATTCCGCGTGCTGCGCGACGACCGCCTGCGCCAGACGTACCTGGCCAACCTGATCGAGTAACGACGAACTGCGCCGCTCGCGGTCTCGCGAGATCGCGGCGGACGGTCTATGGTCCCGCCCATGCGCGTCGTCTTCATGGGCTCGCCGGAGTTCGCGGTACCGTGCTTGCGCGCGCTCGCCGGGCGACACGAGGTCGCGTTCGTCGTCTCGCAGCCCGACAAGCCCGCGGGTCGCGGCGGCCAGATGCACGCACCGGCGGTGAAGGTCGCGGCGCAGGAGCTCGGCCTCCCGGTGATCCAGCCGAGGTCGGCCCGGACGGGCGAGCTCGAGAAGGCGCTGAAGGAGAGCGGGGCGGAGGTCGCGATCGTCGTCGCGTACGGCAAGATCCTGCCGAAGGCAGTGCTCGAGGCGCTGCCGCGCGGCTGCCTCAACGTCCACGCGTCGCTGCTGCCGAAGTATCGCGGTGCCGCGCCGGTGCAGTGGGCGGTGATCGACGGCGAGGCCGAGACCGGCGTCGACATCATGCAGCTCGACGAGGGCATGGACACCGGGCCGGTGCTCTACACGCGCACGGTCGCGATCGAGCCCGACGAGACGTCGGGAGAGCTGCTCGCGCGGCTCGCACCGCTCGGCGCCGAGACGCTGCTCCACGCGCTCGACGAGCTCGCGGCCGGTCGTGCGGTCGCGACGGCGCAGGACCACGCCGCGGCGACGCACGCGCGGATGCTGACGAAGGCGGACGGCGCGATCGACTTCACGCAGCCGGCAACGGCGGTCGCGTCGCGCATTCGCGGCGTCGACCCGTGGCCGGGCGCTCAGACGCTCCTGCGCGGTCAGGTGACGAAGCTGTTCCGCGCACGGCCGAGCGACAAGACGTCGGGCTCGCCGCCCGGCACGGTCCTCGCGATCGACGACGCGGGCGCGCACGTCGCGTGCGGCAGCGGTGCGGTCGTCATCCGCGAGATCCAGCCGCCGAATCGCAAGCGCATGCCGGTCGCCCAGCTCGCGAACGGCCGCGGCATCGCCGTCGGTGACGTGCTCGAGACGCCGCGCACGGAGGCCTCGTGATGGTTCGGTCGCTCGCGATCGTCGCGCTGCTCGCCGGATGCTGGACCAGCCGTGCGACGCCGGAGGCGCCGATCGCGGAAGCAGCGGCACAGCCCGCACCGCCACCACCACCGCCGCCGCCTGCGCTGACGGTTCCGGAGGTGGCGCTCCAGACGATGGAGGACTTCTCCGCGCGGATGTGCGCGTGCGCGGACATGACGTGTGCAGAGCAGGTATCGAAGGACATGACGGCGTGGTCGGAGGACTTCGCGCGGTCGAATCCGACCGGTAACGCGGACGCCCGGCTCGACGAGGCGCAGGCCCGGCGCGCGGCCGACCTCGGCCAGCGCATCGGCGAATGCATGCAGCGCGCGGTCATGCCGCCGCCCGCGTCGACGCCGTGATGGCAATGTCCGCCATCGATCGGGCCTGGTGCGCGGCTCGCACGTCGCGGGAGATCACGTGCCTGCGGTGACACCGCGACAGGTCGCGCGGCGCGTGCTCGAGCGTGTCGAGAAGGGCGGGGCGTGGGCGACGCCGACGCTCGACGGCGAGCTCGCGCGCGCAGGTCTGGACGATCGCGATCGGCGCCTCGCATCGGAGCTCGTCTACGGCGTGCTCCGCCACAAGACGCGCATCGATCGCGCGCTCGCTGCACACGCGCAGCTGAAGAAGACGCCGCCGCGCGTGCTGCTCGCGCTGCGCGTCGCCGCGTACCAGCTCCTGTTCCTCGATCGCGTCCCCGCGTACGCCGCCGTCGACGACGCGGTCGCCGCCGCGCGCGAGGCGGGCGGCCAGAAGCTCGCCGGCTTCACGAACGCGGTCCTGCGCAAGCTCGGCACCGCGAAGGAGCCGGCGCTGCCGGCCGCCGGTCGCCACCGGCTCGAGCTCGAGTACTCGCTGCCGGGCTGGATCCTCGACGAGCTCGTGCTCGCGAGCGATGGCGACGATGCCGCGGTGGCCGCGCGTGCGGCCGCATTCGCCGAGCCCGCGCCGATCGTCGCGCGCGTCAACCGGCGCAAGACGATGCGCGACGCGCTCGCCGCCGAGCTCACCGCAGACGGCGTGACGGTGTCGCCGATCGATATCGCGCTGCCACCGTCGCTTGCCGATGCGAGCTCCTCGGGGACACCGGCGGCGCTCCGGCTCGACGGGCTCGGCGACCCGGCGCGGAGCGCGTCGTTCATCGCCGGACGGTGGACCGTGCAGGACACGGGCGCGCAGCTCGTCGCAGAGGTCGCGGCACCGCGCGCGGGCCAGCGCATCCTCGACGCGTGCGCGGGCGTCGGCGGCAAGTCGACCCACCTCGCCGAGCTGACCGGCGACGCATCGCCGATCGACTCCGCCGATCTCAACGCGACGAAGCTCGGCCTCCTCGACGAGACCGCGCGCCGGCTCGGCCTGACATCGATCCGTCGCCACGCGGTCGACCTCCTCGATCCTGGCATCTGGGACGACAAGCTCGCCGCGAGCTACGATCTGATCGTCCTCGACGCGCCGTGCTCCGGACTCGGCGTGCTGCGGCGCCACCCCGACGCGAAGTGGCGGCTCGACCGGGCCGACGTCGCGCGGCTCGCCGACCTCCAGCGTCAGCTGCTCGACGCGCTCGCTCCGCACCTCGCGCCCGGCGGTACGTTTGTCTACTCGGTCTGTACGTTCACGCGCGCCGAAGGTCCGGAGCAAGCCGCGGCATTCGCGCAGCGCCACGCGCTGCGACTCGTCGGCGAGCACCGGAGCTGGCCTCCCGATGCCGACGCGTTCTACATCGCGCGGCTCGCGCGAGACTGAACCAACGAACGTCGTTTTGCGGCGCGCCGCGAAGCGAGTGCTTCGATCGGCGCTATGGTTCGCGCATGGAAGACTTCGTTCAGAAGATGGTCGACAAGGTTGGTATCGACAAGGCGACGGCGGAGAAGGTCATCGCCTTCCTCAAGGATCACGCGGACGACGCCGTGAAGTACCTGCAGAGCTCCGGCGTCGCCGACAAGCTGCCGGGCGGCATCGGCGACAAGCTCGGCAAGCTGTTCTGAGTCGTTCAGCGGAAGCCCTTGGCTCGCGCGTCGGCGACCGCGGCATCGAACGCCTTCGCCGCGGCGGCGTCCGACGCGAGCGTCTTGATCGTCGGCTTGACGAAGGTCTTGCCGGTGCTGCGGACGAGCAGCTGACGGCCGTCGACGATCGCCTCGAAGATCTTGCCCGGTGACTTCTCGAGGTGCGCGCGCCGCACGGCCGGTCCAGGGCGCTGGCCGAGCTTGAGCCGGTAGACGTCGCCGAGCCGGATCGCGAGCTCGCGATGGAGCTGGCTGTTCAGATCGGTCGCGATCTGCCAGCCGAGCGCGCTCTCCCACCAGTCGCTGCCGGCGGAGCAGAAGCAGCGGCCGTCGTCGCGCCGCTGGCGGGTGTCGAACAGGATCAGGGGCTGCTCGTCGCGGAGCGCGAGCACGTCGACGTCGTCCGCGATCGCGAGCATCGCCTTCTGCGCGGCGCCCTTCAGGTGGATGCCGATCCACGCCTGGAGCAGCGCGCGGAGCTCGGCGCGGCGCATGACGAGCTCGCTCGGAGACAGCAAGCGGGCCGAGGTACGCGTCGAGGTGAAGCCGCCGCCGCCAACCTGTACCCACACCTCGACGAGCGGGCCGGGCAGGGGCTCGGGGACGATCGCCTGGTACGCGGCGATGTCGGCCTCGGTCGCGGGTGGGCCGAGCGTCACGTGGATGTCCGGAACGAGCGGCGCGAGGCCCGCCTCGGCGATCGCGCCGTACATCTCGCCGAGGCCGCGCAGGTGCCAGGCGGCACCTTGCTGATCGTCGCGATAGCGCTGATCGAGGAACGCGGAGAGCAGCGTGTCCTCGGGACGCGTGACCTCGCTGTCGATCCACAGATGGGTCGCGCGACCACCGGCGGCGAGGACGCGCGTCTCCCAGGTCTCGATCGCGGTGATCGCGGCATTTGCCGACGCGTGGACGCGGTCGAGCGGCGGGAACTTGTCTTCGATCGATCCGTCGATCGTCTTGCCGAGCAGTGCGAGCCGCGCGTCTCCGCTCCGGTTGTAGCCGCCGCCCGGCAGCGGGCAGTAGTACCGGCGGCGCACGGCACCCGCACCCTCGATGTACCAGGCGTCGACGGCGCGCGCACCCGCGGGCGGATTGGCGCCGAGCCGCGCGAACGTGTGGCGCGCCTCGGCGGTCGTCGCGAACCTGAGGCCGAACGCGCGGAGGCCGATGTGACCTGCGTGGTCGCGACCGGCGCCGTCGAACACGAGCAGGCGATCGCCGAGCCGGATCACCTCGCGCACGCGCGCGGCCTTGTCGTCGAGCAGCAGCGTGCGCTCGTCGATCATCGGGTGCCCCGCGATGAACGTGGCCATGCCGTCGTACGGAATGCCGGCGGCGCCCGTCACCTGGAACGAGGGCGGCGCGACGCCGTAGCCGTCGTAGACGTGGAGCGCGCCCGCCTCGTCGAAGAACCACACGACGCGAGCGTCGGGATCCTCGAAGAACCGTGCCGACACCGTGCAGCCCGACAGCATGCCGAGCCGCGCGTCGTCGGCCGTGACGGGTGTGCCGGCGGCGCGCGCGGTCTCGGCGGCGGCGCGCGCGTCCGCGATCTCGCGATCGAGCTCGCCCGATTCGAGCGCGGCGATCCGCTTCTTCGCGCCGGGCTCGGCCAGCGCCGATGGCGTCTTCTGATCGCGATCCTTGACGAGGTAGTCCGAGTACGGCTCGCCCGCGTCGGTCAGCTCGCGTGCGCGTCCGAGGAACGTGCGCGCGTCGGCCGGGCGCGACAGCGCGAGCGCGGCGACGGTCGCCTGCTCGAACACGTAGCGCAGACGCCGCGTGTCGTCGTTCGTGCGCGCGGGCCACGCGATCACGACCTTGCCGAGATCGATCACGAGGCGCGGCGAGCCGTGCTGGTGAAGGATGCAGTCGGCGTACGCCGTCGCCGCGTGGATCGCGTCCGGGGCGCTCGCTCGCTCGACGAGGATGCCCAGGACGCGCAGGTGCGCGGCGAGGTCGAGCTTCGTGCCGAGCGCGCCGAGCATCGCGTTGTACGCCTCGCGCTCGACGAACAGGCGCTCGGCCAGGAACGGGACGAGGTCCGGGTGATCGATGTGCTCCAGGCCGTTGTAGAGGGCGCTCCGCAGCTCGGCGTTCTTCTTCGTGCTCGCGTTGCGGATCGCGTCGACGAGTGCGTGGCGCGCGCCCGCGTGCGGCGAATAGAACAGCGCGCGCGTCGCGGCTCGTCGATCGGCCGTGTCGTTGCCCGCCTCGGCGATCGTGACGGCCATGCGGACGAGCTTGTCGATCTGGGCGTCGTCGAACGCGCGGATCCCTTCGGCCTCGCGCAGCCACTCCTCGAGCACCGCCTCGCGCACGATCATGCTGTTGCCGGCGAGCGCGTGCTCGACCGACGCGAACACCTCCGGCCGGCCGCCCGCGGGATACAGCGCGTGGATGTACGGCTCGAGCTGATCGCTGTCGGTCGCCCACAGCGCCGTCCACTCGAACAGCCCGAGCATGCGGATCATCGTCGCGGCATCGCCGGCGGCGACACGCGCCTTCCAGTGCGCGACGAGCTCGGGCAGGCCGTGATAGCGCAGCTCGACGATCGCGGACGCGAGCGCCATGTCGGGCACCGACGGATCGTCGGCAAGCGTCCTCACCGCGTCGACCGCGACGTCCTTGTCGAACCGGCGCGGTGCGTCGAGGACGCGCGCGTACACGTGCCAGCGATCGGGCGCGCCGAGCGCCGCGAGTCGCTGCTTCGCGCGTGCGCGCGACGGCGCGGTGCCCGCGAGGCTCGCGACAAGCGGTGCGAGTCGATTCGCGCGGTCGAGGCGAGCGGCGAGAGCCGTCGCGCCGGCGGTGTCGCCGAGCTTCATCGCGGCATCGACGCCGGCATCGAGCAGCGCCGGATCGTCGAGCAGCCCGCGCCCGAAGTTCTTCACCGCCGCGGCGATCGCCGCGCTATCGGTCGCGACGCGCCAGACGGCGACGAATGCATCGCGCATCGCCTTGCGTCCGCGCTCGAGCGCGGCGCAGTGCTGGACGACGACATCGCCGCCGGCAAGGTCGACTC
>JAEWJO010000168.1:0-10000 GCA_023386455.1 Pseudomonadota bacterium | reverse complement strand
CGCGCAGATCGCGGCCGCGATCCGCGAAGGCGTCCGCCCGGACGGCAAGCAGCTCTACCCGATCATGCCGTACATGAACTTCAACGGCATGACCGATGACGACGTGAACGCGCTCGTCACCTTTCTCCGGACGCTCGAGCCGGTCGAGAAGGTCGTCGCCAAGAACGACCTCAAGATGGCGGCGATGCCGGCGCCCAGGCCGGCGAACAAGGCGCCGGGAGACGATCCCCTCGCGAAGGGGGCGTATCTCGGCTCGATCATGCTCTGTAGCCACTGCCACTGGACGCCGAACAAGGATTTCTCGGCCCCGGTCGACATGAATCACCTGTTCTCGGGCGGCTTGCCGATGGAGATGCCGCCGCTCGGTACCGGAACGCTGTTCGCGAAGAACATCACGAGCGATCCCGAGACCGGCATCGGCAAGTGGACCGAGGAGCAGGTGTTCGCGTCGATCAAGACGATGCAGAGGCCGGACGGCACGATGATCCAGGGGCCGATGCTGTTCATGCAGGGCATGTGGGCCCAGCTCGACGAGCAGGACCTCAAGCACGTGGCCACGTGGGTGAAGGCGCTGCCGCCGGTGAAGAACAAGATCCCGGCGTCCACGTTCAAGCCGCACGCGGGTCCACCGCCGGCTGCCGGATCGGCCGCGCATGCGGGACCCACCGGCGGCGAGGCCAGGACCGCGGACACCGCCCCGGCGAAATAGGGACGGATCCAGCGAGGGCGAGATCTCGGCGAGTTGTCGCCGCGGTCTCGCCCGACGTCGTTTCGGGCTCGGTCGCCGATACCGATGTCCGCGCCGGGGGATCGCCCCACCTCGCTTCGGCTCAGTCGCCGATACAGACGCTGACGCTGCCGCCGCCCGCGCGGCTCTTCTCGCGACACGTCCAGGAGGGACCGAGCCGGGCGCACTCGAACGGCGGGCACGCGTACAGGCAGACGCCGCCGCTCTGCGACATGCAGTAGGTGTCGAACGGGCAGTCGTTGTCCGTCTGACACGACAGGCTGCAGAAGCCGCCGGGGAAGTTCTTGTTGTCGAGATAGCAGCGCGACTGGCAGTCGCGGTCGCTCGTGCACGCTGCACCGACAACCTCGTCGATGTCTCCATCGTCGTGCCCTCCGCAGGCGGTGACGAAGAGCATGCTCGCGATGACCAGGGACTTCATGTGGGGAGCTTACCGGTGCAGCGCGTGTGCCCGAAAGTGAACGGGCAACCGAGCGAACATGCTGCGGGCCGCGTGCGCACGCCCCGGACACGCGTGCGGGTCTCGAACGGGCCCGCGGACCCTACACGTGATCCACGAGGGAATCCCGAACGGGTACCCGACGGCCAGGACGTCGCTCGTGCAGCAACTCCCGACCCTCGGGACCCTTGAGCGGCCGAGTGGTTCGGCCTAGCATCTCCGGGATGGTCGAGGGTGGTCTGATCGGTGCGTATCGCGTGCAGAAACGCATCGGCGAGGGTGGCATGGGCTCGGTCTGGCTGGCGGAGCACGCGATGCTCGGTCGTCGGGCCGCGATCAAGGTCCTGCACAACGAGTTCTCGAGGAAGCCGGAGATCGTCACGCGCTTCTTCAACGAGGCACGCGCGGCAACGGCGATCGCCGATCCCGGGATCGTCCAGATCTTCGACTTCGGCCAGCACACCGACGGTAGTGCGTACATCGTCATGGAGCTGCTCGACGGAGAGCCGCTCGATCAGCGCGTCGCGCGCGTCGGCGCGCTCGGCGTCCCCGAGGCGCTCCGCATCATGCGCCAGGTCGCGAGCACCCTCGGTGCGGCGCACGCGCGCGGGATCGTCCACCGGGATCTGAAGCCCGAGAACATCTTCATCGTCCGCGATCCGGAGGTCGCCGGCGGCGAGCGCGCGAAGGTGCTCGATTTCGGGATCGCGAAGCTCTCGGCGGAGCAGGGCGGCGTGAAGACGCAGACGTCGGCGGTGATGGGCACGCCCGCGTACATGTCTCCCGAGCAGTGCCGCGGCGCCGGTCAGGTCGACCAGCGGTCGGATGTCTACGCGCTGGGCTGCGTGCTGTTCCGGCTGCTGTGCGGGCGTCCGCCGTTCGACGCTGAGGGGGTCGGCGAGCTCATCGTCATGCACCTTCGCGAGGCGCCGCCGACGCTCGCGAGCCTGCGCCCCGGGATCCCGCCCGAGGTCGAGCAGCTCGTCCAGCGCTGCCTCGCGAAAGATCCCGCGCACCGATTCACCTCCGGCGCCGAGCTCGCGATCGCGCTCGGCGCGCTCACGGGATCGTCCCCGCAGGTCCCGACGCCGTCCGCCGTGTACTCGGCGGCCTCGGCGCCCACGACGCTATCGTCGGCCGTCGGCGCGAGCACGAGCTCGGGATCGACCCAGGCCCCGGCGAAGAAGTCGCGCGGCGCGCTGCTCGCCGGGATCGGCGTCGCGGTCGCCGCGGCCGCCTTCGCGGTGGTGTTCGTCTCGACGCGCGGCACGGAGCAGAAGGCCGCGACGACGCCCGAGACCCCGCCGGAGGCTCCGAAGCCCGAGGCTCCGACGCCCGAGGCTCCGAAGCCGGAGGCGCCGAAGCCCGAGACGCCGAAGCCTGCCGATCCCGCCGCCGCGGTTCCCGCGCGGATGAAGCCCGTGCTCGAGCGCTTCACCGCTTGGTCGCGCGAGCACGCCGGTGCCGCCTGCCCCGACGTCGCGGCACTCGGCGGCGACGCGAACGATCCCTGGGGCCACGCGTTCCGGGTCACCTGCACGGATCAGCCGAGCGATCAGGTCATCGGCCTCGTCTCGGCCGGTCCCGATGGGACGCCGGGCACCGGCGACGATGTCGCGTCATGGTCGCTCGGACCGGAGGTCGTCGCGCTCGTCCACGGACCGCGCTGGGTCGTCGCGGCGAAGACGACAGCGACGACGAAGACAACCGTGAAGAAGAAGACGGACAAGTCGACGAAGCGACCGCCGTCCGGGCCGGGCGGTGGCGGGCTCGAGCTCGACGAGAACGGGTTACCGATCGCGCGATGACCGATCGCGCGATGACTGATCGGATGGAGGGCTGCTGATGATTCGATGTGTCGTGGTGCTGGCGATCGTCGCCGTGTCGTGGTCTGCGCACGCGCAGCCGGCGGGCGCGCAAGCCGAGGTCCTGTTCCGCGAGGGTCGCGACCTCATGTCTGCCGGCAAGTACAAGGAGGCATGCGCGGCGTTCGACCAGAGCCAGAAGCTCGAGCCGGCGATCGCGACGCTCATCAACCTCGCGGGGTGCCGCGAGAAGGCCGGCCAGCTCGCGACCGCGTGGGGGCTGTTCCTCGACGCCGAGCGCCAGACGCGCACCGGCAAGGATGCCGCGACGGTCAAGCTGCACGACGTCGCGAAGGATCGCGCGAAGAAGCTCGAGGGGCGGATCTCCAAGCTCTCGATCAACGTGCCGCAGAAGAGCCAGGCGGACGGCCTCGAGATCGAACGCGACAAGGAGCACGTCGACTCGGTGATGTGGAACCGCGCGTTGCCGATCGATGGCGGGACCTACACGGTCTCGGCGCGGCTGCCCGGCGGCAACGTCTGGTCGACGCAGATCACGATCGCGCCCGAGAGTGACACCAAGACCGTCGAGATTCCCGACCTCCGCAACCTGCCGCGCGATCTCGGACCGGCGACCGATCCGGGCCCCGGCGTGGTGAAGACGGAGCCGACCGAGATCGAGGAGGACGAGCCGCCGGTGGTCGCGCATTCGCGCAGCAAGACGGTCCCGATCGTGGTGACGGTCGGCGCGGTCGCGCTGCTCGGTGGCGCCGGCGGATTCTTCCTGTGGGGGAACTCGGCGTACGACGACGCGAAGGCGGAGATGGCCAGCCAGGCCCGGCGCGACGAGCTCTACGACTCGGCCAACCAGAAGCGCGCGATCTCGTTCGGCCTCGGCGCGGCGGGCGTCGCCGCGGCAGGGGTCGCGGTGTGGCTGTTCGTGCGCAGCGGCGGCGGCGACGAGAGCGCGACCGCGGTTGCTCACAAGCGCCAGCTCGTGATCTCGCCGACCGGCGTTGCCCTGATGGGCGTGTTCTGATGAGGCGCGCTGCATGGCTCGTCGTGGCGTTCGCGGCCGTCGGCTGCAAGTACGCCGAGCTCCCGAGGCTGACCGGAGACGCCCAGGGCGATGATTCGGGCGGAGCGGTCGACGGTGATGTCGACGGTCCCCCGGCGACCGCCGATGCATCGCTCGACGCCTTCCGGATGTGCTACGCGCCGACGGATCTCGGTGCGTTGACGCTCGGCATGGCGGCATCGCCGGTCGAGTCGAACTGGTTCTCGATCCCGACGTCGGGACCGAACGCCGGCAAGACGATCTTCACCGTCGCAGCGCAGCTCAACGCGCAGGCACCGATCACGGTGATCGCGATCGACGTCGCGAAACCCGCAGGTGGCTTTGTCCTCAACACGGCGTACGCGTTCACGTCGACGCCGAACATCGCGTTCGTCGCCCAGTCGTACGTGCTCGCTGACTACAACCAGTCGAGCGGTACGCACCAGCAGGCCCTCTTCTCGGCGAGCGGCTCGATCACGTTCACGGCGATCGGTGAGGGGCCGGGCGCCAACATCAACGGCACCGTCACGACGACGAACTATCGCGAGTTCGACGAATCAACGGGCTCCATCGTCCCCGGCGGCTGCATGTCGACGATGCAGAGCCTGCAGTTCTATATGCGTCAGATGCCCTGATCAGATCGCGCGGACGAGGCGGAGGTCCTTCTTGCCGCCGCGGACGAGCAGGAGCAGCTGCGCGGCGAACTGATCGAGCGTGACGGTGTGCTTGATGTCCTGCACGCGCACGTTGTTCACGTACGCGCCGCCCTGCTGGATCTTCGTGCGCGCCTCGGTCTTGGACTTCGCGACCGTCGCCGCGATCAGATCGACGATGCTGATGCCGGCGGTGAGATCGGCGCGCGGGATGTCGACCGTCGGGATCGTCTTCGCGAGCCGGGCGAGCTCGTCGGGCGACAGGCCGTCGAGCGTGCCGGTGGTGAACACCTGGTTGGCCCACTCGACCTGCTCGACGGCGGCGTCGCCGTGGACCCACGCGGTCATCGCGCGTGCGAGCTCGCGCTGCGCCATGCGCTTGGCGCGATCCTGGTCGTGCGCCGCGAGCAGCTCGTCGAGCTCGGCGAGCGGCCTCAGCGAGAACATCTTGACGAGGCGAGGGGCCTCCTCGTCGGTGCGCGTGAACCAGTACTGGTAGAACTCGAACGGCAACGTGCGCTCGGCATCGAGCCAGATGCGCTCGCCCGTCGACGTCTTGCCCATCTTCTGACCGGTCGAGTCGAGGAGCAGCGGCGCGGTGAGGCCGAACAGCTGCGGCCGGCCGAGCTTGCGCTGAAGCTCGGTGCCCGCGGTGATGTTGCCGTACTGATCGTTACCGCCGACCTGGACGCGGCAGTTGATCGGCGGCCTGGCGAGCTCGACGAAGTCGAACGCCTGCAGGAGCATGTACGAGAACTCGGTGTAGCTGATGCCGTTGTCGCCCTCGAGGCGGCTCTTCACCGAGTCCTTCGCCATCATGTAGTTGATGGTCAGGTACTTGCCGATGTCGCGGAGGAACTCGAGGAAGCTCACGCCGCGCGTCCAGTCGGCGTTGTTCGTCATGAGCGCGCCGATGCTCGGGCTCTCGAAGTCGAGCAGGCGCGAGAGCTGGCTCCGGATGCCAGCGAGGTTCGCCTGCAGCGTCGCGTCGTCGAGCAGGTTGCGCTCGTCGCTCTTGCCGGACGGGTCACCGATCATGCCGGTCGCGCCGCCGACGACGATCACCGGACGGTGACCGGCGAGCTGCATGCGCTTCAGCATGATCGTCGGAACGAGGTTGCCGACGTGGAGCGAGGCCGAGGTCGGGTCGTAGCCGGCGTAGATCGAGACCGGAGCGTTCGTGGCGAGGAGCTCGGCGAGCGCCGCGCGATCCGTACAGTTGGCGAACAGTCCCCGAGCATCGAGCTCGTCGAGGATCGACATCGTCTCCGGCATGGCCGGGCGACCCTACCACGATCACATCACGTCGCCGACGAGGCTCGCGACGAGGCGCGCGCAATCCGCGAAGACCTGCGGGTGCTCGCCCGGATCGTCCAGCATGTCGACGAGCCACGTCGCATCGAGCAGACGCGAGGTCAGGAGCCAGCCGTCGGGTAGCTCGCCGCCGGCGTCGCGATAGCCGCGCTCGAACGCGACGACGAAGTTGCCGTCGTAGCGCCGCGGGTAGCGGAACAGGCTACCGATATCGACGAGCGGCGAGCCGGTCGTCGTCGTCTCCCAGTCGATCACGCCGTTGATCCGCCAGCGGCCGCCGGTCTGATGGACGAGCACGTTGCGGTGGCCGAGGTCGCCATGCGCGAGGCAGACCGCACCGAACGCCATCTGCGGCTCGGCGGCCTCCATCGCCTTCAGCAAGCCGTCGGCGAGCGCTGCGCCGAGGCGCCGGCGGGCGCGGCCGCCGATCAGCCGGCGGTAGGCCTGCTCGAGGATCGGCGTCACCTCGAACGGCAATGTCGCGTCGGTTCGCGAGATCCACGCGAGCGTGCGCCCGAGCGGCTCGGCGAGCGAGGCGAATGCGTCGTGGTGGCCGCGCTTGCGAAGGTCGTGGAGCGTGATGCCGTCGATCCAGCGATACGCGATCACGAGCCGCTCCATGTCGACGTTGACGACCTCGGGGACGGGCACGGTGCCGTGGAGCAGCGTCAGCGTCGTGAGCTCGGTCTCGAACCAGTCCCTGCCGCCGGCGTAGTGCTTGATGCCGAGTGCCTCGCCTTCCTCGAGCGTGACCTTGTGGATCGTGTTCGTGAGCCCGCCGTCGATGCGCTCGACGCTCGTGATCGGCCCACCCGCGGCGTGCTCCAGCTGCTCGCGCGAGATGTCGAGCAGCGGGAACACGCGGACGTCGGTCAGGACGGTATCGATCCGCACGAGATCACCAGCGTACCAAAGGATGGGGGGCGTGCGGCACTCGATTGGATGAGTGCCGCGTGAGCCGGGAACGTTCAGTCGGAAACGCCGATCAGCGCGCGTAATCGGACGCGCGTGTCTCGCGGACGACGACGACCCTGACCTGGCCCGGGTAGGTCGCCTCGGTCTCGATGGCGCGCGCGATCTCCTTGGACATCACGATCGCCTGGGCGTCGTCGACCTGGTCGTTCATGACCATGACGCGGATCTCGCGCCCGGCCTGCAGCGCGAACGCCCGCTCGACGCCAGAGAATCTCTTGCAGATCGACTCGAGGTCATCGAGGCGCTTGATGTAGGACGCGAGCTGCTCCCGCCGCGCGCCGGGTCGGGCCGCCGACAGCGAGTTCGCCGCGGCGACGATGTGATCGAGCAGCGACTGCGGCCGCGGGCCGGTCGTCTCGTCCCCGTGGTGCGCCGCGATCGCCTGGCAGACCTTGGGCGACTCGCCGTGCTTGCGGCACAGCTGCGCACCGACCTCGCCGTGGCCGCCCTCCTGCTCGTGATCGACGGCCTTGCCGATGTCGTGGAGCAGGCCCGCGCGCCGCGCGAGCTTGACGTTCGCGCCGAGCTCGGCGGCGATCAGGCCCGCGAGGTAGCCGACCTCGACGGAGTGGAGCAGCACGTTCTGGGCGTACGACTGGCGGAACTTCAGGCGGCCGAGGTGGCGCGTGAGCTCCGGATGCACGCGGTGCAGACCGAGGTCGAACACCGCCTGCTCGCCGGCCTCCTTGCAGACCTTGTCGACTTCCTTCTCGGCCTTGCGGACGCACTCCTCGATGCGCGTCGGATGGATGCGGCCGTCGGCGACGAGCGCGGAGATCGCGATGCGCGCGATCTCGCGACGTACCGGGTTGAAGCACGAGATCGTGATCGCCTCGGCCGTGTCGTCGATGATCATGTCGATGCCCGTCGCGGCCTCGAGCGCACGGACGTTGCGACCCTCGCGGCCGATCAGGCGGCCCTTGAGGTCGTCGGACGGCAGGTTGACGACGGCAACCGTGCGCTCGTGGACGAACTCGCTCGCGAACCGCTGGATCGCGGTAGCGACGATCGTCTTCGCGCGCGCGCCGGCCTCCTTCGCGGCATCGTCCTCGATGCGCTTGATCTCGACGGCGGCCGCCTGCAGCGCCTGGCCGCGGACCTCCTCCTCGAGCTTCTTGCGCGCCGCTTCCTCGGTCAGGCCGGAGATCGCCTCGAGCTTCTTGCGCGCCTCGGCCTGCGCGGCCTCGGCCTTCTCGACGGCGGCGTCGGCTTGCTTGATCTTGCCGTCGACGCTCTTCTCCTTCTTGTCGAGGTCGCCGGCGCGGCGCTCGGTGTCCTTGCGCTGCTTGTCGAGGTCGCGCTCCTTCGCCGCGATCGCCTCCTCGCGCTTCGCGAGCTCGAGCTTGCGACTCTTCAGCTCGTCGTCGAGCTCGGTCTTGCGCTTGCGCGCGGCCTCCTTGCCCTCGATCTCCGCGGCCTTCTTGATCGCGTCGACCTCGGACTGGGCCGCGGTGCGGATCTTCGCGGCTTCCTCCTCGGCGACCTTCTGTGCGTCGCTGGGTCCTTTCGACTTGCCGAGGCGCGTGCCGAGCACGACGCCGACGACGAGGCCGATCGCGACTGCGACGAGGATGATGACGGTTTCCATCGCTCGTTCCTCGGGCCCTAGTCCGGTGCCCGGTAAACCGCCGCCTCGGTGACGACGTAGTGAAGACGAACATCGTGTGGATCGTGCGGCACGGACTCGACGACCTGACACTCGAACGCGAGGCCGATCCGCAGCGCCTGCGGTGCCGCCGCGAGCGTCGCGTCGTAGTAACCGCGACCCCAGCCGATCCGGCCGCCCGCGCGATCGAATGCGAGACCGGGAATCACGAACGCCGCGATGTCCGACAGCGCCATCGCGGTTGCCGCATCGCCGACCGGCTCGCGCAGCCCGTACGCGCCGGGCACGAGCGCGTCGATCGTCGACGCGTGAAACCCCAGCCGGCGCCCCGTCTCGACGCGCGGGTACGCGACGACGAGGCCGCGCGCGCGCGCGAACGCATCGATGCGCGCGGTGTCGACCTCGGTTCCCTTCGGTGCATACAGCGCGACGACCGATCCCGCCGGCACGCGCGCGAGCAGCTGCATCACCTCGTCGGCGATCACGCTGCTCGCAGCCGCCCGGGCGGCCTCGGACATCGTGTCTCGACGGAGCAGCACCGTGCGCCGCGTGATCGGCTTCTGCATGGAGGGGCTTCGGCTCGCGAGCAAGAGATATACGATACCGACCGACTCCCGCGGATCAAGGTCCTAAGCCACGGAATCGCCAGGGGAAAGCGCGATTTCTCGCCGCGATCACCGCGTGACGGCGTGCTGCTTCATGATGAAGTTCGCCAGCGGCCTGCGCGTGCGCTCGACATCACCGACGAAGCGGAGCGCCATGCCGGCGCGCGGCTCGGTCTCGACGCGAACGACCTCGGCGAGGATATGGAGCGTCTCCTCGCCGGGAAGATCGAGCTCGATCTCCGCGGACTCGCCCGGACCGAGCTGGCGCGGCGACCGCATGAACAGGCCACTGCGCGAGACATCCTCCACGAGGCCGTCGACGACCAGCCCGTGCGCTCGGAACTGCGCGCGGACGCGGACAGGGACTCGAACTGCTGCCCTCTTGTCCATGTGGTGAAAGCTACGCTAGCGACCCACCAGCACGAAAGCAATCCTTTCGACACCGTCACCTGCGCCGCATCGCGCCGAAATCATTTCAGTTGGTCCGACCTTCCCCTAGGAAATCCCGCCGGACGTTGCTTTCTATCCGAGCATACGGCAGATTGCAGCGCCCAAATGAGGGCCCATAGCTCAGGTGGTAGAGCACCGGCCTTTTAACCCGAGGGTCGAAGGTTCAAATCCTTCTGGGCTCACGCGCCGACCGCAAAAAGACAAGCAACGACTCAGACCCCGTCGTCCAGAGGCCTAGGACACCCGCCTTTCACGCAGGTAACACGGGTTCGAATCCCGTCGGGGTCGCTTCACTCACTCGCCGTCGCACCGCTCGCCGCATCGCTTCGCTCGCGGGCTCGCTCGTGC
>JAEWJO010000154.1 GCA_023386455.1 Pseudomonadota bacterium | reverse complement strand
CTGCTTGCGCGCGAGCTCGAGCAGCGCGGGCGTGTCGACCGACAGGTTCGGCGCGCCGTTGGCGTACGGCACGCCCATCTTGAGGCACGCGTACGCGTAGATCTGTGACGGCGCGATGTCGTCGTCGCTGCGCGCGAGGCCGGCCTCGCCCTTCGCGAGCGGCGAGTGGACGTCGCCCGGCTTGCGGTAGACCTCGGTCGAGCCGCACCACACGGCGACGAGCCGATCGCAGCCGTTCGTCTCCTTGAACGCCTTGATGTCGGCCATCACCTGGTTGGCGAGGTCCATCTTCGACGTGCCCGTCTTCTTGTTCGGACCGTCGAGCTTCTTCACGAACGCCTGCTCGAACACCGCAGGCATCGGCTTGATCGCCTCGAGCTCGGCCTTCAGCTGGTCGAGCAGGCGGGTGTCGAGCACGCCGGCGCGCACGGCGGCCTGGTACGCGTTGTCGGGGAAGATGTCCCAGCCGCCGAACACGATGTCGTCGAGGCTCGCGAGCGAGACGTAGTCCTTGATCGCCGGCGACTTGCCGTCGGTCCGCTTGCCGATGCGAATGTGACCGAGCTGGGTCAGCGAGCCGATCGGCGTGCCA
Source organism: Pseudomonadota bacterium (assembly GCA_023386455.1). GTDB lineage: Bacteria > Myxococcota_A > Polyangia > Haliangiales > Haliangiaceae > JABFXX01. The sequence continues at coordinate 13,020 of JAEWJO010000154.1, read as the reverse complement.
AGGCCGCGCCGGATCGCCTGCACGCCGGCGATGAACGTGGTTGCAACCGCGCCCATACCGGGCAGCAGGATGCCGAGCTTGCCGCCGGCGGGCCTGACCTGGACGTTCTTCTGAAGTGCCACGGCGCGGACCATCCTCCATGGACACCCCGCGCGCAAGGAACAAACAGGAAGGCCGTGTTATAGGGAGCCGGTGCGGCAGCCCGCCGACGGACCTCACAAGGTCCTCCTGTTCATCCCCCACCTCCAGCAAGGTGGCGCCGAACGGCAGATCCTGGAACTGATGCGACGCCTGCCGTCGCATTACGCGCCGACGCTCTGCCTGTATCGCGCCGACGATGCAGCGGCCCATCACTACGCCGACTACCTGCCGCCGGGTGAGCCCCGTCACGCGCTCGGCGTCGACGACATGGGCCCGGTCGGACTCGCGCGGCTCGTGAAGCTGCTGCGCACCGAGAAGCCGGCGATCCTCCACAGCTACCGCGACAAGGCGAACCTGTGGGCGCGCCTCGCCGCGCTCGCAGCGCCGGTGCCGGTCGTCCTGACGAGCGTGCGCAATCGCTACCAGGGCCCGCTCTACGGTGCGGCCGAGTTCATGCTGCAGACGACGAGCGATCGGATCCTCACGAACTCGCGTGGCATCGAGGAGGAGCTCGTCAACTGGTCGCGCGTGAAGCCCGACCGCATCCAGATCATCAACAACTTCGTCGACCTCGAGCAGTTCCATCCGCCGAGCGCCGACGACCGCGCGAAGGCCCGCGCGAACTACGGGTTCGCCGACCACGAGGTCATCCTGCTGCTGCCCGGCCGCCTCGCGATGCAGAAGCACCAGCTCGGCCTCGGTGTCGCGCTGTCGATGCTGAAGCGTGCCGGCAAGCTACCCGACCACGTGCGGATCGTCCTCGCAGGCCGCCGCCGCGACAAGATCTACAGCCGCATCGTGCCCGTCGGCATGCGCGCGCTCGGGCTCGCCGACCACATCACGTACCTCGAGCCGGTGAAGGACATGCTGACGCTCTATCACGCGGCCGACGTGATCGTGATGCCGTCGCTGTTCGAGGGCATGCCGAACGCGGTGCTCGAGGCGCACGCGTGCGGGCTCCCCGCGGTCGTGTCCTATGCGGCCAATCGCGACGGCATCGTGATCGACGGCGTCAGCGGGTTCGAGTCGAAGACGCTCGATCCGGCCCAGCTCGCCGCGAACATCGCGAAGATCATCGAGGCGTCGCCAGAGCGGCGTCGCGCGATGGGCGCCGCCGGCCGCGCGCACGTTGCCGGCAAGTTCCACCCGGACCGGATTCTCGAGGAGACGGTCGCGCTCTACGATGGCCTCATGGCCGAGAAGGGCCTCGCCTGATGTGCGGCATCGCGGGTCTGCTCGCGCCGGAGGGCGAGTCGGGCGACGTCGAGGCCGTTCGCCGCATGACCGATGCGATCGCGCATCGCGGTCCCGACGGCGAGGGCCTCTACCACGACGGGCCGGCCGTTCTCGGCCACCGCCGGCTCTCGATCATCGATCTGTCGACCGCGGCGTCGCAGCCGATGGCGAACGAGGATGGCTCCGTCGTCATCACCGTCGTCGGCGAGATCTACAACCACGTCGCGCTCCGCAAGGATCTCGAGGCGCGCGGCCACCGGTTCAAGAGCCACACCGACATCGAGGTCATCGCTCACCTATGGGAGGAGCACGGCGACCAGACCCCCGCGATGCTGCGCGGCATGTTCGCGCTCGCGGTCTGGGACACGAAGAAGCGCGAGCTCTTGCTCGCTCGCGATCGCTACGGCGAGAAGTCGATCTACTGGACGTTCGGCAGGCACGGCCTCGCGTGGGCCTCGGAGATCACGGGCCTGCTCGAGCTGCCGCATGTCGGTCACGAGATCGACATGGAGGCGCTCGATAGCTACCTCGCGCTCCAGTACGTGCCGCACCCGCAGACGATCTTCACCGACATCCACAAGCTGCCGCCCGGGCACATGATCGTCGTGAAGCCCGGTGCGCAGCCGGTCGTCCGGCCGTACATCACGGTCGATCACTCGCCGGCGTACGCGGGCATCGACGAGGTCGAGGCGATCCGCGAGGTCCGCCGGCTCGTCGAGGACGCGGTCTCGGTGCGCCTCATGAGCGACGTGCCGCTCGGTGCGTTCCTGTCGGGCGGCATCGACAGCTCGATCGTCGTCGCCTGCATGGCGCGCGCGTCGAGCAAGCCCGTCAAGACGTTCTCGATCGGCATCGGCGACACGACCGAGCTGCCGTTCGCGCGCATGGTCGCCGAGCGCTACCGGACCGACCATCACGAGGAGCACGTCAAGCCGGACACGATGCACCTCCTGCCGACGGTCGTGCGCAGCTACGGCGAGCCGTTCGCCGATCCGTCTGCGGTGCCGACGCGCGTGCTCGCAGAGATGACGCGCAAGCACGTCACCGTCGCGCTCTCGGGCGACGCGGGCGACGAGGCGTTCGGCGGCTACAAGCGCTACATCTGGGCGCGCGTCGCGCACGCGGTGCAGCGTCTGCCGCAGCTCGCACGAAGCGGTGTCGCGTCGCTGCTCGAGCGCGTGCCCGGCGGTCCGGCACGCTGGCTGCGCGAGTACGGCTCGCACCTTCGCGCCGACGAGGCGACGCGCTACCTCCGGTTCATCAGCCACTTCTCGGCGGCCGAGAAGACCGGCATCTACACGCCGGAGCTGCGCGAGCGGTTCGCGCGCGATCAGACGGCCGAGCGGTTCGCCGGGATCCTGTCGCGGTCGAACGCCCCCGACGCGCTCGGCCGGCTGTTCGAGCTCGACGTCCGCACGTACCTGCCCGACGACATCCTCGTCAAGGTCGACATCGCGAGCATGCAGAACAGCCTCGAGGTGCGCGCGCCGTTCGTCGACCACCACGTGATGGAGCTCGCCGCCGGGCTGCCGACGTCGCTCAAGATCAAGGGGCTCACCGGCAAGGTGCTGCTCAAGCGTGCGTTCGCCGACCTCGTGCCCGAGCCGATCATCAAGCGCGCGAAGCGCGGGTTCTCGCTGCCGCTCGCGAAGTGGTTCTCGCAGGAGCTCTACGGGTTCGCGCGCGAGACGCTGCTGTCTCAGGCGGCGCGCCAGCGCGGCCTGTTCGTGCCGGCCGCGATCGACGCGCTCCTCGATCGCCACAAGAAGGGCGAGGACCACGGCGACCGGATCTGGAACCTGCTCGTCCTCGAGCTCTGGTACCGCGAGGTCCACGATCGCCGCACGAGCCGACCACTCCTGCGCACCGCGACGGCACGATGAAGCCAATCACGAGCTCCCCCGAAGCATGCGATGCTCCCAGGGCACGCCGGTTGCGCGTCGCGTTCTTCACCCAGGGAGCATGCGTCCCGGCCGCGCGATTTCGCGTCGAGCAGATCGTCCCGGCACTTAGCGAGCATGTCGAGTGCCGCGTGCTGCACCCGACCCCAACCGTCTACGGCGATCACGCCCGACTCGGCCGAGCCTGGCGACGCTTTGCGAAGCCGTTCAGCGTCATCGCTCGGCTGGGTCATCTGGAGAGTGCGCACGACGCGGACGTCGCGTGGCTCCAGCGGCCGATGACGGAGTACTACACGAGCGCGCTCGAGCGGTTCGTCGCGGCGAGAAAGCCGACGGTGTTCGACTTCGATGACGCGATCTTCCACAATCGCTGGGGTCTCGAGGCCCGCAAGATCCGGCGCATCATCGATGCGGTTCGCTGCGTCGTCGCCGGCAACTCGTATCTCGCCGAGTTCACCGGTGCGCCGGGCAAGACGGTGATCATTCCTACGGTCGTCGACGAGAAGCGCTATACACCTCGCGTCGAGGCGGACGGTCCGTTCACGATCGTGTGGACCGGCATGTCGCACAACCTCCAGGAGCTCGCGCCCTACGCAGGCGTGTTGAGGCGGGTGCTCGCCGAGACCAACGGCCGTCTCGTGATCGCGGCGGAAGCGCTCGATGCGCCGTTCCTTTCCGGCCTGCCGCTCAAATTCGTGAGGTGGTCGCCTGAAACGGAGGTGACGGTGCTCGGCGCCGGACACGTCGGCGTGATGCCGCTGGCCGACACGCCGTACAACCGCGGCAAGTGCGCGTTCAAGCTGATCCAGTACATGGCACGCGCGATTCCCGTCGTCGCGTCCCCGGTCGGTGCGAACCGTGAAGTCGTTCGCGATGGCGTCGAAGGCATGTTCGCGCGCTCGCCTGGTGAGTGGGCTGAGCGCCTGCTCGCGCTCGCGCGCGACCGCGAGCTTCGGCATCGCATGGGCAACGCCGGCCGGCGTCGCGTCGAAGAGTCGTACAGCGTGAGCGCCGTCGTCCCTCGATACCTCGACGTGCTCCGGGCGATCTCGTGAGTGACGAGCAGAGCAAGGTCCACCGCGCGGTCGCGTGGGTTGGAGCGGCGAGCGCGGTCGTCGCCGTGTTCGACGCGTGCTCGCTCGCGCTCCTCCTGTGGCTGTGGGTGACGCCGGAGGCGTTCGGTACCGCCTCGCTCGCCGTGACCCTGTTCTATTTCCTCGACCTCGTGACCGAGGCGGGGCTCAGCACGGTCCTCATCCGGCGCGAAAATCTCGACGACGACTCCACGACGACCGTGTTCTGGCTGAACGTGATCGTGTCGTCGCTGGCGTTCCTGCTCCTGCTCGGTCTCGGACCGTTGATCGGAGCGATCCAGGGTCAACCGATCGTCGGCTGGATGCTGATCGCGTACGGCACGAAGCTCATCTACCAGAACCTCTACTTCGTCCCCGCAGCGTTGCTGCGCCGCGAGATGCGCTTCAAGGAGCTCTCGATCGTGCGTACGCTCGCGAACGCCGGCGACGGGATCGCGAAGGTCACGTTCGCGGCGATGGGGGAACCGATCTGGTGCTTCGTCGCAGGCCCGCTCGCCCGCGTGTTCATCACTGGTATCGGCACGTTCATCGCGCATCCGTGGCGGCCACGCGGCAAGGCCCACTTCGGCGAGGCCCGCGCGATGCTCTCGTTCGGCTTCAAGAGCACCGGCAGCCAGTACCTCCAGCACCTCTACAACAACATCAGCTACCAGATCGTCGGCTACTACTTCGGCACGACCGCGCTGGGCGCGTACCGACTCGCGTACGAGATCGTGCTGTACCCGATCAACTGGGTCTCCAACGTCGTCGCCCAGGTCGCGTTTCCCGCATTCTCGCGGGTCAGCAAGCGCGCGAAGGAGCTCACCGACCAGTTCCTCCAGTTCAGCCGCCAGAACCTCGCGGTCGCGCTGCCGATCCTCGTGCTCCTGCTCGTCGGCGCGAGCGACTTCCTCCACGTGTTCTTCCCGCGCGTGTTCCGGGCACCCGTCGAGATCCCCGGGTTCCCGCAGCTCGAGGCCGCCTTCGAGGTGTTCTTCCCGCGCGTCGGCGACATCTCGACGCCGGTGCGGCTGCTCTGCGTGGTCGGCCTGCTGCGCGCGATCGACTGCCTCTACCTACCGCTCCTCGACGCCATGGGCTTCGCCGGCCGCAACTTCGCCGTCGCGGGCCTCGCGGCCGCGGTGCTCACGACGTGCGACCTCGCGTTCGCGGTCCTGCTCGGTCCGCACATGGGGTTCGCCGCCGTCGCGCTCGGCCGCGTCATTGGCTATCCGATCGTCATCGGCGTGCACGCGTTCCTCGCGCTCGGCCAGCTCCACCTCAGCGGCCGCGCCTACGTCGGCCACCTCGCCGGAATCGTCGCCTCCGCGGCCGCGGCCGTCGTGCCCGGCCTCCTGCTTCGCCTCGTCCTGCCGGACACCCTCCGCCACGGAGTCCGCCTCGCCCTGGTCGGAGGCGTGTCCGTCATCACCCTCGCGGTGCTGCTGCAGATCTTTCACGGTCTCGGCATTCGCGCGGTCGTGCGCGCGCTGCGCCGCTGACGTATAAGACGGCCTCCCATGCGTCCCGGTCCCACTGAAGGTTGGATCCTCGCCGGATCTCTCGACGGGACCGAGGCGCGCCCGCAGCTCCGGGAGGACGTGTGCGGCATGCCGTACGTCCTGCGGATCGCGGCCGACCTCGCGCACGCCGGCGCGAAGAAGATCGTTGTCGTGTGGAGCGGATCCGCCGCCGCCCCGTCGCTCGACGACCTCGCGAGCGACACGCGCCTCAAGGGCGCCGCGCTCTCCGTCGTGACGCATCCTCCCGGCGGCAACGCGAGCGAGCCGATCCTGGTCGCGCGCGCCGACCGCATCTACCACCGTGACCTGCCCAAGCTGTCGGTCGCCGCGTGGCGCAGCGGCTCCGCACAGCTCGCGCGCGTGTCGGCCAGCGCCGCCGATGCCGGGCGGATGACCGCGATGCCCGGCGACTACGACGCGATCCTCGTCACCGATCGCGGTCGCGCGACCGCGATGGCGAACGCCGCCGTACGCCCGGGTGGCATCGCCGGTGCGCTCGCGACCTCGACCGTCGCGACCTCGCCGCCGCCGTACCTCGGCTTCGCGGTGCCGGCACCCGATCGTCCGTCGCTGCGCCGCGCCGAGAGCCGCCTCGTGTGGTCGATGCGCAAGCAGGCCCAGGGCATCGCAGCCTACTGGATCAACCGGCACATCTCGCTGCCGGTGACGCGCGCGATCATGCGCACGCCGATCCTGCCGAACCACGTCACGGTGTTCTGCTTCCTCGTCGCGGTCACCGGCGGCATCGTGATCGCGCAGGGCGGCTACCTCGCCGGCGTGATCGGCATGGCGCTCGTCAACCTCGGCTCGATCCTCGATGGCGTCGACGGCGAGCTCGCGCGCCTCAAGTACCGGTTCTCCAACATCGGCGCGTGGCTCGATACGCTCGCAGATGATTTCGGCAACGTTGCCTACGTCGGCGGCATCGCGATCAACCTCCACGCGGCGGGCGTCACGTGGACGACGCCGCTCGCGATCACCGCGCTCGTGTGCTTCGCGCTGACGCAGTCGACGCAGTACTTCCTCATCACGAAGGTCTACAAGTCCGGCGACCTCGCCGCGATCCCGTGGGCGTTCCAGAGCAACGAGTTCCTGACCGCCCGCCCCGAGGGTATCGTCGCGTGGATCAAGGCGACGATCCCCAAGACGCTGAAGCGCGACTTCGCGCTGACGATGTTCGTGGTGTTCGCGCTGATCGGCCGGCTCGACTTCATCCTCGTCGTGTTCTCGGCCGGCGCGATCGTGTTCTTCCTCGTGTTCCTGATCCAGTTCGTCCGGAACGTCGGCTCGGTTCGCGCGCAGCTCAGAGGTCGGTGATACCGACGAAGTGCAGCGTCGACGAGTGGCTCTCTAGGAGAACAGACCCGATCTCGTCACTTCATGTGTGGGTCTCCGACGACGCCGACCGCGTGCCGCTCCTGCTTGTCGCCGAGCCCAACTACGGGTGACATCCGCATGGAGATCGTCGACTACGCCGCCGGCCACGCGGGCAATCTCGCCGGCACCCGTTAAGCGAGATTACGCGCTTTCGCTCGGCTGTCGGGTTAACAGTTCTTCATGCGCGCTCGCTTCTCGTCGACGCGCGGGCCGCCGACCTACCTCACGCGTGGTCGACGGCGAGATGCATCGAAATGCGGCAGCGGGAGCGCGATTGCCAGAGCTAGGGTGGTGACCCACGAAGGAGGACACGATGAAAAGACTAGCAGTGGCCTCATTGGCCTTTGTCGGCTTCGGATGCGCTCAACTCGACGACGGTCCCGATACCAGCGAAGAGACGTCGGCATTGCTCAATGGAACAAGCACTTCCGCGCGAGGCGAGGTCGCGAAGTTCTGGCACCCAGGCGGCGGCTATTGCACCGCGACGATGATCTCGACTCGGACATTTCTGACTGCCGCGCATTGCATCGAGTACGCTCCCTTGATCGTCGGTGGGACGATGGAGTTCCAGGGTTCTCTCGGAACGTTCAATGTGCTCGAGACGTTCTCTCAAGGCGGCCAGACAGGGCCGGACGACATCGCCGTCGGTCGCTTGCAGACCCAGGTCTCGTCAATCACGCCCGCGACGGTGTCAAATGTTCAGCCAGCTAATCAGTATCTCACAACCCTAGGATACGGCTGCGTCGGCGGTCGCAACACGGATGACTGCGGCGCGACCGACCGTACGTACATCACATACTTCTACGATGGTACAAATACCTACTTCCACAGCAAGGGCGACTCTGGTGGACCAACGTTCATTGGAGCGCTGAACAACAACGGCGAGATCGTCCGAGTCCACAGCACCCATGACTATCCGGACGGCCCGGATGTGGGCGCCGACGCGGTTACATACCGAACCCAGATTCTTTCATTGAGCAATCAACTCAATGGGACTGGCATCGCGTATCGATCACAGGTCCAGAGCCAAGGCTGGACAGCTGCGACGAGTAACGGTGCACAAAGCGGAACAACCTCGATGAGCCTGAGGCTCGAAGGACTCCAGATCTGGCTACCGGAAAACGACATCTACGGAGACAGCGTCTGTTACACGGCATATGTTCAGGACGTCGGCTGGCAATCCGAAGTCTGCAACGGGAACCTTGCAGGTACCGTCGGTCTTGGAAAGCGAATGGAAGCGATCAAGATTCGCATCATCTCGAATCGCCTCGGCTGCGGCACGCTGTGGGGGCCGCCGTGCCACGTCCGTTACAACACCTATCTCGAGGGCATCGGTTGGCAGGGCTGGGTGAGCAACAACGCGGTTTCGGGCACGACGGGCCAGTCGCGCCGAATTGAAGCGATCAAGATCGAGCTGATCTAGCTCGGACATTCGGTGCTAGGGTCGCCGCCATCATGCTCGAGCTGCTTCGCCGCCTTCGCCCCTCTAGGTCCGGTTCGATCGAGAGCCGCACGGACATCATCAACCTCTTGCTCGGTGGCGCGAGCGGACGCAGCTACCTCGAGATCGGCGTTCGCGATCGCAGGCACAACTTCGACAAGATCAAGGCGGACCTGAAGCACGGCGTCGATCCGGCACCGCGCCGGCCGGTGACGCATCACGTGACGTCGGACGAGTTCTTCGAGAAGGGCCACGCAGCGACGTACGACGTCGTGTTCATCGATGGCCTACACCTCGACTATCAGGTCGAGCGCGACGTCGAGAATTCGCTGAAGGTGCTGAAGCCGGGCGGCTCGATCGTGCTCCACGACTGCAATCCGATGACGGCGGACGCGCAGACCGAGGACTACGACGGCAAGAAGCATTGGAACGGCACGGTGTGGAAGGCGTGGGTGAAGCTTCGCGCGACGCGCGGCGACCTATCGATGTGCGTCGTCGACATCGACGAGGGCTGCGGCGTCATTCAGCGCGGCAGCCAGCAGACGATCGAGCTGCCGTCGCTCGAGTTCGCGCAGCTGACGTTCAGCTACCTCGACGCGAATCGCCAGCGCGTGCTGAACCTCGTCCCGGTCTCGGAGTTCGCGAAGGTGCCGCGCAGCGAAGTGGCCTAAGTCCACCACTTCTCGCGCGCCAGGACCTCGTCGGCGTGTGCGCGCTCGTGCGGCTCGTCGATCTCGAGCCAGCCGTGGCCGCTGATGTCGGCGATCGCCGGCGGCTGGCCGCGCTCGGCGAGCGCGACGAGGATCGACTCGACGTGGCTCGCCTCGCCCTTCGTCTGCAGCACGTGGGCGGCCGCGGCCACGTAGTCGTCGCGGCGCGCCGCCGGCACGTACGTCATGCCGACGTAGCCGCAGTCCCACTGCGGCAGCGTCTTTGCCATCTCGCGGACGTGGCGCGCGTCGTCGAGCGTCACCTTCATGTCGTCGGCGCCGAGCTTGCGATCGAAGTCGCAGAACGCGGTGACCTCGCCGGTGGCCTCGCCACGCGCGCACGCCCCGGCGACGACCGCGGCGATCGTCGGACGGTAGACGTGGTCGGTGTTCATCAGCAGAAAGCCGCCGGGCGGCAGCGCCGAGAGGCCGGTCTGCATCGAGATGAGGTTGCCCTTCTTGTACTCGGTGTTCTCGACGATCACCGCATCGGGCGCGACCTTCGCGACGCGCGCCGCGACGTCACCGTGGTGAAAGCCGCCGACGACAATTCGGCGCTGGGCGCCCGAGGCGCGCGCGAACGCGAGCGCGTAGTCGACGAGCGGCCTGCCGCCGACCTCGATCAGCGCCTTCGGTGTCGCCTGGGTGAGGTCCTTGAGCCGGCTGCCGAGGCCGGCCGCCATGATGATCGCCTGCATGGCCCGATGAATATCAGGCCGCGGCGCGCGACGCGACGAGCTCGGCGAGCGCGTGGATGTCGGCGACCGCCGTGACCTCGGGGTTCCAGCGGTGGAAGTCGTCGCGCGAGAACGTACCCAGTCGGGCGATGAACCGAAGGCCGCACTCGTGGGCGAGCTCGCCGTCCTTGATCGAGTCGCCGCAGAACAGGATCTCCGGCGTCAGCGCACCGAGCTCCTTGCAGGTGCGCTCGACGTGCGGGCGGCCCTTGGCGAGGCCGGCCTCGGCATCGAAGCCCAGGACGAGGTCGAACCGGAACGCCTGGCGGGCGGCAAACTCGTCGACGAAGTACTGCGCCGAGTTCGAGGACACGACGAGCTTCATCCCGAGCGACCGCAGCCGCTCGAGCGCGCGCAGGGTCTGGCTGTCGAGGTCCGCGTGATCGGCGTAGGCGCGCTTCTTGACCTCGAAGATGTCCGAGGCGCGAGCGTTTTGCGCGTGACCCGGCGCGATCACCTCGAGCTGCTGGCGGAACGGGATTCCACTGGTCTCGAGGTAGCGGCGGCGGCCGGTCACGGCGTCGATTCCGTGAAGCTCCGCCATCACCTCCGCGGCGACATCGGCGAAGCCGCCCATGGTGTCGATGAGCGTGCCGTCGAGGTCGAACATCGCGACCTTCGGGGGATCTGGCAGCTGCGTCACGACGCTGACCGGTACCACGCGAAGATCGCCGAGTAAAGCTCGACTCCGGGGCAGCCAGATCTTGCCGATGGGGGTATATACGCGCAGCCGTGATCTCGGGTGTGAAGCGCTATGCGGCCTGGATCGACCGTCACGCGATCGTCGTTCTTCTCGTATCGGTCGTCGTCGCGGTCGTCGGCGGCATGCTCGCGGCGCGCTTGCCGCTCCAGTCGGACCTGACGAGCCTGCTTCCTTCGTCGCAGTCGTCGGTCCGCGAGATCAAGGCGCTGCAGAAGCGCGCGCGGCCGTTCGGCACGGTGCAGGTCGTGATCGAGTCGGACGATGCGGCGCGGACGACCGCCGCGAGCGACGCGCTCGCCCAGCAGATCACGGCGAACGTCGACTCGAGCTTGATCACCCAGTTCTCGCGCGACGACGGGCCGCGCGACCGCTACGCGTGGGCGAATCGGTTCCTGTTCGCCGACTACCAGGACCTCGTCGACGCGAAGACCGCGCTCGAGGACCGCATCAAGAACGCCAAGCTTGAGGCGAACCCGCTCTACATCTCGCTCGACGAGGAGAAGCCCGACACCGACCGGCTGAACGAGCTCGAGAAGAAGCTCGACGACCTCGAGCAGCGGGCGACGAACCCGCCGGCGCGCGCGAGCAAGGACGGCCTCGTGCGCGTGTTCGTGCTGCAGACGACATTCTCGGCATCCGAGACCGGCCGCGCGCACGCGCTCGTGAACGGGATCAAGAAGTCGATCGCGGCGACGCGGACGACCTACGCCGACGTCTCGTTCGACATGACCGGCAACATCATCATGGGCATGCACGAGCACGACTCGGTGCTCGACGGCATGACGATGTCGCTCGCGCTGACGGTGCTCCTCTGCGGGCTCGCGCTCGTCGCCTACTACCGCTCGGGGCGCGTCGTGCTCGCGATGCTTGCCGCGCTCGGCGTCGGCGTCGCGGCGACGTTCGCGATCGCGTGGGCGACCGTCGGCCACCTGAACGTGATGACGGCGTTCCTGTTCGCGATCGTCGTCGGCAACGGCATCAATGCGTCGCTGATCTTCGTCGCGCGCTACCTCGAGGACCTTCGCATCACGAAGCAGCACGACTCTGCGCTCGCGACGTCGATCACCGGCGCCCTGCCCGGCACGCTCGGTGCGGCGGCGACCGCGGCCGTCGCGTACGGCTCGCTGCTCATCACCGACTTCCGCGGGTTCCGCGAGTTCGGCGCGATCGCGGGCATCGGCATGGTCGTCACGTGGCTGACGACGTTCACGACGCTGCCCGCGCTGCTGTCGATCCTGTCGCGCGGCGGCGGCCTCAAGCCGAAGACGACGCCGAAGCTCGGCGAGTGGCTCGTTCGCGCACTGCCCCAGCGCCGGCTCGGCAGCGCGCTCGTGTTCGCGGGTCTGCTGACCGCGGTCGCGATCGCGATCACGGTGGTCTACATCAAGCGCGATCCGTTCACGCACGACTGGCGCGACCTGCAGTCGAGCACGCCCGCGATCAATCGCGCCCACCGGCTGAACGCGCACATCAAGACCGCGCTCGGCGGTCGCTCGGATCTCGCCGGTCAGGCCTATCAGCTCGTCATCGCGACTGGCAGCCGCGACGAGGTCGTTCCGCTCGTCGCGAGCCTGCGCGCCGCGAACGAGAAGGTCCCCGCCGAGAAGCGGTGGATCAACGACGTGTTCAGCCTCGAGGACATGCTGCCGTCGCGCCAGGAGGACAAGCTCGCGGTCCTCGCCGAGATCCGCGCGCTCATCGACAACCCGGACCTCCAGGCGTCGCTGTCCGACGAGGACAAGGCGCGGCTCGCGAAGGTCCGCCCACCCGACGGCCTGCGCCCCGTGCGCGACGACGAGGTCCCGGCCGAGCTGGCGTGGCCGTTCATCGAGCGCGACGGCTCGCGCGGCAAGCTCGTGATCGTCCGCGGAACCGCGCGCCTGAACTCGTTCGATGTCGACGACCGGCTCGAGTTCGCCGCCCGCGCCCGCGAGCTGAAGCTTCCGCCCGACACGCTGATGGCGAGCGAGTCGCTCGTCGTCGCCGACATCATCGACGTCATGGAGCGCGACGCGCCGCGCATGATCCTGTTCGCGCTGCTCGGCTCGATCCTCGCGGTGTTCCTGTTCGTCGGCCGCCACCGCCACGGCATGATCACGGTCGCGTCCGGCTTCGCCGGCGTGCTCGTGATGATCGCCGCGTGCGCGGTCGTCGGCCTGAAGGTGCACTTCCTCGACC
>JAEWJO010000076.1 GCA_023386455.1 Pseudomonadota bacterium | reverse complement strand
CCACCATGTCGACGCAGCCGCCCTTCGCCGGGCACTCGCGCGGGAACAGGCTCATGTCGAGCGTCGTCAGCGTCGCGTCGAGATAGTCCGAGGACACGTGCACCATCGCGCGATCGACATCGTCCGGCATGTTCACGACGAGCCACTGGAGCGCGGGCTTGCCCGGCGCCGGCGTCACCGCGATCAGCACCTCGAGGTCGACGTCCTGTGCGTTCGGATCGCGGGCGAACGTGATGACGACACCGGGATGCTTCGGCGGCATCTGGTCGGCCGGGCGACCCGCCATCGGATCGATGACGTTCACCTTCACGCAGCCCGGCACCGCACACGCCGCGAGCCGCTTGGATTGCCAGCGTCCGAGGCGCGCGCCGAGCGACGTCATCACATCTCGGCGCGGGGTCAGGTAGTACGTCGACTTGTCCCAGTTGACCGTCACCGAGTACGGCTTGAAGAACGACAGCCCGAGCGTGCCCTCGAGATCCTGATCGGGCCACCGGCGATCGTCGTAGGGCACGAACGAGACCTGCTTCGACTCGGCCGTGCCGACCGTGACCTTGGCGGCGACACCTTGCTTCGAGATGGCGCGAGGGATGCCGACCTCGTCGGCGAGCACGAGCGAGAGCGGCGACTCGGCGAGCTTCGCCTTCGACCACGAGCGCGGGCGCAGCTGGCTCGGCGTCGCGCCGAGATCGAGGTGCAGCTCGGCGGGCACGCCGTTGATGTTCGCCTTGACGAGGCGGCGCGAGATCGGCAGGACCTCGATGTTCTCGATCCGGCTGCGCAGCGAGTCGTACGAGACGGCGATCGACCCCGGCGGCACCGTCGCGTGCTTCTGCGTCGCGAGCGTCACGACGCCGAGGTCGCGATCGAAGCTGAACACGAGCGAGTCGGCGATGATGTCGCGGCCGATCACGCCGTGGATGCGGCGGCCGCCTCCGTCGAACGTGTGCGCGGGCACGAGCTGCGCCGGTCGCTGCTTCACCGTCAGCGTGCCGAGGTCCCACTCGAGGATCTCGGCGTAGAAGCGAGTCTGCTGGGTGTCGCTCTCGTCGAGCATCCGCGGCCCTTCACCGGTCCGCGCGTCGGCCTCGGCGACGACGTCCTGATCGACGATCGACACCTGCGCGTCGGGATCGATCGCGAACACGAACGGCCCCTTGCCGTTGACGAGCGCCGGGACAAGCAAGAGCCCGTCCTCGAGCGGCCCGATCAGCGGGATCGTCCAGGTATCGCCCTTGGCGAACCAGGGCGGCGCACCTGCCGCGCAGCTACCGGCGACGAGCGCGCCGGCGGCCGCGGCGGCTAGTGCCGCGTACCGTCCGCGCCGACTTCCCACACCATTCCCGAGTACATGAGCTTGTTGAGATCGCCCGGGCCCTGCTTCTCGATCGCCTCGGCGACCTGGCTGTTCGCGAGCTGATCGTACGTCGGCTTGTCCTGCCGGTAGAGCACGCCCATCGGCATCGGGAACGTCGGCTGCACGAGCTGCGCGAGGAGGTTCGCGTACAGCGCGGAGCCTCGCTCGGTGTGGACGAGCAGCTGCGACGTGTCGCCGTCCTTCACGTCGACGATCTCCGGCACGAGACCGGCGCCGAGCTTGATGCCCTTCGTGCCGCCCGCGAACACGAGCGGCTTGCCCTCGACGAGCTGGATCTGCTTGCCGGCGGGGTCGTCCTTGACGCCTTCCCACACGCCGTCGTTGAAGACGGGGCAGTTCTGCAAGAGCTCGATGAAGACCGCACCCTTGTGCTTGTAGGCCTCGTCGAGGATCTTGCCCAGGAGCTTGGCGTCGGTGTCCGCCGCGCGCGCGACGAACGTGGCGCCGGCGCCGAGCGCGAGCGAGATCGGGTTCAGCGGGTGATCGATCGAGCCCGTCGGCGTCGACGGCGCGCGCGTACCCATCTGCGAGGTCGGCGAGTACTGGCCCTTCGTCAGGCCGTAGATCTGGTTGTTGAACAGCAGGATCTTGAGATCCATGTTGCGCCGGAGCGCGTGGATCATGTGGTTGCCACCGATCGACAGACCGTCGCCGTCGCCGGTGATGACCCACACGTCGAGCTCTGGACGCGTGACCTTCAGGCCCGACGCGATCGTCGGCGCGCGGCCGTGGATCGTGTGGAAGCCGTACGTGTTCATGTAGTACGGGAAGCGGCTCGAGCAGCCGATGCCCGAGATGAACACCGTGTTCTCGCGCTTCACGCCGAGCGTGGCGAGCGTGCGCTGCACCGTCGCGAGGATCGCGTAGTCACCGCACCCCGGGCACCAGCGCACGTCCTGGTCGGACTCGAGGTCCTTCTTGGAGAGCTTGATCTTGACTGCTTCAGACATGGCCTTGCCTTTACGCGTTGACCCGGACGTGAGTGGAAGATGACGCGCTGGGCGCCGACGATTCGAGCTGCTTGTCGACCGCCTGGATCACCTCGCGCACCTTGAACGGCTGGCCCTGGATCTTGTTGAGGCCGACCGCGTCGACGAGGAACTTGTCGCGGATCACCATGCGGAGCTGACCCATGTTGAGCTCGGCGACGATGACGTGCTTGAAGTTCTTGATGATCTTCTCGAGGCCGGGCTCGAGCGGAGACAGCCAGCGCAGGTGCGCGTGGCTGACCTTCTTGCCCTGCGTCGTCATCGCCTGCTGCGCCTGACGGAGCGCGCCGAACGTGCCGCCCCAGCCGATGATCAGCACGTCGCCGGACTCGGCGCCCGACAGATCGAGCTCGCCGATGTCCTGCGCGACGCGATCGACCTTCTCCTGGCGGATCTTCGTCTGCTTCTCGTGGTTCTCCGGCGCGTACGAGATGTTGCCGGTGAGCGCGTCCTTCTCGATGCCGCCGATGCGGTGCTCGAGGCCCGGCGTGCCGGGCACGACCCACGCGCGCGCGAGGTTGCGCTCGTCGCGCTGGTAGACGAAGTAGCTCGTCGGATCGGTGCGGTGCATGACGTCGAACCGCGGCAGCGTCGCGAGGTTCGGCAGCGGCCACGGCTCCGAGCCGTTCGCGATGTAGCCGTCCGACAGCAGCATCACCGGCGTCATGTAGCGCGTCGCGATCTTCACGGCCTCGATCGCGCAGTAGAACGTGTCGCCCGGGCTCTTCGCCGCGAGCACCGGCAGCGGCGACTCGCCGTTGCGGCCGAACAGCGACTGCCAGAGGTCGCTCTGCTCGGTCTTCGTCGGCAGGCCCGTCGACGGACCGCCGCGCTGGACGTTCAGCACGACGATCGGCAGCTCGGTCATGACGCCGAGACCGATCGCCTCGCCCTTGAGCGCGATGCCGGGACCCGACGACGCGGTGACCGCGATCGAGCCGCCGTACGCCGCACCGATCGCCGCGCCCATCGCCGCGATCTCGTCCTCGGCCTGGAACGTCAGCGTGCCGAAGTTCTTGTACTTCGCGAGCGAGTGCAGGATCGACGACGCGGGCGTGATCGGATAGCCCGAGTAGAACAGCTTCTTGCCGGCGAGCTCGGCGCCGACGACGAGGCCGAGCGCGATCGCTTCGTTGCCCGTGATGTTGCGGTACATGCCGGGCGCGAACACCGCCGGCGGCACCTTGTAGACCGTCTGGAACACCTCGGCGGTCTCGCCGTAGTGATAGCCGGCCTTGAACACCTTCACGTTCGCGTCGCCAAAGCCCGGCTTCTTCGCGAACTGCTGGTGGATGCGGCGAATCTCGCCCTCGGTCTCGCGGCCGTACATCCAGAACACGAGGCCGAGCGCGAAGAAGTTCTTGCTGCGGCCCTTCTCCTTCGTCGACAGGTCGCTGCCGTCGAGCGCCGTGGTCGTCAGGTGGCTGATGTCGACGGCGTGGACCTTGTACTTGTCGAGGCTCCCGTCGTCGAGCGGGTTCGTCTGGTAGCCCGCCTTCTTGAGGTTGGCCTCGATGAACGCGCCGGTGTTGATGATCAGCGTGCCGTTCTCGACGAGATCCTTGAGGTTCGTCTTCAGCGCCGCCGGGTTCATGCAGACGAGCACATCGGGTGCATCGCCGGGCGTGTGGATCTCGTTGGACGAGAAGTGGAGCTGGAAGCCCGATACGCCGAAGAGGCTGCCCGCCGGGGCACGGATCTCCGCGGGGAAATCGGGGAACGTCGAGATGTCGTTACCGGCCTCGGCCGCGGCCTTGGCGAACTCGGTACCCGTCAGCTGCATGCCATCGCCCGAATCGCCCGCGAAGCGGATGACGACCCGGTCCAAGCTTTTCGTTTCCATCGCTTGCTACCTCTACCTCTCGTCGAAAAACGAGCGTGGCGCGGACCTTACCAGGGGGCCCAGATGATCGAAAGATCGAAGGCCTGCCTAAGAATTCCACCTTCTTACGGCCGCTTCGGACCTGGTGAGGCGTAGACGATCAGGGAACTAATCCGCGCAGTTGCAGCGGTCGCCACGACCGACTGGATCCCGACGGTCGTCACATCAGCCAGCGCCGCGGATGTGTCCTTGATGACATCGTCGATCTGCAGCTTGCAGAACACGTTGCCGCGGCGGCCCGACGCGCTCTCGCTGATCGAACGCCACGCCGACAGCGTCAGCGCCTTCGCCGGATCGATCGGCAGCACCGGCAGCACCGTCTCGGCGCCGCCGCCGAGCTCGTGCGCGACCAGCTCGTCGCGCATGTCGCCGTCGGTGTCCTGGCGCAGCGTGCACGTCGCGCCGATCTCGACACCGTTGCCGTCGATCGCGAGCGTCAGCGCGCCGCCCTCGACCGGCCACGCGAGCTCCGCCACGCGCGCGACGATCATGACGCCATCGCCCTGCTCGGCGCGCGTGCTCTCCCAGCGCGCGCTCCCCGCCATCGCGATCTCGTCGTCGGCGATCGTCCAGCCACTGCCCTTCCACGCCGCCGCCTCGCCCGGCGAGCCGAAGCCATAGAACGCGCGGATCTCGTCGCCGGAAAACCCGGGCCGCAGATCGCATGCGTCGCCGACCCCGTCGGGAAACTGCTCGCGCATCTCGGTCGTATCGCGCTGATCGAGGTTGGCGATGTCGGGGCAGTTGTCGCACGCGTCGCCGAGCGTGTCGGCGTCCTCGTCGTGCTGGTCGGCATTGCGGCGAGTCGGACAGTTGTCGGCCGCGTTCGCGATGCCATCTCCGTCGAGGTCGTTCGGGTCGGCATCGGGACCCGCCGCACCGCCGCCATCGCACGCGCCGAGCACGACGATCGCGAGCAGCCGCGCAAGGTTCGCGCGGACGTCTCGCTCCTCGGCGCGTGTGGCGCGCGTCATGTCGAGTCGAGCGTAGCGCAGCCGTCGCGCGCCGCCTCGACCAAACTGCCCGAGGCTGCGGCCGTCAGCGCCAGCCGACTTCGAGACCGATCGCGTAGCGCGCCGCCATCGGGTCCGGCTCGTACGCCTCGCCGCGATCGAGCGTGAGCCGCTCTCGGTTGATCGGGATCGCGAGCTCCATCGTGCCGACGAGCCGCGCCTGGTTCGTCATCGGCCACGCGACGCCGAAGCCGCCGCCGACGGCACGCCATTGCCGATCGTCCGGCGTGTCGCCGGTCATCATGCGGGTGACGACGCCGGCCATCTGGCGCGCACTCGCGAGCTCGCCGACCTCGGCGAGGACCCAGCCGCGAAGCGGCATCTTCATCGACTCCCAGCCGGCGCGCACCGTCCATAGATCGAGGCCGAGCTCGACGTGCTCCGGCATCTCGGTGACGACGTAGGTCTCCTCCGGCCGCCACCGACCGAGCGCGAGCTCGGCGAACCACTCGTCGTGACGGAGATGGCCGGCGACCTCGGCACCATAGTTGACGCCCGGCAGCGCGCCGATCCCGGAGAGGCCGGTGAGTCGCACGCCACCACCCCAGCGCTCGGTCGTCGCGAGCGGGTTCTTCGCCGGGCGGACGACCGTCGGCGTGTAGACCGGCTGCACCTCGGTGGTGCCCGGCTGCGCGAGCGCCGCGCCGGCGGCGAGCAGCGTGCTCGCGAAGATCAGCCTGGACGAAATCGCCATGGGTCTCCCCTTCCGTGCCTCGATTCTAGACACGGAGTGGGTCCCGGCGTTGCGGCAATCTACTGCTGCTTGCCCTTCGACTTGAACTGCTTCTCGCCCTGCATGACGACCTTGTCGTAGTAGTCGGTCTGGCCGTCTGCGGACTTCAGCTTCTCGTCGATCATCTGCTTGAACGCTTCCTTCGGGAGCGCTCCACCGACGTGCGTGCCGTTGACGAAGAAGGTCGGCGTCGAGTTGACGTGGAACTTCTGCAGCTCGGCCTGGTCGGCCGCGAGCATCTGCTTGCAGGCCTCGCCGTCCTTGTCCGCCTTGAACTTCGCCATGTCGAGGCCGATCCCCTTCGCGATCGCCTCGATGTTGGCGTCATCCATCTTGCGAGCCTTGAACGCCTTCTCCCACC
This sequence comes from Pseudomonadota bacterium, assembly GCA_023386455.1. Lineage (GTDB taxonomy): Bacteria > Myxococcota_A > Polyangia > Haliangiales > Haliangiaceae > JABFXX01. Next base: position 10,864 of record JAEWJO010000076.1, on the reverse strand, counting down.
ACTCGTTCTTGAACTGCTGGAACTTGCCCTGCTTGCCAGCCGCACACCCCGCGAGGTGCGCGTTCGTGACCTGCGGGTGCACGACCATGTTCTTGAACACCACGCGAACCTTGCCGTCGTACTCCTTCACGAGCTCTTCGAGGGCCGAACTGACCCTCTCGCAGTAGGGTCAAGCAAAGTCCCAGGCTTCCACGATCGTGACGGGAGCACCCGTCGCCGGGCCCTCGACGAGGCCGCCCTGGATGTTCGGCGTGATGTCGACCGCGAAGACCGCGTTCGGATCCGGCTCGCTCTCTTCCTGGGCCTGCTGCTGCGCCTTCTGCTGGCCGTAGACCTTCTGCAGGAAGTCGAGCGCCTCGGCGTACTTCGCGTTCTGCTCCTCGAGCTTCTTCACGCGAGCTTCGAGGTTGCCCCCGCCGCCCGAGTCGAGCCTCGAATCGTTCTGACAACCGGCGACGAGCGCTGTCGCGAACAGCAGAGAAGCGAGCTTCATGGGGGGAATCCTGCCAGAGATCAGTTCGCGGCGCTGTCCTTTTTCGACTTGAACTGCTTCGTGCCGGTCGCCATCACGACCTTGTCGTAGTAGTCGCTCTGGTTCTCGGCGACCTTCAGCTTCTCGTCGATCATCTGCTTGAATGCCTCCTTCGGGAGCGCGCCACCGACGTGCGTGCCGTTGACGAACAGCGTCGGCGTCGAGTTGACGCGGAACTTCTGGAGCTCCTGCTGATCGGCCTCGACGATCGACTTGCACTCGGAGCTGTCCTTGTCGGACTTGAACTTGCCCATGTCGAGGCCGATCTCCTTGGCGATCGTCTCGATGTTCGCATCGTCCATCTTGCGGGCCTTGAAGCCCTTCTCCCACCACGTCGTCTTGAACTGCTGGAACTTGCCCTGCTTCGCGGCGGCGCAGCCGGCGAGGTGAGCGTTCGTGACCTGCGGGTGGACGACCATGTTCTTGAAGACGACGCGGACCTTGCCGTTGTACTCCTTCACGAGCTCGTCGAGCGTGCCGCTGACGCGCTCGCAGTACGGGCACGCGAAGTCCTCGGCTGCGACGATCGTCACGGGCGCACCGCTCGACGGACCGTCGACGAAACCGGTCTTGACGTTCTGCGCGATATCGACCGCGAACATCGCGTTCGGATCGGGCTCGCTCTCCTCCTGGGCCTGCTGCTGCGCCTTCTGCTGGCCGTAGACCTTCTGCAGGAAGTCGAGCGCCTCGGCGTACTTCGCGTTCTGCTCCTCGAGCTTCTTCACGCGTGCTTCGAGGTTGCCGCCGCCACTCGAATCCATCTTCGAGTCGTTCTGGCAGGCAAAGAGGAGGGAGCTGCTGAGCAAGGTAAGGAGGACTGTCTTCACGGGGCGCATGCTGGCGGGGAAAACCTCCCGTGACAAGGGGACATTCCCCGTGGCACAACGCTTTCCCTCCGTGCGGCGCATTCTGTGGACAGCTCTCCTTCTGGCCGCCTGTGGCGATGACGGCCCGGCCGTCGTACCCGATGGGCCGCCGGTGACCCCGGATATCCCCGAGCAACAGTGTCTTCCGCAGGGTGCGGTCGGCGCGTTCTACCGGCGCCCGCCAAACCCCAAGCTCGTCGCCGGCAGCCACACGTTCACCGACGGCAAGCTCGACACCGCGATCGCCGATCCCGATCTCCGGTGGGACGGCACGCAGTGGGTCCTCTATTACCAGTCGCCGCACGGCACGACGTTCGACCCGCCGGGTCCGATGGTGATCCGCCGCGCGACCAGCCCCGACCTCGCGACCTGGACGCTCGCGGATGCCCCCGCGTTCGCCGCGCCGACCGACAGCACGGCATGGGACTACCTCCATAGCGAGACGCCGTCGGTCGCGTACAACCCCGACGCCCCGGCCGATCGCCGCTACGTGATGGTCTACAGCGGCGCGGCGCAGGCGTTCCCGAATTACGCGTTCCCCGACTACGCGATCGGGGCGGCGTTCTCGGCCGACGGCGTGACGTTCACGCGGGTATCCGCGAGCGACTCGCCCAAGGGCAAGGCCGGTCTCGTGTTCACCGGCGAGGACGCGTACCCTAGCGCGGGCGATGCGCTCGTCGCCGATCCGGAGATCGTGTTCGTGAACGGCACGTATCACCTCTGGTTCTCGAGCTTCGCGTGCAGCGGGGCGAGCTGCGCCACCGCCGACGCGTTCGGCATCGGCCACGCGACGTCGACCGATGCGATCCACTGGACCGTCGATGCGGCGCCGATCGGCACGCTGCTGCGCGCGAGCTCGAACCGGACGAGCGGCGGCGCGCAGCCGAGCGTCGTCTACGACGAGCCGCACTGCCGCTGGGAGATGTGGCTGACGAGCGATTCGCCGGCGACCGAGAACGACGATCAGCCGATCGAGTTCAACAACATGGTCGGCGTGTGGCACGCGACGTCGACGAACGGCACGAGCTGGACGATCAACTATAACGGCACGCGCGATGTCGCGTGGGACGGCAGCGCCGCGGGCGAGCACCTCGGCCTGCTCACCGGCGCCGACGTCGCGATCAAAGGCACCGGCCGCTACATGGCCTACGTCGGGTTCGACGATCAGAACGTGCCCGCGGGCTCGCTCCTTCCGGACCGCACGAAGCTCGGGTTTCGCGACGGCGTGATGACGCTCGACGTCGCCGCGCGCGACGCCGCGCCGTAGCGAAGCGCCAGCCCCCTTACGCGCTCTACAGAGAGGTGGCGGCTACGGTAGTAGCCATCAGCGACGCCGGCGTCGCAATTCTGTATAGCGGCAGCCAGCGCGACCGCGCGGTTTCACCGCGTTGCGCATCGCGTCGAGCGGAACGGTCCTTGCTCTCGGCGCGCGCATCGAAATGCGCAAGCTTAGCTTTGTTGGACTCATCGCCCTCGCCGCGTGCGCGGGCCCCGGAAAAGACGACGCCAAGGGACAGGTCGACGACAGCGAGCCGCCGTCCGTCCCCGGCGCGGTTGGCAAGGGCGATAGCTCGGCGAAGGTCGTGGCGACCAACGTCCAGTCGCCGCACCCGTACGGCAACAACCTGAACCGGGTCTATCCCGTGTCGCTCGCGTCGCTGCCGTCGTGCGCGAGCTCGGCGCGCCTGCACTTCAAGGTGCTGCGCACCGAGGCGAATTACGACTTCGTCACCGTCGAGCCAACGGTCGGCGTCCCGCAGTCGTTCGATGGCAACCGCGACAACGTGTGGACGAGCTGGTTCGAGCTCGGTGGTGCGAGCGTGAACGTTCGGCTCGAGACCGATGGCTCGATCACGCGCCACGGCTTCGAGATCGATCAGATCGAGTGGAGCGGCGCGCCGATCTGCCCGGCGGTCGTCTGGCCGGCGTGCGGCGCGGGTACGGTCGACGTCGCGAAGGCGCCCGGCACGTGTCAGTGCCCGGTGCAGCCGGTGTGCAAGCCGATCGCCGACGTCGAGGTCTCGCACTACATCGCGAACGGCCGCAACCGGACCACGAAGCGCACGCACGGCGCGGACGCGTCGTACACGCATCCCGGTCCCACCGACGGTCCCGTCACCGACGACATCGGCACGGTCGACACCGTTCGCCTCGCCGCGCTCGTGCGCCGCGCGGCGCAGCAGGGTCTGCTCCAGGGCCCCGGCTACGCGCGCACCGTCACGCCGGGCGCGGTCCTCGAGGAGCTCACGATCAAGGCCGGCACGTACACCGTGACGTTCTCGGCGACGCAGGGCTCGCAGGATCCCGCGGTGCAGTCATTGATCGACGAGCTCGAGGCACTGTTCGCGTGCGACGCGGGCGGCGGCCTGACCTGCGGCAGCGGTTACGAGTGCGCGGAGAGCGAGTGCGTCGTCGACGAGGGCTGCGTGTGCCCCGCGCTCTACGATCCCGTCTGCGGCACGAACGGCCACACGTACGGCAACGCGTGCCAGGCGGCCTGCGCGAACGCGCCGGTCGCGCACGACGACGAGTGCGGCATCACCGGTGACGCGTGCGGTGGCTTCGCCGGCCTCGCGTGCAGCGACGGCTACAAGTGCCGCTACGGCGTCTCGACGTTCACGTATCCGCACCCCGACGCGGGTGGCACGTGCGTCGCCGGCAACTACTGCGATGCACCCGCCGACTGCAACGGTCTGCCGCACGCGCAGGTGCTCGGCGCGTGGGCGTGCAACGCGAACGCGTGCGCGTGGCAGGCGGGTCCGCAGTGGCGGGCGGTCACCGACGGTCACTTCGAGACGACGAACCCGTACACGAACAACATGAGCGTGTGGAAGGAGCTCTACCTGCCCGCCGAGGCGCAGGCGCTGCGCCTTCGCAGCGTGCGGTTCAAGACGGAGAACAACTACGACAAGCTCGAGGTGTGGTCGTGGAAGAACGGCGCGTGGGTCAAGGTGAAGACGTACACCGGCTCGTCGGGCCCGTCGCTCGCCGACGAGTGGCCGGGTCAGTATCACTACCTGCGCTTCGTCTCCGACTCGTCGGTGACGGACCAGGGCGTGAGCCTCGACGCCGAGTGGCGCTAGCTGTTAGCGGCTCGCAGCGGTGAAAATCCGTCGCGAGCCGCGCGCCTGGCGTATCGTCCGCGGATGCGGACACTCCTCGCGATCGCACTCCTTGCAGGCTGTGGCGGTGACGACGGCGGCGCGGCGATGATCGACGCCAGCGCGGGCTCGACCGACGCGTTCGTGTTCCTCGACTCGATGATGGGCGGGCCCGCGTTCGCAGTGACGAGCCCGACGATCACCGAGGGTGGCGCGATCCCGCTGACGCACGTGTGCGCGACTCGCGGCGGCATGAACCTGTCGCCCGAGCTCGTGTTCGCGAACGTCCCTGCGGGCACGATGAGCTTCGCGGTCGTGCTGACCGATCTGTCGAACAGCCTCGTGCACTCGGCGATCTACGACATCCCGGGAACCGCGACCGGTCTGCCCGCGGACGTCGACAAGGTCTACGCGCCGCCCGATGTCGCCGGCGCTCACCAGACGAACAACTACTCGAACCAGCGCGGCTACGCCGGTCCGTGCCCGCCCAACATGCACACGTATCAGTTCAAGGTCTACGCGCTCGCGACCGCGACGCTGAACGGCGCGACGATGACGACGACGAAGGATCAGGTTGTCACGACGGCGACCGCGGCGAACCTCGGCACCGCGACGCTGACAGGGACGTTCACGCCCTAGATGCCGGTCCGCTTCAGGTCGGTGACATCGATGCGGCGATCGGCAAGCGAGTGCTCGAACGCGAGCGGCCCGACCTCGCGCCACAGCTGATACTCGGGCTCGCTGATCGGGACGACCTGGGCGAGCGTGATCGCGGGCGGGCCCTCGTCGATCGGCAGCTCGATCCCGAGGTAGCGCGGCGACTGGATGTAGACGTGCGGCAGGCGATCCGAGAGCTCGCCGGCGCGCAGCGCGGCGACGGTGTCGCGAACCATCGTGCCGGGCTCGGGGAAGAACTTCGTCTCGGCGAGGTGGAACGCGAGGTTCGCGATGATCTGAGGACACGCCTCGTGATCGTGCGTCGAGCTGATCACGAGCTCGACGCGCGGGCGCTCGGGCTCGGCCCACTCGGCATTCGACAGACCGACGCTGACGAACGTGAACGTGTCCTTCGCCGGGACGTTCGCGAGCCGACCGACCTCGACCGAGCGCGCATCGTCGAGCGCGTGCTGGAAGCGACGGCACGAGAACGGGCCGAAGATCCGGTGGAGTCGTTCGGACGCGCGCCCCGACACCTGCAGGAAGCTCGCAAGCGCCGGCACGCCGAGCGCCATCGTGAGCCAGGTCGGCTGGAGCGCGAGCGTGCGCTTCAGATAATCCTTCGCGATGACCTTGTTGCCGACCTCGGCGTGAGCAAGCGCACCGCCCCACAGCGCGGTGGCGCTACCCGGGGCGAGCCCGATCGCCTGATCGAACGCGCGCGCGGCCTCGTGAGGCTTGCCGAGGCATAGCAGCGAGTGGCCGAGGCCCCGCCAGCCCAGCGCGTGATGTGGAAACACGTTCACCGCGCGCTCGAACCGGCCGACAGCCTCTACGAACTGCTCGGCGCGGAACAATTCGTTCCCCTCGCTGACGAGCTGATCTGCGGCGGCCTGACTCATGCGCACACGCGCTTTAGCACGAGTTGGTTCTGCTATAACACCGCGCATGAGCGCCGCTGTTGGAGCTGATGTCGAAGCCCTGTGCTCCAAGTGCGGAGACGTCTGGCATGTTGTCGTCGCGAAAGTTGGCGAGCAAATCGTCAAGGTTCAGTGCAAGCAGTGTGGCGGCTATCACCGCTTCAAGTCGCCGCACGGTGCACCGAAGGAGAAGCGCATGCCTTCTCAGTTCGCGCCGAAGCCACCTCGCAATGCGGGCATGACGTCGGGCGAGAAGGCGCCGGTCGAGCGCTTCGAGAAGCCGGCGGTCGCCGCGGATCTGACGAAGCCGGTCCGCCAGTACGCGGCGAGCCTGAAGTACGTCGTCGGCGAGCGCATCGAGCACGTCAACTTCGGTCAGGGCGTCGTCGAGACGTCGGAGCCCGGCAAGGTCACCGTGTTCTTCGCGACCGGGCGCCGCGTGCTCGTGCAGAGCAAGGATGGCGGCGCGCCGGCCGGCAAGCTCGAGCGTCCCAAGCCGTTCGATCACTCGAACACGGCCGGCGGCAAGCCGGTCGGCGAGAGCTGATGCAGCCGAGGCGCGCGCCGCGCTGGCTCGGGTATCTCGGTCCCGCGATCGTGATCCTCGGCGCCGGTGTTGCCGCGCTCGCGATCTGGTACATGCAGCACGCCCGGCCGCGCGCCGGTGCGGTGATCGACAAGTTCGCGATCGATCCACAACACTCGGTCGTCGTCCGTGCGGAGGAAGGCGGCGAGAACTCGTTCCTCGAGCTGCACGAAGGCGACACCGTGAAGTGGCAGGCGCTGATCCCGCACTACGCGGGCGCGCCCGGCCGACCGGGCATCGCGTGGAGCGATCTCTCGATCACGGTTCGCGTCGAGCGCGACACGCGCGCCGAGGTGTTCGCGTTCCTGCGCGCGAGCGCGGTGAAGCTCGGCGGCCTTCGCCTCGCACCGGAGCACGAGCCGATCACGACGCAGGCGCAGGGGCCGATCACGCTCTCCGATGGCGCGCGGAGCTACGAGATCGTGGGAGGCGCGGACTGGAACCAGGTGATCGCGATCGACCTCCACACCGGCAAGGGCGTCTGGAAGGTCGACCTCGGCCCCGGGACGATCACCGACGGCGGCGTGGACGAGCATGGAATCTGGCTGCAGCAAGGCCCATCGCGCCGGCGCTTCGATCCTGCGACGGGTGCGGAACATCGCGATATCAGGTCGCTTAATTAAGCGTAACTCCCGGAGAATCGGGAACTGACGGTTGTAACGGTCCCGTCACCTGGGCGGTATACTTTGCGGTGAATGGCTGCGGAACGACCGATAGTAGCGACGGACTCGCAGACCTCGGGAATTCACCGGCTCGAGCTGGTTCCGGAGGAGCTGCCGCGCGAGCGAGCGCCCCTGAAGACGTTCGACCTCCCGGGCCGCACGCCTCCCGCGCCCGGCATCGGCGAGATCGTGCCGACCGACCTCGGCGCGCCCGAGCTCTATCTGAACCGCGAGCTGACGTACCTGAACTTCTGCTGGCGCGTGCTCCACGAGGCCGAGGACGACCGGCTGCCGCTGCTCGAGCGCGTGAAGTTTCTCGCGATCGTCAGCTCCAACATCGACGAGTTCTTCCAGAAGCGTGTCGGCGGTCTCAAGCAGCAGGTCGGCGCGCAGCTGCACTCGATCACGCCCGACGGCCGCACGCCGCAGCAACAGATCGCAGACGCCCTCGAGCTCATCACGAAGCTCGAGCGCCGCAAGGCGCAGATCCTCGAGAAGGTGAAGGCCGAGCTGAAAGCCGTCGGCGTATGGCTCGCGCCGTTCAAGGAGCTCGACGCGCAGCAGCGCGCATGGGTCCGCGAGAACTACCTGCGCAACATCTTCCCGCTCGTCACGCCGCAGGCGATGGACCCGGCGCACCCGTTCCCGTTCGTCTCGAACCTGTCGCTGAACCTGCTCGTGTCGTTGCGCTACGAGCACGACGGCGAGCCGCTGCTCGCGCGCGTCAAGGTTCCGGTCGGCGGCGGCATGTCGCGCTGGGTACGGCTCGGTACGTCGCGCACGTTCGTCGATCTCGCCGATGTGATGGCGAACAACCTCGACCTTCTATTTCCCGGCATGGAGATCGAGGCCTGCGCGCTGTTCCGCGTGACGCGCAACGCGATCACCGAGCAGGACGAGGAGGAGGCCGACGATCTCCTCGAGCTGATCGAGATCGAGCTGCGCAAGCGCAAGTTCGCGCCGGTCGTCCGCCTCCAGGTCGATCGCGAGATGCACCCGCAGCTGCGCGGCCGCATCGCCGCCGAGCTCGGCCTCGACGCGGGTCAGGACGTGTTCGAGGCGGTCGGCATGCTCGGCCAGCGCGACCTCATGGAGATCGCGACGCTCGACATCCCCGAGCTGCGCGACACGCCGCACGCGCCGGCGCAGCCGGTCGACTTCTTGACGGACGGCAGCATCTTTCACTCGCTGCGCGATCAGAAGAACATGCTCGTGCAGCACCCGTACGAGTCGTTCCAGCAGTCGGTCGAGCGATTCTTCCGCGAGGCCGCCGACGACCCGAAGGTGCGCGCGATCAAGACGACGCTCTACCGGACGTCGAAGGACAGCGGCGTCATCAAGCACCTCGTCCGCGCCGCGCAGAACGGCAAGCAGGTCGCGGTCGTGCTCGAGCTGAAGGCGCGGTTCGACGAGGAAGCGAACATCAAGTGGGCGACGCGCATGGAGCGCGCCGGCATCCACGTCACGTACGGCGTCGTCGGTCTCAAGACGCACACGAAGATCACGCTCGTCGTCCGCCACGACTACGACGGCCTTCGCCGCTACGCGCACGTCGCGACCGGCAACTACCACTCGGGCACCGCGCGGCTCTACACCGACGTCGGACTGTTCACGTGCGACGAGGGCATCGGCCGCGATCTCACCGAGCTGTTCAACTACCTGACGACCGGCTACAAGCCGCGCCGCAAGTACACGAAGCTGCTCGTCGCGCCGAAGCAGCTGAAGAGCGCGCTACTCGAGAAGATCGAGCGAGAGATCGCGCTCGTCGGCCAGGGCGAGCGCGGCCACATCCAGTGGAAGCTCAACGCGCTCGAGGACATCGATATCGTGCGCGCGCTGTACCGCGCGTCGCAGCGCGGCGTGACGATCGACCTGATCGTCCGCGACACCTGCCGCCTGCGCCCGGGCCTCGACGGCGTGTCGAGCTCGATCAAGGTCGTCAGCATCCTCGGCCGCTTCCTCGAGCACGGCCGCATCTACTACTTCCACAACGGCGGCCGCGCCGAGTACTACATCGGCTCGGCGGACGCGATGCAGCGCAACCTCGAGAAGCGCGTCGAGGTGCTGTGCCCGATCGAGGATCCTCGGCTGCAGTCGGAGCTGCGCTTCATCCTCGACACGCAGCTCTCCGATCAGCGCGGCGCGTGGGACATGCTGCCCGATGGCAGCTACGCCCAGCGCACCGGCCTCGGCGCGAAGCACAGCCAGCAGCAGATGATCGAGCGCACGGATCGCCGCCTCAAGGAAGCGACGCGCCTGCGCCGCCGCAAGGTCCAGGCGACGCCGCGCCGCCGCCGCTGACGCTCAGAGGGACGAGCACACGACGTCGCCCGAGCGTGCGCGGACCTCGACCTTCACCTTGGCGCCGTCCGCGAGCTTGCGCCACGTTGCCTCGGCGACATCACAGCTGCCGCGCGAGCCGAAGTCGACGACCAGCTTCTCCGACCGCGCTCCCGATCGCTTCGCGCCGAGCGTCGCCGCGACGTCGGGGGCCGGTGCATCCGCTGGCCACGCCGCGGTCGTGCCGGTGCCGGTCGCCTTGGCCTCGCCGACCTTCTTCCAGCCGCGGACCGTGAACGCGCACCAGTCGTCGGTGACCGGCTCCGAGCGGTACTTCGGCTTGCACTTGTTCAGCTGCTCGAACGTGCCGTCCTTCTTGTCGACGCGCTCGACGTGGCAGTCCTCGCCGTCCTGCACCTGCTTCGTCGAGCGCTGCTTGCTGTGACACACCGGGAGGCTCGCGCCGGCGGGCACCTGATCGCGCCACGCCTCCTGCGCGTGATCGCCGAACTCCTCGATCGCGATCGTTCGCTCCCAGCGATGCGCCGCGACCGTGACCTGCGCGTCGACCTTGCGGACGAAGAACCACCAGATCGCGAACCCGACGACGAGCAGTGCGACGACGATGTACGGCCAGATGCGGCGCTTCTTCGCCGGCGGCGCGATCGGCGTGTTCACGCCGTCGACGTTCTTGCTCCCATCCATCGGCGAGCCGCACTGCGTGCAGTTCTTCACCTTCGCGCCCATCGGCGCGCTGCAGGCGGGACAGTGGCGATCCGCGCCCTGGTACTCGTGGCCGTGCACCCGCTGCTGCTGATCGGGCGCGGGGAAGTAGCGCTTCGCAGGATTCTGGGGCGCCCCGCACTCCGGGCAGTGACGCTGACTCTTGCCGAACAGACCCTTCGTCTCGCAGTGGTCGCAGTCCCACAGCATCTCGTAGAAGCCCTGACTCTCGGTGCGCTCACCCGCCATCGCGCCATCCTGCCCGAAAAGCCGGCCCGTGGGCTTCGTGTGGAGGTTCCCGCTCGCAGTACAGTGCCCGCATGGCAGTCACCACCGCAGGAACGAGCCTCGCGTACGGCGGCGGCGGCGGCGGCGGTGGCGGCGGTGGTGGCGGCGGCGGCGGTGGTGGTGGCGGCGGCGGTCAGAAGGCCGACGCGAACGCGCACAAGGCCGGAAACCAGAAGCCGCCGAAGGACGACCGGATCGATCTGCGCGGCTACCTCGGCGTCTTCCGCTACAGCAAGCGCGCGATCCAGC
>JAEWJO010000635.1 GCA_023386455.1 Pseudomonadota bacterium | reverse complement strand
GCCTTCTCGTCGGCGGCGAGCAACGCCGCGAGCTCGTCGGCGAGATCCGGCTCCGAGCCGCGCAGCGTCTCGACGAACACCGCGCGTGCGTCGGGTGCGAGCTCGATCGCCTCCCCGAACAGCTCGGTCAGTCGCTCGTGGCTGGTGCTCACCGGACCTGCATCTTGCCACCTCTGTCGCGATGCGTACCATTGCGCCATGCCCGCCCGCACCGCCTCGTGTAACTGCGGCCAGCTCCGCATCGACGTCCAGGGCGAGCCGCTCGGCGTCGGCGTCTGCCACTGCCTGGCGTGCCAGCGCCGGACCGGCAGCGTGTTTGCCGCGCTTGCCGCGTTCGCGCTGCCCTACGAGGTCCACGGCACCGCGACGGAGTACGTCCGCGCCGGGGACCAGGGCGCGCAGTTCCGCTTCCGCTTCTGCCCGGTGTGTGGCTCGACCGTGTTCCACACCGAGGAGGGCAGCGAGCATTCCGTCAGCGTCGCCGTCGGTGCGTTCGGCGATCCGAGCTTCCCGCCGCCCGAGGACGCCGTCTACGACTGTCGCCGTCACTCGTGGGTCCAGCTGCCCGCGGGCGTCCGGACGTACGACAAGGATCCGACGTAGATGGCGACGCTGCGACCCTCATGACGCCGGCGTCGTCCTGTTCGCTCGCGCTCGCGGCCGCGAACCCGCACGCAGAGCTGCCGTGCCCGGTGCGACGGTCGAGGTCGGTCGCCTCGTTCGCTCGCGCCCCGATCCGCTGATGACGTCGCCGACGACATGAACGTCGAGCACGAGACGGTGGGCGCCGGCTGGTACATGCGCGGCCGGCGCGCTGGCTCCGCGCACGGCCTGATCGAACCACGACGATCACGACTTCTTCGGTGGTCGGCTGCGGTCGACGGTGCTCTTCAGTGCCTTCGCCGGATTGGCGGAGTAGAGCCCGTCGTTGGAGCTGCTGTTGCGCAGCGTCGACCACGAGATCAGCTTCTCGAGCTTGTCCTCGCCACACGCCTCGCATGTGACGAGGTCGGGGTCGGCCATCTTCTGTACGTACTCGAACTCGCGCTGGCATGCGTTACACCGGTACTCGTACGTCGGCATGACGCGACTGTAGGCGAGGTGCCCGGGGTCGCGCATCTGCCGCGTCTCGCGTGCGCGCACGGCGAGCGCACGTAGGTGATTCTCGGCTGACGACGGGGGCGCTCCGGGCCGTGGACGCTAGCTATCTGGATGCGCTTTCGACATGTGGTGCTGTTCGTGGTGGCGGCGTGTGGGGACGAGTCGAGCTCGCGGCGAGCGATGGATCCGATGGCGATCCCGAAGTTCCAGCAGCCGCTCTTCATCCCGCCGGCGATGACGCCGAGTGCGGTGACCGAGGCGAGGGACGAGTACGTCGTCGCGATGCGCCAGTTCGAGCAGCAGGTGCTGCCGCCGCCGATGCCGGCGACGACGCTGTGGGGCTACGGCAACCCCGACGATCCGGGCTCGTTCAGCTCGCCGGGGCCGACGATCGAGACGCGAAGCGAACGCCCGGTGCGGGTGACGTGGCGCAACGAGCTCGTCGATTCCGACGGCCGGTTCCTGCGGCACCTGTTGCCCGTCGACCAGACCCTTCACTGGGCCGATCCGGAGAACACGGGCGCGCACGATCATGGCGGTAGCAACGCCGAGCTCGCGAAGCCGTACGTGGGACCGGTTCCGACGATCGTCCACGTGCACGGCGCGCACTCGTTCGATCACAGCGATGGTCATCCCGAGGCGTGGTTCTTACCCGACGCGACGAACATCCCGGAGACCGCGAGCCGGTTCGGGCCGACGTACCGCACGCAGGCCGAGATCGGGCGCGGCGCCGCGGTGTTCGACTATCCGCAGGACGAGGACGCGGCGACGCTCTGGTACCACGATCACTCGCTCGGCATGACGCGCGTGAACATCTACGCCGGGCTCGCGGGCTACTGGCTGATCCGCGATGCGATCGAGGACGCGCTCGGGCTGCCCGGGCCGGCGCCGAAGGTCGGCGATGCGCCGGGGACGCCGTACTTCGAGATCCCGCTCGTGATCCAGGACCGCGCGTTCATGGACGACGGCTCGCTGTCGTATCCGAGCTCGCGTGCGCAGTACGATCAGTATCCGGGGCCGGTGTTCCCCGACAGCGACGTCCCGCCGATCTGGGGGCCGGAGTTCATCGGCGACACGATGATCGTCAACGGGCGCGCGTGGCCGTACCTCGAGGTCGAGCCGCGGCTGTACCGGTTCCGCATCCTGAACGCCTCGGATGCGCGAACGCTGATGCTCGAGCTCGATCGCGCGGGGCTCCCGTTCGTGAAGATCGGCGTCGACGGCGGCCGCATGTCGCGCGCGCCGGTGATGGAGACGCAACTCCTCATGGGGCCGGCCGAGCGTGTCGACGTCCTCGTCGATTTCTCCGGCCTCGCGGTCGGCGAGACCGTGGTCCTGAAGAACGTCGGGCCGGACGATCCGTGGGGCGGTCCCGATGCCGATCCGCCGCAGGACCCCGCGAATCCCGACACGACCGGGCAGGTGATGCAGTTCCGCGTCGTGGCCGCGACGGGTGCCGGCATCGCGGGCACCGTTCCGGAGAAGTTCGCACCGCTGCCGGAGCTGCGCCCGACCGCGCCGACGCGCGACCTGCTCCTCGAGGAGATGGAGACGCCCGACGGCCAGTTCCCGGTGCACGTCCAGCTCGGCACGCTCGCGATGGGCCCGTTGCCCTGGGCGGCGCCGCCGACGGAGATCGTCAAGGTCGGCGCGACCGAGGTGTGGCGCGTCACGAACGTCACCGACGACGCCCACCCAATCCACATCCACCTCATCGACTTCCAGATCCTCGATCGCCAGCCGATCGACAAGGATCGGTTCAAGGACGCCGAGGATGCCTGGGTCGCGGGGACCGGCCCGGCGCCGAACCTCGAGGACTTCGTGACCGGCCCGCCGATGAAGATCGAGGCGACCGAGGACGGCCCGAAGGACACCGTGATCATGCTGCCCGGGACGATCACGCGCCTCGTCGCGACCTTCGATCGCGCGGGGACCTATGTCTGGCACTGCCACATCATCGAGCACGAGGACAACGACATGATGCGTCCGCTCGTGATCGAGCCCTGACCGCAATGACAGCGCACGACCGGTGCCGCCCGGTGGTCCTCCGTAGTATGGAGGACCCATGACGACGCACTCGTTCAATGTCTCGATCGGCGACCAGGTCTATGTCGGTCACGGCGAGGAAGAGGTCGGCGCGGTGCGGCACGTCGCGCGCGATCACCTCGTCATCTACATCGAGGGCGCGGGAGACTTCCAGATCGACGGTCCGGCGGTGCTGTCGGCCCACGACGGCAAGGTGATGCTCGATCCCGCGAAGCTCGATCCCAGGCTCGCGAAGGCGATCGAGAACGCGCACAAGCGCGAGACCGAATAACCCGGCGTCGTGTGTATGCTCGGGGCATGTCGTTCCGCGCGCTCGCCCTCGGGCTCCTCGTCGCGATCGGCTGCAACGGAGACGCGCCGGTGACCCAGCCCGATGCCGCCGGCTCGACCGTGGACGCGGCGCCGCCGCCGAGCCGCGCCGTCGCGTACGTCAGCGGGTACAGCCCGAACATCGCCTGGTACGACGTCGACAAGGACACCGGCGCGCTGACGATGGCCGGGCAGATCGCGGCGTTCGCGGGCAACCCGTCGTTCCTCGCGATCCGCACGGACACGCGGGGCATCGCGACGCATCTCTATGCGGTCAGCGAGAGCACCAGCCGCGTCGGAGCCTATTCGATCGATCCCGCGAGCGGAGCGCTCGCGTTCATCAACGACGTGTCGACCGGCGGCAACGGTCCCGCGCACGTCTCGGTCGACCGCGCCGGGCAGTACGTGCTCGTCGCGAACTACGGCGACGGCAGCGTCTCGGTGTTCCCGGTCCGCGCCGACGGCGGCGTGGCAGCGGCCTCGCAGACGTTGACCGCCGGCGCGAACGCGCACCAGATCGTCGCCGACCCACAGAACACGCGCGTCCTCGTGCCGTGCAAGGGTGCGAGCTACATCGCCCAGTACGACTTCGCGAGCGGCATGCTGACGCCGAGCTCGACGCCGCGGGTGATGACCGCCGCCGGCGCGGGGCCACGCCACGTCGCGTGGGGCTCGCTCGCCACGAGCGTGTACCTCATCAACGAGAACAACAGCACGCTGACGGCGTTCGACGATCAGGCGACGACCGGTCTTCGCGAGCTGACGACGGTCTCGAGCCGCGCGGGCGATGCGAGCGGCAGCAACACCGGTGCCGAGGTCGTCGTCGACACGCTCGGCGGGGACATGGTCTACGTCTCGAATCGTGGCGACAACAACATCGGCGTCTTCAAGCCGAACCCGACCGGCACGGCGGGGCTGTCACCGATCGCGCACGTGCCGACCGGCGGGACGACGCCGCGCATGATCGAGCTGCACGGCCGGTCGCTGTACGCGGCGAACCAGGACTCGAACAGCGTGACGCTGTTCCACCTCGACGCGGCGACTCGTGTCCCGATGCCGACCGGCACGTCGATCACGTTCACCAAGCCGACCTACATCGGCTTTGCGAGCCTGCCGGCGCAGGACTGACCGTCCGCGCTCAGTAGAAGAACTCCTCGCGGATGATCTTGTCGTTCTTGACCTGGTACAGCGCGACCTCGTGGACGTGGATCGGCTGCTTGTCGGAGCGGCGGACGAGGTCGAAGTCGAACACCACCGTGAACCGATCGCCGTTGGGGTACGGGCCATCGACCTTCGCGCTCTTGACCTCGTGCTCGGCTTCCCACTCCTTGTTGCGCGCGATCGCACCATCGCGCCCCTTCGACTCGGGCGACTTTCCCGGTGGAGCCGCCGCCTCGATGCTGACGATGTCCTGGGCGTAGAGCTGCTCCATCGCCTCGCGGTTCTTGCCGACCTTGCACAGGTCGACGAGCTTCTGTCCGATGTCTTTGGTCGTCATCGCCAGAACATGACGCTGGCGCAGGTCGCTCGCCGTACGTGAATCGACGGATTTCGGCGCTATGGTGCGGCGATGGCAGTCCGCATCCGGAGCGCCGACCGCAAGGCGGATCGCCGCGCGGTCTCGGCGATCGAGACGGCGTTCACGACGAACGCGATCTACGACGTCGCCGTCGGTCCACTCGCGATCCAGCTCGCCCTGCGCGAGCTCGACGCGCCGCGCGTCACTCGCTACCCGATGGGCGATGCCTTCGCGCCGTGGTCGACCTGGGATACGGGCTTCGTCGCCGAGGACGACGCGGGCGTGTGTGGTTTCGCGGGCGTCGAGTACGAAGCGTGGCACGCGCGGCTCGTGCTGTGGCACCTCTACGTCGACGCCGGGCGGCGGCGCGAGGGCATCGCGCGCATGCTGCTCGACCGCGTCGAGGCTCACGGCCGCGAGCTCGGTCCCCGGCGGGTGTGGCTCGAGACGACGAGCGTCAACGTGCCCGGCATCGCCGCGTACGCGCGCCTCGGCTACTCGCTGTGCGGCGCCGACGTCACCGTCTACGACACGCTGCCGTATGCCGACGAGGCCGCGATCTATCTCGCGAAGTCGCTCTAGACGCAGCGGTGCAGCAGGGCCTGCAGATCGGGCCGCACGCCCTCGCCATCGGCGATCGCATCCGGCTCGAACACGATCAGGTGCTCGTCGCGGCCGAGCGTCCCGTGGCGGAAGTTGCGCGAGGTCGGCTTGGCGCCGACGCGCTGGTAGATCGGCAACAGCCCTCGCGTGCAGCCGCTGAGCACGAACCGGAACTGGCCGCGGCAGATCGCGAGGCTGCGGAAGACGAGCGAGTAGAGCAGGTCGCTGCCGCGATATCGTGGATCGGTCGCGATGCGCGACAGCACCGCGAGCGAGTCGCGATCGATCCACTCCGGCAGACGAGCGAAGTCGTCGTACTCCGTCCGGCCTCTCGACGGTGGCACCGCGACGCGCGCCGTTCCGACGAGGCGGTCGTGATGAAACGCCATCAAGATCCGCGCGCCGACATCGTACCGGCCTGCCATCTCCGTCGGAGACGAGTCGTGCCCGACCTTGCCGACCGCGGCGTACGCGGAGTGACGAAGCTCGAGCACCGCCATGAAGTCGCGTGGACCCGCACACCATCGATACTGCAGCGCGCGATCGACCGACTCGATCTCGAGACCCGCACGGCGGAGCTCGAGGGGCGTGGCACTCGTGTTGGCGAGAAGACGCTGTCCAAGGCTCCCCTTCACGGTCGTGAGCTTAGTCTCCTCGCGTGGCGACGCGATGACGATGCGGGGTAGCCGCGGGTTAGCCATCGCGCGTAAGCCCTGCTCACTATTCATGTAACGAAACGATCGTGTGCTCGATGAACATCCTTGCCCGCGTTGTTCTGTGCGCCCGTGTCGTATGCGGTGTTGGTTAGCCCCCTTCAGTTCCGCCGCCATCACTCCGCGAGCGCTTGCTGCACGAGCTGCACGCAGACCGATCCCTCGCCGACGGCCGACGCGACACGCTTGATCTTCGCCGCCCGCACGTCGCCGACCGCGAAGATGCCCGGCCGGCTCGTCTCGAGGAGGTACGGGCGGCGCTGTCGCGACCAGCCGGTCGCGCGGAGGTCGTCGGCGCTGAGGTCCTGACCCGTGATGACGAAGCCGTGCGAGTCGATCGCGATGAAGTCTCGCAGCCACGCGGTCTGAGGATCCGCGCCCGCCATCGAGAACGCGTGTCGGCACGGCAGGCGCGTGTCGGTTCCCGTCGCGTCGTCGTGCCATGTCACGAGCTCGAGGTGCTGATCGCCGTCGAACGCGACGACGTGCGACCGCGTATGCACGGTGATGTTCGGTGTGTCCTCGAGCCGCCGGATCAGGTAGCGCGACATGCTCTCCGAGAGTGCTGGCCCGCGCACGAGCACGTGAACCTGACGGCAGGTGCGCGACAGAAACGACGCTGCCTGGCCCGCGGAGTTCGCGCCGCCGATCACGACCCGGCTGGTAGAGAATCTCGTCGGCCGCGAACCGCCGTTCGGTCGCCCACGCGGTGGCGCGCACCATCTGCGCGTCGGTCAACGTCGGAAACATCTCGTGCCGGCGTGCCTCCAGGTGCGGCGGCAGAGGAGGCAGCCCGAGATCCACGGATGTCGCAGGAGTTGCCATGACTTCGCTGGATTCACGGGACGCACCAGCCGATCACGCGAGGGGGGCTTGCGACGTCGCCGGTCCGGACTTAGCCATCCGATCAGACGTCAACCCCATCGAGGAGGTGAACCATGCAGAGATTCGAGTGGAATCCATGGTCGATCTTCGACGAGCTCGAGCGTTCGATGCTGGCTGCGAGCTCGTCGAGCTGGCCGCAGTTCGACATCGAGGATACCGAGGACGAGACCGTGCTGACGGCAGACATGCCCGGCATGACCGACGACGACGTCGAGGTGACCGTCCAGGGGCCGTATCTCGTCGTTCGCGGCGAGCGCAAGGCGAGGGAGGGCAGCTACGTGAGACGCGCGCGGTTCGCCGGCTCGTTCGAGCGTCGCTTCTACATCGGCGAGGGCTATGACCTCGACCGCGTCACGGCGCACATCGCGAACGGCGAGCTGTCGATCCGTCTCGAGAAGGCGGCGAAGGCCAAGCCGCGCCGGATCAAGCTGACGAGCGGAGGCATCGCCGCGAAGGTGAAGGGCCTGCTCGGAGGCGACAAGGTCGAGCAGAGCCGGGCCGCTTGATGCAGGAGGTGAAATGACGACGACGAACATCCCGACGACGCGGACCACCGCGAGCTATCACGCAGAACGGGAGCGACAGGTCGCATACGTGTCGATGCAGGACAGCGGCGCGCGCTCGAGGATCGTCGCGCTCCTCGAGCGTGAGGGCTGGGCGGTCATCCCACAGCCGACGGGCTTCCACCTGCTGAGTGCGATCGCGGGCCTCATCGATGGTGATGAGGCGTGGCTCCGGCCGTCCTTGATCATCATCGATGCATGGGCACGTGGATGCGCCGGCACGACGATCGCGACCGGCCTGCGCGAGCTCGGGATCTCGATCCCGATCGTGCTGATCGCGGCCCCCGGGCAGAGGCTGCCGGTCTCGCCGGATCGCACGCTGCGGATCGTCGACAGCGAAGCCGCCGAGGCCGCGGTCGCCGAGCTCGTGCGGCCGGCGCGCGCGACGGAGAGGCCGTGTGATCAGGGCGCGGTGACGTCTGCCTCGAGGACGGAAAACGCAAGTCGCGTCACCGCCTCGAGGTAGTCGAACTGGACGTTCGCGGCGGTGTCGGACGCCTTGTGATAGTGCGGCGTGTGATCGCCGCCGACGTACTCCTCGCAGATGCCGACGGCCGGGAAGCCGCCCTCGAGGAACGCCTGGTGATCGCTCGACTCGAACGCCACCGGCTGGATCGGCATCGCCGCGGCCATCCCCTTCGCTCGGTACATCGCCTCGAGCGCCGGCGTCGGCGACCACAGCTCGACCGCGCGATCGTGGTCGCTGTCCCACGAGACCATGTCGTAGATGTGAGCGCCGCGCAGCTGCGTGCCGGCCGTCTTCAGCGCCGCGACATACGCGCGGCTGCCGAGGAGACCGAGCTCCTCCTGGTCGAACACGGCGAACACGATCGTGTGCTTGCGATCGGGAACCTGCACGAGGTGCCGTGCGATCGCGAGCACCATCGCGGTGCCGGTCGCGTTGTCGGCCGCGGCCGGGCCGGCGGGCACGCCGTCGAAGTGCCCACCGACGACGATGATCGGGCCGGCTTCGCTGCCCGGCAGCGTCGCGATGATGTTCGCGCCCGACGTCGCGCCGCTCGTGTACGCGACCGCCTCGGCGGTGATGCCGAGCGCCGCGAACTCGGCGATCAGGTACGTGCGCACCGCATTGCGCTCGGCGACCGACGCGCGGTGCACGAGCGTCAGGCCCGGGCTGATCTCGGCCGCGCCGGTCAGCTGCGAGATGATCCGCTTCTCGTAGTCCACCAGGCCGTCGCCGCCGCTCGGCGCATCGAGCTGCATCGCTGGTGCGTCGGGCTCGATCGTCGGGGCCGCGTCGGGCGTCGCCGTCGCAGGATCGTTGCAGCCGGCGAGGGCGAGCCCCAGAGCGAACACGACGCGGCGCATCCGCGGACCCTACACGAGGAGGGCTCGCGCTGGGCTGACATCGGCTGGGATCGACCCGCCCGGCGCGGTCACCGGTTCGCAGTCGTCGCTCGCTCAGCGAAACGTCGTCCCGATCGTCAGCATGCCCGCCGGGCCGTTCGCCTCGCCGGGCGGCGGATCGACGCCGAGCCAGGCCTGCTGGGCGCCCGACAGCGCGATCCACGCGCGCATCCAGCGGGACAGCCGGAACCTGCGATAGACCGAGACGCCGATCGTGCGATAGGTGCCTCGCCCGTAGCGGCTGTCGACGTGGCCAGCGCCGACGCTGGCGCCGATCGTGAGCGGCCCGAGGTCGTACGTCAGCGTGTATCCGGCGCGCCAGCCCCGCGACAGATCGTCGACGTCGCTGCCCGGCGGCAGCGGCGCCATCGACGTCTTCCACCACGTACCCTCGCCGACGAGTCGTGCGCGCCGACCGAGGTCGATGATCTGGGTCACGCCGTCCGTCTTCGCGCCGAGCCCCTCGGTCGTGAGCGGCGGGATCGGATCGAGGTGGAGGACCGGCTCGCCCGGATGCTCCCACCGCAGCGGCGCGTGCACGCCGAGATCGGGCGTGAACTCGTCGGCCGACACGGCACTGCTCGCGAGCAGCACGACGACCGCGCACGACCTCATGTCGGTACGACCCCGAGCCCCGGCGCGGGGTTGCCTCGGGTGCCGCTCCATGGTCAGCCAGAGGCATGAGCGAACGCGACAGGATGCTGGCCGGCGAGCTCTACGATCCGTTCGATCCGGAGCTCGTCGCGGCGCGTCGCCATGCCCGGGACCTCTGTCAGAACCTCAACGCGACGCGCGAGGCCGACGAGGGCGTGCGGCGGGCGATCCTGCGCGACCTGTTCGGCGCCGGCGGCGACACCGTATGGATGCAGCCGCCGTTCTACTGCGACTACGGCGCGCACATCGAGCTCGGCGAGCGCGTCTACTTCAACTTCAACTGCGTCGTCCTCGACGTCTGTCCGGTTCGCATCGGCTCCTTCACGCTGTTCGGTCCAGCGGTCCAGATCCTGACGCCGCTGCACCCGTTCGACGCCGAGCTGCGGCGCAAGCAGGAGTACGGCAAGCCGATCACGATCGGCGATGACGTCTGGGTCGGTGGCGGTGCGATGATCTTGCCCGGCGTCACGATCGGCTCGCGGACGGTGATCGGTGCAGGCAGCGTCGTCACGCGCGACCTCCCGGACGGCGTGTTCGCGGCGGGCAACCCGTGCCGCGTGATCCGTCCCGTGACCGACGCCGACCGGCGGTGAGCCGAGGAGCTGCCGTGGACCGGACGCGCTCGCCCGGTTCTGTGCTGCCCACCCCGGCGAAGACGTTGCTACCGTCGACGCGATGCTGCTCGAAGGCGCGTGTCATTGCGGAGCGATCACGATCGAGCTCGAGACCGAGCGCGCGCCCGGCGAGCTGCCGGTGCGCACGTGCGGCTGCACGTTCTGCCTGAAGCATCGCCCGCGCTACACCGCGGACCCGGGCGGACGCGTCGCGATCCGGATCGCGAGCGCGCAGAGCGCGAGTCTCTATCGCTTCGGCCTGCAGCTCGCCGACTTCGTGATCTGTCGGACGTGCGGCGTGTTCGTCGCAGCGTACGAGCCCGGACCGCCGGGACGCGCGGTCGTGAACCTCGACGTGCTCGCGCGCGCGGCCGACTTCACGGCCGAGCCCGTGCGCTTCGCCGGATACGATTCAGAGGATGCGCCGGCGCGCTCGGCCCGTCGGGCGAGGAACTGGACGCCCGCGTCGCTGAAGGTGCTGGCGTAGAATTTTACCCATAGCGCATCGCAGATGCGTTCTCCGGCCCGGTGGGCCGTGGTGAGCCGGCTGCACCTCTGCGATAGTCCCGCCCGGTGAGCGAGGTCGAGACCACGACGTGCACGTTCGTCAGAGACCCGCGTGGGTTCGTCCACGCGGTGATGAAGGACGGCTGCGAGATGGGACTCGAGGACGCGAAGCAGAACGTCGAGGCGATCTACGAGATCGGCGGCCGGCAGCGGAACCTCGTGCTCGTCGACATGCGAGGCGTGCGGTCACAGAGCCGCGAGGCGCGGCAGTACTTCGCAGGACCCGAGGCGGGCCGCGCGACCCTCGCCGTCGCGCTGCTCGTCGGCTCTCCGCTGTCCCGGGTGCTCGCGAACTTCTTTCTCCGGCTGATGCCGCAGAAGTGGCCGACCGCGCTCTTCAACGACGAGCAGGCGGCGATCGCGTGGTTGCGGGAGCAGGCGTGAGCGCGGGCAACGACGACGACGAAGCCAGACTCGACGCGATCCTCGACGTGCTGATGTCCTACGCGCGGCAGGACTTCCGGCCGCGCATCGCGATCTCCGAGCGGCGCGACACCGTCGACGCGCTCGCGACCGGCATCAACCTGCTCGCCGAGGAGCTCGACGGCGAGGTTGCATCGCGCAAGGAGCTCGAGGCCGCGTACACGCGGCTGCAGGCCACGCAGGCGCAGCTGATGGTCGCCGAGAAGTTCGCCGCGGTCGGTCAACTCGCCAGCGGTGTCGCGCACGAGCTCAACAATCCGGCCTCGTGGGTGCTGCTCGGCCTCGACTCGGCGCGACGACGCCTCGCGCAGCTGCGGTCGCAGGCGATCGACGCCCGGATCGCCGCGGAGCTGGCGACGGTCGAGGACTCGCTCGCCGACGTGCACGCCGGCATGGAGCGCATGCGGACCGTGATCGGCGATCTGCGTACGCTGTCCCGCGTCGACGTCGATCGCCCCGTCGAGGTCGACCTCGACGAGCTCGTCCGCGCATCGTGCCAGCTCGCGCGTCCCGCCTACCTCAACGTCGCGAAGATCGTGCTCGACCTCGGCGGTGTGCCGCCGATCGTCGGCGACCGCGGCCGCCTCGGCCAGGTGGTCACGAACCTCGTCGTCAACGCGGCGTATGCGGTCGCGGAGCAGGGCGGCCCCCAGGAGATCGTGGTGTCGACGCGCGCGACGCCCGACCATATCGTCCTCGCCGTCGAGGATACCGGCCCGGGAATCCGGGACGAGCTGCGCGAGCGCGTATTCGAGCCGTACTTCACGACGAAGCCGGTCGAGGTCGGCACCGGGCTCGGTCTCGCGCTCGTCCGCGAGATCGCCGAACGCCACGGCGGCACGGCGCGCGCGATGCGCGGCTCGCGCGGTGGCGCTCGCATCGAGGTGACGCTCGCCTACGGTCACTCCAACGTGCCGCACCGACCGACGCCGCCGCCCGCCGCACCCGCGTATCGCGGAACGCGGGCACGGCTCCTCGTGATCGACGACGAGCCGATGCTGCTCCGCTCGCTCGAGCAGATGGTCAGCGACGAACACGACGTCGTGATCGCGCTCGGCGGCAAGCAAGCGATCGAGATCCTCGAGGGCGATAGCGCCTTCGACCTCGTCGTCTGCGACCTGCAGATGCCGGGGGTCGACGGGGTTGCCGTCCACGAGTGGCTCACCCAGACCACGCCCGCGCTCGCCGCTCGCCTCGTCGTGATGAGTGGTGGCGCGGTGACCCCGCGCGCGGCGCAGTTCATGGAG
>JAEWJO010000609.1 GCA_023386455.1 Pseudomonadota bacterium | reverse complement strand
CCTTCATGATCGTGCGCGGGTTCGGATCGGCATCGGCGTAGTACTTCGCGTAGAAGCGCTGGCCGACACCGCCGGCCGCCGAGGCAAAGCCGTAGGTGCGGAACGCGACGTCCTTGCCATCGACGAGCTGGACGCCGTCGATCACCATCGAGTCGACCTCGGTCTCCTCGACCGTCGCGCCGTGCTCGAGGTGGCGGCGGAGCGTCGCGAGGATGCCCTCGGCGTCGCCCTCGATGCCGACGTTGTTCGCGACGAAGTCGATCGTGCCGCCCTTGGTCGGAAGCGTCAGGGGGAGCGTCACCGAGCTCTCGGCGAACTCGTCCTCCTGGAGGACCTCCATGCCCATGCGCAGCATCCAGTGGAGGGCGCCGTCACCGCCGTCGGCGACCCAGTAGCGGGCACGCTTGCGGAGGAAGTCCCGGAGGACCGGCTTGATCGAGTCCAGCGAGTTGGTCTGGTGAACCTCGCCCATACGCCCGACGATCCGCTGAAGCCGCTCCGCCCTCTCGGGACGGTTGCGGTTCTTACGGCTGTTGGGGTTGGTGATGACGCCGATTTCCATCGTCCCGGATTAGTTGCAAAAGACGGGCGAGACGCGGCGCGTCGTAAGCGACGAGAATCACACGGCTGCAAATCGGCAAATACGGGCTGCTGCGTAGGCCGTTACGCGGACGGTGGATAACGGCGGCGGCGGTGCGACGCGATCGTGGAGACCGCGTTACCGTCGACGGGGTGAGGGCATTCCTCATGCTCGTATGTGCCGCCTGCGGCGCGCAGCCGCCGTCGTCACCGTCGACGACTGCGGCTTCCGACACCTCGGCGCGACGCCGCGCGAGCTACCTCGTCCAGCCCGGCGAGCTCGGCGACAAGGATGTCCTCTCGCGGATCCACCATCACGCGCGGATCGAGCGCGTCGGCATGGCGTGGCTCGTACTCGGCGGGACGGCCGTGCGCGATACGCCCGGCGAGGAATCACTCGATCCGCGTCCGATCGTGCCGGTGCTCGGTGAAACGAAGGAACACGTGCGCGTCGTCGACGAGAGCGACGGCGCACGCGTCGCGGTGTGGATCCTGCGAAGCGATCTGGCGCCCGCGATCGTGGAGCCAGCCGAGCTGATCGACGAGCGTGGTCAGCCGATCGGTGTTCGTCTCGATCCCGGTGTCGACATCGCGACGCCGGGAGGCATTCAGAGCGTGCGCCCAGTCGCGGTGCGCGACGATGGTGTGCGGATCGTCGGTCGCGTTCGAGCCCAGGCGATCGGCACCGTGTGGATCGCGCCGCCACCCGGCGAGGGCGTGGCGTTTACGAGGATCTCGCTCCACGCGGGCGCTGCAGTGCGCAGCGCGCCTCGCGCCGACGCGCCGGCGATCGCGACGCTGCTCGTCGATCTCGGTGCGAAGCGACTCGCGGAGCGCGGCGCGTGGAGCGAGGTCGAGATCGCGCATGCCGGGATCCGCATCCACGGCTTCGTGCCCGCGCGCGAGCTGTCACACGAGCTCGCGCTCGACTCGGTCTCGGGCGGGCACTACGGCTTCTCGACGTGGGTCACGCACACCGACAGCCTCGAGGTGCCGGCGGGCACGTGCCTCTACGACCGCGACGGCGGTGATGTCGTCGGAGTCACGATCGCCGCGAAGACGTACAGCGGCTACAAATCAGACGAGTGGGACACGGTCTACATCGGCTCGATGTTCGGCTCGCACACGCTGCGCCTGCACGACACCGGCGAAGGTTCGGATCTGCTGCCGCGGTGGGAGTCGTGCCTCGAGTAGCGATCCTCGCGCTGTGCGCGTGCGGTGCGGCTGCACCGGCGCCGCGGCCGACGGCGGTGCCGCGCGCGGCTCCCGCGATGCGTGCCGCGATCGCGCCGAGCGAGCCGGTCGATGTCATCGCGAGGCTCTCCGCGCCGCTGACCGATCCGTCGTGGATCGTCGGCGGTCCCGCGCAGCTCGAGCTCGGAGGCACGAGCCTGCAGATCCACGACGGTGCGCCGCTGTTCGAGGTCGCTCTCCTCGAGGAGCAAGGCAACGACGTGCGCGTCGGCATCCGGCTCGATCACGTGCGGCTCGCGCTGTGGATGTCGCGTGCGCGCCTGCTCGCGGTGCTCGCGCGCGATCAGCGCATCGACGGCGACGTCGCAGGTGGCGCCGATCCGATCGAGATCGTGCTCCGCGCCGGCGCGGGCGTACGCCGGCTCGCGAAGAAGGACGGGCGCACGCAGATCCGCTACGTCGGCGCGGTCGAGGTCGAGGGCTGGGTTCCCGACGACGTGCTCGCCGAGCGAGGCACCGCCGGCCGCCGCGCGGGCCGCGTCTACAGCGGCAAGAAGCAGCTGATGGTGACGCCGGGTGCGGTGATCCGCGCCGAGCCGCGCTGGATGGGAAAGCAGCTCGCGCTGATGAACGAGGGCTACTTTCTCGACACGATCAAGGACATCGACGAGGCGTGGATCGAGGTATCGTACGAGGACAGCGATGTGCGCATTCATGGCTTCGTGTCGAAGCGCGATCCACCGGGCCGCACGCACCGGCGCGCGTCACCCGGGGTGCAGCCGTCCGCGGTCACGCCGAATGCCACCGTCGCAGATCACACGTGTCTCTTCGTCGGGGCGAGCCGATCGGATTCATCACCGGCGAACGCCAGGTCCTGCTCGACAAGGGCGCGCGGGCGAACGAGCTCGTGCTGACGATCGACTCGCCGTGGGGGCCGATCACGTTCGACGTGCACGGGCCTACCGAAACGGAGCTCGCGACGTGCGGCTCGTAGTCCTCGCGCTTCTCTGCGCCTGTGGTGCGAGCTCGCCGCCGCCACCGACGCCGCAGGAGCTCGATCCGTCGATCGGCCGGGCGATCCGGATCGACTGGCGCGCCGAGCAGGCCGATGGCGGCCGCGTCACGGTGACGCTCGTCGTCGACGGCAAGGCAGAGACGCTCGGCCTGCTCGACGCGGCGACAGACGACGAGCCGGGTTCTCCGTCGACCTGCGCGATCCGCGCGGCTCACCCGCTGCGGACCGAGTTCTTGTGCGGCGACCTGACGCGCTACTACCGCGCGACGCTCGAGCGTGGCGAGCTCGTCGTCACGTTCATCGACGGCGAGCAGCACGCAGAGGTCAAGCGCATCGAGGTCGTCGGCGAGGGCCTCGCGGTGACGCCGTACTCGCTGTGAAGAAGCGAGTCGGTCGCGTCACAGCTCGTTGCCGTGGACCTCGGGGGTCGCGTCCGCCGCGGTGGGGGCGGTCGTGTAGGTCGGCGCGGACTCGGCGACGACGCCACCGTCACCGCGACGGGCACCGCGACGCGTGCCGAGCAGCGAGCCGGCGATCGCGGCCGCCAGGCAGAGCAGGAGACCGACACCGGCGGCGAGCATCGTCTCCCCCGCGTCCTCGGCGGCCTGCATCGCCTTCTCGCGGTGCGCCGCGATCTGGCTCGCGGCGAGCATCACGTCGCCCGAGCGGTCACCGAAGCTCGCGAGCGCGGCCTCCGCCTCCGGCCGCGACAGCGACGTCTTGTCGTCGAGGCGGCGGACGAACGCGTCGCGATCGAACGTCGGCTGGCCGTCGGTGTTCGTCGAGACCGACACGCGTGCCGCGTCGAGCAGCGCGCCCTTGGTGATCGTCGGCGCATTCTGCGCCTTCAGCCGCGTGTTCACGCCGTCGAGGCGCTGGTCGACCATCTCGGCGGCGCCGGGCGGCGGCGCGGCGAACGACTCGCCGTGCGCGGCAGCCATGTGGCTGCTCGCCATGTTGCTCGCGATGTTCGCGAGCAGCGCGACGCCGACGATCGACGCGAGCGTCCACACGAGCGCGCCGTGGAAGCCGGCGGTCTTGCGGTCGTAGTAGCCGGCGAGCCGGCCGGCGACGAGGCCGCCGAGGAACATCGCGACGAGCGGCGCGAGGATCGACCCGGCCGACGTACCGATACCGAACGCGTGCGCGCGATCGACCTTCTCGGGATCGATCGCGGCGAGCGCGCCTCCGGTGAACAGCAGCTGGAGCAGTAACCAGACACCGCCGGCGACGAGCGCACCGGCGATCACGGCGGTCCAGCGAACCGATGGTTGACGACGATCGACGATAGTTTCTCGACTGAACGGCTGCATATACGTGAAGCATCCCAGCCGGGATCGCCGTCGCAACGAGCGCACGCGTGAGGCGTTCGCGACTGGGCGCGACGCGCATAGGCAGCGTTCGCAGATCGTCAGCGATCGCCGACAAACGTGCCGTGGAACGTGATCGGCACGTGATGATCGAGCCAGATCTTGGCGACCGGGCCGGCGGCGATCCTGGTCGCGTCGTAGACCGCAACGAATGCGCGGTCGCGCATGTGACAGAGCGCGACGAGGTGGCCGTCGACATACAGAGGTTCGCTGACGAGCTGATCGCCGGCGACGTCGTGGGCGACGACCTTGCCGGCCCGATCGATCGAGCCGATCGCGCGCATCTGGTCGAACACCGCGTAGGTGATCGAGTGCTCGAGACCCTCCTCGCCGGGGCGCACGGTCGGAAACTCCGCGGCGCGATCTGCGAGCTGCTCGGAGCGGAACGTCTTCGCGGTCAGCTCGATGGTCGCGCGGTGATACATGCCGGAGACGTCGAGCGGCCGGGGCGCCGCCGCGAGCTGGTTGCCGATCTCGTAGAACGAGTCGAAGCTGCCGTAGCGGACGTAGTCGACGACGAGCTCGTTGCCACGCGAGAACGCGTTCGCGAAGTGCCACTGGTAGAACGCGTCGGTCGTGAAGCGGACGACCTCGGTCGGACGATCGATCGGCACGCAGATGACCTCCGTGCCGTGCTGCGGTTGCCAGCGGAACAGCTGGTCGAACGAGCCGAGCGCGAGCAGCATGCGCGGCACGTTGACGCGCACCGGCGAGATGAAGAACACGAGGTGCGTGTCGGTGGCGATGAAGTCGTGCAGCATCGGCGGGCCGGCGAGCTCGACG
Source organism: Pseudomonadota bacterium (assembly GCA_023386455.1). Lineage (GTDB taxonomy): Bacteria > Myxococcota_A > Polyangia > Haliangiales > Haliangiaceae > JABFXX01. The sequence goes on along the minus strand of JAEWJO010000609.1, from coordinate 7,293 downwards.
GCGCCGAGGTGGCGAGCCGCGCCCGCGTCGGGCAGCTCGTAGAGGTGCAGCTTCGTCTTGCGGCCGTACTCGAGGCCGAAGTTGTAGATCGCCTTGCGCGACGCGACGCGGTGCGGGTGCGCCGAGAAGAAGCCCTTCACGACGCCGAGGTCGGTCTCGCCGATCGTCGACAGATCCTCGGGCGACAGCTCGGTCGGCTTGCCGGCCTCCATCAGCGCGAACAGGCGGCCCTGCCACGAGATGATGTTCGTGTTGGCGGTGTTCTTGTCCTTGCCGCGGAGCATGTTGCCGACGCGCTTGCGCCACGGCGCCGACAGCCCGTAGAGGATCTTGCCGGCCGCGCGCTCCTCGACGAGGCCGGCGCTCTGGTGGAGCCGGCTCGCGCCGGTCGCCTTGCCGCCCGCGATGCGGATCGCGGTCGTCGCGCCGTCGCCCTCGAACGGGTGCGAGTAGCGGATCCCGAACTGGCCGAACTGGCCCGGGCCGTTGCGGTAGAGCGTGCCGCGGAGTGATGGCGGTAGCGTGCCCTCGACCTCGAGCGGCTCGAAGCCGTGCTCGCGGGTGAGGTCGTGCGACCAGGCGAGGTTGAGGAGCTCCGACTGCGAATTCGTCGTGGAGGGTTTGGTGGCTGCGACCATGTGAACAGTGTAAACATCTGACGGGTTGACGGACAAGCCAAAAAGTGAACAATGTAAACATTGCCGAGTAAAGCTGCGTATCACCACGGGAACCTGAAGGCCGCGCTCATCGCGGCAGCCCTGAAGGAGATCTCGCGCGAGGGTCCGGATGGGTTCTCGCTGCGCGGCGTCGCGCGGCGGGCCGGCGTGTCCGCACCGGCGGTCTACCGTCACTTCAAGGACAAGGACGACCTGCTCGCCGCGGTCGCACTCGAGTGTCAGGAGAGGCTCGGCGCGGAGGTCGCGAAGGGCCTCGAGCACGCGCCACCCGACGCGCTCGAGCAGTTCCGGGCGACGGGGATCGCGCTCGTGCGGTTCGCGGCGGCAAACCCCGAGCACTACCGCGCGATGTGCATCCCCGGCGTGTTCGGCGACACCGAGGCGTCGCGCAAGAAGGACCAGGCGAACGCGCGGCAACGCGAGGCCGTCGCGGCAGCGATCGCGCGCGGCGAGGTGTCGAAGCTACCGGTCGACGACGTCATGCTCGCCGCGAACGCGCTCGTCACCGGGCTCGCGCACCTCATCATCGAGGGCCAGCTCGGCGAGGTCAGCCCGGAGCGCGCGGAGCAGCTCGCGATCGCGGCGACCGGCGCGCTCGGCGTCGGCTTCATCCCGCGCGGCGAGGACCTCCACGATCCGTTCAAGGGACACGCAGTCCGCGGCGCGCGCAAGAAGCCCGACGCTAGCGGCCGGTGAAGTTCGGCGTGCGCTTCTCGAGGAGCGCGGCGATGCCTTCCTTGCTGTCCTCGGTCGCGAGCGTCTCGGCCTGCGCGATCGCCTCCTCGCGTGCAGCCTCGCGAACCGCGAGCGCGAGCCCGCGGCGGATCGCGGCCTTCGTCGCGCGCACGGCGAGCGGCGCGTTGCCCGCGATCGTCTGCGCGAGCTCCATCGCGACCGCCAGCACCTCGGCCGCGGGCACCGCGCGGTTCAGGATCCCGAGCGCCTCGGCCTCGCGTCCGTCGACGAGGCGGCCGGTCAGCAGCAGCTCGTTCGCGCGCGGCAGGCCGATGATCCGCGGCAGCATGTAGCTGATCGCCATGCCCGGCGCGAGGCCGAGCTTCGTGAAGTTCGCGCCGTACTTCGCACCGTCCGCGCCGATGCGGAGATCGCAGACGAGCGCGAGGCCAAAGCCGCCGCCAACCGTGTGACCGTTGAGCGCGCCGACGATCGGCACCTCGATGTCGAGCAGCGACAGGAACGGCTTGTACATCGCGTACGAGCGCTCGGCAGGCGACTCGCCGGTGTCGCGCTGGATGACGCTCTTGAAGTCCGCACCCGAGGAGAAGCACGAACCGGTGCCGGTGATGACGAGGCTGCGGATGTGGCCGTCCGCACGCGCCGCAGTGCTCGCGGCCGAGAACGCGTCGAGCAGCTCGGGCGTCATGCTGTTGCGGTTGTCGGGACGATCGAGCGTGATCACGCCGACGTTGCCGGTCGCGTGATAGCGGACTGCTTCTGCCATGCGCGGAGGGTACTGCAGATGCCGCAGGCTTCTGCGGGACGTGCAGGCCGTGAGTGCGCGTCGTCGCGAGGGCTCGCGCACTTACGGTTGGCCCGCGCGCTGCACCAAGGCCGAACCGAGCACTGGTTGGTGCTCGTTCAGGAGTCCTCGTCATGAAGATCAAAGCTCTCATCACCACGCTCGTCCTCGGTTCCTCGTCGGTCGCGCTCGCCGCGCCCGCTGTCCGCGATCACCGGCCGCCCGCCGGCGCAGTGCTCGCCCAGGCTCACGTCCAGCCGGCCCCCTGGAACCGGCCCGCGCCGCGTCCGATGTACCCGGTGACGCTCGCGAGCGCGCAGAAGCTGTCGGGCCGCGAGGTCATCCGCGTCTCGCCGTCGCAGCGCGCGTTCACCAAGCTCGAGCTTCGCTCGAACACGGGCCGCACGAAGCTCGACAAGGTCATGATCACGTTCGCCAACGGGCGCACGCAGCTCATCGATTGCAACAAGCTGCTCACCGGCAGCGAGCGGTTCTCGATCGATCTCAAGGGCAATGCGCGCAACATCAAGAGCATCGTCCTCGTCGGCTCGAGCGGTCGCCGGGCATCGATCGATGTCCTCGCGGTCTGAGCGATCATCGCGGCGATGACCTGAGAATTCGCCGCAGTCCGGACACACTCGTTCACACGCCGCGCCTGAATCGCGGCGCTGTGAGCGACGTCTGTCGGGCATGAACAAGCTCACAGCCATCATCACCACGCTCGTCATCAGCTCTTCGACGGTGGCGCTGGCGCAGCCGGCAGTTCGTAACCATCGCGATCTCGCCGGCGGCTACAGCGGCGCCGCCTACTACAACGATCATGGACGTGACCGCGATCGCGACGGGATCCCCGATCGCGCCGAGGCGCGCTGGAGCCGGCTGCGGCCGGTGACGCTCGCATCGAACCTGCGGCTCTCGGCCCACGACCGTGGCGCGTCGTTCGTCTCGCTCGACACGCGATTCGGCAGCGGCTTCAACCGCGTCCGCCTGAGCGGCGACCTCAACGGCCGCACGTTCATCGACAGCGTTGTCCTGCGGTTCGCGGACGGCCGCACGCAGGCGGTCTCGGTCCGCCAGGTGCTGTCGCGTCGCAACCCGACGGTCGAGATCCAGACCCGCGGCGCGACCGGCATGTTCATCCGCGGCTCGCAGATGCGCGGTATGGGCACGTTCGACGTCGTCGGCCTGCGCCGCTAGTCTAGCCGCCGAGCTCGTCGAGGAACTGCTGCGCGTCCGAGAAGCTCGGGTCCTCGCGCAGCGCCTTCTTCGCCCACAGCTCGGCCTTCGCCCGGTTACCGCGCGCGTGCTCGATCTTGGCCTCCCACAGGAGCGCCATCGGGCGCGTGACGGGCGCCGGGTTGTCCATCAGCGTGATCGCGCGGAGCGGCTTGAGCGCGAGCTCGTAGTCGCCCATCTCCGTCGCGAGCTGAGCGAGCTCGGCCGCGATCTCCGCGTTCTTGCGATCGACATCGAACGCCTTCTTCAGCCAGTTGAGCTGGCCGTCCTTGTCACCGAGCGACAGGCACACGCGACCCATGCGCTGCTGCAGGATCGCGAGCTCGGGCGTGCGCTTCTTCTGTGCCGCGATCGCGGCCTCGAGCGTGCGGCCGGCGTCCTCGAGCTGACCGCTGGCGATCAGCACGTCGACGTTCAGCATCAGCGCGGCGTTGTCCTCGGGCTGGAGCTCGAGAGCACGCTGGGCAGGAGCCTGCGCGGCGACCGCATCCTCGAGGTTGTAGAGCAGCAGCTCGGCCGCGCGCTTGTAGTTCGCGAAGCGCATGGCCGGGTCGCTGCCGTTGTCGGCGTCGGCGGCGAGGATGCCCGCGAGGAGGCGGAACTCGCCCGCTGCCTCGTAGGTCTCGCGCAGCTTGTCGCGCACGACCTCGACCGACGGCTGCTGCTGGAACACGAGCTCGAGGACCGCGACGGCCTCGCCCGGGCGCCCGGCCTTCGCGGCCGCATCACCGGCGCGCAGCGCGGCGGTGACCTGCGCCTCGCCGGTCGTCACGTACGCCAGGCGCGTCGCCGCGGCGGCGACTCCGTCCCAGTGCTCGATCGACTCGTCGAGATCGCACAGCATGTAGAGCGGCTCGGAGTCGGCCGGATCGCGCTCGATCCAGGTGACCAGCAGCCCGCGCCCGCGCTCGAAGTCACCGTGCTGCGTCAGCAGCTGGGCGAGCTTCAGCGTCGCGCTGCGCTCCGTCGGCAGATCGCTGTCGCGCTCGGCGCGCTGGCGCAGCCGCTCGAGACCCGCGACGAGCGTCTCGGCGGTGCGCTCCTTGTCGAGCTCGTACGCCTCCGTCAGATCCTGCACGGCCGACGCGTCGTCGCCGAGCTGCTGGCGGAAGCTCGCGCGCAGCAGCAGCAGCGACGTCCGGCTCGGGCCGTCGACACTCGCGAGCGCCTCGCCGATCGCGCGCTGCGCGGCATCGAGCTCGCCGGCGGCGGCGAGCGCCGTGGCGTGATCGGTGACGAGCTCCGCGTTGTTCGGTGCACGCTGGCGTGCCTTGCGCAGGACCTCGGCCGCCTTGAGCGGCTGACCGAGGAAGCCCGAGTAGACGCTGGCGGCCTCGCGCAGGCGATCGACGGCGGGAGCGTCGGCCATGCGCTCGGCATCCTTCGTCATGAGGTCCGCGAGCTCGCTCCACAGCTCGTTGTCGCGGTACCACTTCTCGAGGCGATCCTGGATCGCCTTGTCGTCGGGCGCCGAGCGGTGCGCGAGCTCGAGCGTGCGCTGCACGCCCTTGAAGTCGCCCGCCGCCTCCCACATCGACGCGAGCTTGCCGGCGAGCTCGGGGGCTCGCTCGGGCGTCTCGACGGCGAGCAGGCGCTCCATCAGGAGCGCGCCCTCGCGCGGATTGTCGTGCGGGCCGAGCTGCGCGACGACGCGGCGGAGGATCTCGCGATCGTCCGGCGCGACCGACAGCGCGGCGCGGTAGACGCGGATCGCGTCGCCGGAGCCCTGCTTCTCGAGCAGATCGCCGAGGCGGATCGCGACGTCGATCGTCGAGTCGCGGTGGCCACGCCGCTGCGCGTCCTCGAAGCGCGACCACAAGAACTCGGCAATGCCATCGTCGTCGCCGAGCTCGCGGAGCGTGCCCTCGTACATCTGCGCGGCCTCGAGGTTGTCGGGGTCGTCGCGCAGCGCGTCGCGCATGACATCGAGCGCGTCGTGGTGGCGCTTGAGGTTCTCGAGCAGGAACTTCGCGTGCTCGAGCCGCAGCGCGTTGCGCTCCGCGGGCGTCATCAGGTTCGGCAGGGTCGACGACACGACGCTGCCGAGGCGATCGCCATCACCGAGCTCGCGATAGATCGTCAGCAGCGGCTGCCACACGGCACGGTCCGCCGGGCTCCGCTCGCGCAGGAACTCGTAGACCTCGGCGGCGATGTCGATCTTGCGATGCGCGAGCGCACGGGTCGCGATGCGCATCGCGAGGCCGTCGACCTGCGCGGCGTGCTCGCCCTCGACCATCGGCGCGATCTCGTAGGTCAGGTCGCGCGCCTGGGCGAGGTCGTTCGCGGCGAGCCGGCGTTCGGCGAGCGCGAGGACCGCCCACGGCGCCGATGCGAGACCGTCGACGGTGTCGCGGGAGGCGGCGACGGCGCGAACGAGCAGCGCCTCGGCACGCTCGTCCTGCGCGAGCTCGATGGCGAGATCGACCGCCTCGCGGATCTGCTGCGGGGTCGCGCTCGCGTGCGCGGCCCGCCGCTCGAGGAAGTCGAGCAGCAGCTCCTGATCGCCGCCGTTGCGGGCGACGCGCTCGTACATGCCGAGCACCTTCTCGTCGGTATCGTCGGCAGCGGCCGCCATCTTCAGCAGGCGACCGGCCTGGCCCCAGCGGGGCTCCGCCGCAAACGCGCGCTCGAGCAGCTCGATGCCTTGCTTGCGACGCGTCTCGCTGCCGATGAAGATCTCGGCGAGGCGATACAGCGCGTCGACCTGGTGCGGGGTCGGCTCGGAGTCGGTGCCCGCGAGCTCGAACATCTTGTCGAGCGTGCGCGCCTGCTCGGCCGTGTCGCCGAGCGCGGCGGCAACGCGCGCCTGCGCGTAGAACGCCTCCGCCAGCTTCTCGCCGAGGATCTCGACGCGGCGGTACAGGTTCGCGGCGCCCTTGAGATCGTTCGCGTCGTTCTCGAGTGCTTCGCCGGCGCGCATGAGGATCTGCGCGACCAGCGGCGGATCGTCCTTGCGGCGCAGCCGGTCGACGACCTGCTCGATCGCATCGACGAGCTTCTTCGTGCCGCCGGTGCGCTTCGCGAGCTCGCGCGCCTTGTCGTGTAGGTCGAGCAAGCTCGGCATCGCGTTGATCGCCTTGATGTACGCGTCGAGCGCGTCGCTCTTGCGATCGAGGTGCTGATCGAGCGCCTCGGCCATGTCGGCGAGCAGCCGTGCCTGGCTCTGCGGTTCGGGGTTCGTCGCGAGGCGCTTCTCGAGCACCTCGATGAGCCGCTCGCCCTCGCCGTGCGCGAGCAGGCTGCGGCGCAGCCGGCGCACGCCCGAGTCGGACTGGATCGCGGACTCGATGGCCGATTCGAGCAGCTCCTTGGCCTGATCGTCTTCGCCACGCGAGGCGGCGAGCTTGTGCAGCTCGTACAGCACCTCGCTCGGTCCCACCGCGGCCTCGTCCTCGCCCGGCGGCGAGCGGCGCACGACGAGCAGCAGGGCGCGGTAGACGCGCTCCGCCCGATCGAGCTGGCCGGCGGCGCGCGCCATCTCGGCGAGCTCGCGCTGGATCGCCGTGTTGGACGTATCCATCTTGGAGGCCGCCTCCATCTCGGTCATGGCCTCCTCGGTCTTGCCCTCGGCCTGCGCGACGCGCGCGAGCTCGACGTGCAGCGCGGCGCGCTCCGGCGAGCGGCGGCGGCCGAAGTCGCCGATCAGCTCGGTGAGCAGCTGGCGCGCGGCGACGAGGTCACCCGCGTTGCGCTTGCCGATCGCGAGCGCGGTGCGCAGGTCCTTGTCACTCGGGTCGAGCTCGAGTGCCTTCTCGAGCGCGGGGATCGCGGCGGCCGGCGAGCCGAGCTTCGTCACGTAGAGCGACACGGCCTCGCGCGACAGCTCGCGGGCGAGCGGATCGCCGGCGGGGATCAGCGGCAGGCTGCGCGTGAGGTGACGCGCCAGCGGCTCCCACAGAT
>JAEWJO010000488.1 GCA_023386455.1 Pseudomonadota bacterium | reverse complement strand
GTCCGATGTCGCGCTCGAGCCGCGGTGGCGCGGCGGGCGGGTCATGCTCGGCGCGGCCGCGCTCGCAGCGGCTGCGATCGCCGTCGTCGTGCTCGCGGGCGTCTCGACGCGCAGCCCCGGATCGCCGGATCTCGCCGAGGCGCTGCCGAGCACCGGCGAGCCGACGATGGTGCGGATCAGCGCGACGAGCCACGAGGAGGTCGCGGCGCCACCGCGTCACGCGCAGGTCGTCGCGCACGGAGCGGACTACGCGCGTAGCGCCGATGCCGATCGCGATGTCGTCGAGCTCCGCGACGGCGAGCTCGCGATCGATGCCCGCGATCGCGAGCCCGTCACGGTCGTCGCCGGCGACACGCGTGTCGTGATCGCGCGATCGAGCGCCAAGATCGTCGCGCGTGGTGGCGTCATCATCACGACGCAGGTGTTCGCCGGTACCGCCGAGGTCACCGCGCACGGTACGCGCCAGGTGATCGAGGCGGGCGAGGTCTGGGTGCCCGCGAAGCCGCCGGCGCCGGCCGTCGCCGCCACCGGATTCGACGCGTTCCGTGCCGGCTGGCAGGCGCTGCGTGAGGGACGGCATGCCGACGCCGTCGAGGCATTCGACCGCGCGACCGATCCCGGCGTCGTCGAGGACGCGGCGTTCTGGGCGGCGATCGCGAGCGAGCGAGCCGGCCTGCGCGACGACGCCGCACGCCGGCTGCAGCGCTTCATCGCCGCGTTCCCGTCGTCGCCGCGTCTCGAGGTCGCCCGCATGGCGCTCGAGCGCGTGACACGCTGACCGGATCGCGCCCGCGGATTCTGGTACGTTTCACGTCGATGTTCGGGAGCATCGGCGCCTGAAGACAGCGTGTCCGAGCTGCGGTGCGGAGATCGAGTTCCGTTACGACGACTCGTTCGTGCGCGTGTGCAGCTATTGCCGCGCCGCCGTCCAGCGCACCGACCGCGGTGTCGACTCGCTCGGCAAGGTCGCCGACCTCTTGCCGATGGACTCGCCGCTGCGCCTGTTCGCCGACGGCCAGCTCGGCAGCCAGACGTTCCTCCTCGTCGGCATGGCACAGGTTCGCCACTCGGCGGGCGGCCTGACGCAGGAGTGGTACGCGAAGTTCTCCGGCGCCTGGGGCTGGCTCGCGGAGGCACAGGGGCGCTACTACATGACGTTCGAGGCCGAGGGCGCGAGGCTGCCCCCGATCTCGTCGCTCTCGCCGGGTGCGACGCTCCAGCTGCCGAACATGCTCGGCGTGACGAGGACGTACACGGTTGGCGAGGTCGGCAGCGCGACCTACGTCGCCGCGACCGGCGAGCTGCCATTCAAGCTCGTTCCCGAGGGCGCCTACCGGTTCGTCGACCTATCCGACGGCGAGGGCAACTTCGCGACGATCGACTACGGCGAGGAGGGCGACGCGCCGACGCTGTACGTCGGCCAGCAGCTGACGCTCGCGGATCTCCATATCACCGGCGGCGAGGTCGGGCCGTCGCGCGACGCGTCCGTGACCTCGGCGCGGCTGGCGTGCCCGAACTGCAACGCGCCGATCGCGCTTCGCGCCGCGGAGTCCGAGCGCGCGGTGTGCGAGCACTGCAACACGCTCCTCGACGTGCAGTCGGGCACGCTCCACATCCTCGAGAAGCTGCGCACGAAGGCGCAGCCCCAGATCCCGCTCGGCTCGAAGGGCAGGTTTCTCGACGGCGAGCTGACCGTGATCGGCTTCATCGGCCGCAGCGCGCAGATCGACGGCACCTGGTATCCGTTCGAGGAGTATCTCCTCTACGCGCCGAGCGTCGGGTTTCGCTGGCTCGTCCAGTCCGATGGCCACTGGAGCTACGTGCAGCCGGTCGCGAACGGCGCGGTCACGTTCGAGGTCACGGACGCGAAGTACGACGGCGTCAAGTTCAAGCACTTCCAGAGTGCACCACTTCGCGTCGACACCGTGCTCGGCGAGGTCTACTGGAAGGTGCAGGCGGGAGAGATGACGAGGAGCGACGACCTCGTCGCGCCGCCCGCGATGCTCTCGCGCGAGAGCACCGGCACCGAGGAGACGTGGTCGCTCTCGACGTACATGAAGATCCGCGAGGTCGAGGAGGCGTTCGGCCAGACGACGCTGCACCTCGGGTCGGCGGTCGGCGTCGCACCGAATCAGGTCGATCCTGCCGGCGGTGTGGCGACGCCGCTGACCCTGTCGTTCCTCGCGCTGCTCGGCGTCGGAATCGTGTTCGCGGCGACGGCGCCGGCCGCCGAGAAGTTCCGGACCCAGGTCACGATTCATCCCGGGACGCCGGTGGCGAGCGAGACGACGACGCCCGATGCGCCCGGCGTCGATACCGGCTCGAACATCTACTTCTCCGAGCCGTTCAAGCTCGAGGCGAACCGGAACGTCGAGCTCGGATTTCGCACGAGCCTCTCGAACGATTGGGCCTACGTCGTCGCGTCGCTCGTCAACGTCAGCACTGGCGACGTCGTCACGACCGACGCCGCGATGGAGTACTACTCCGGCGTCGAGGACGGCGAGTCGTGGTCGGAGGGCAACGAGTCGGCGACCAAGGTCGTCAGCCCGGTGCCCGCCGGTGACTACGCGCTTCGTCTCGAGATGCAGCACGGCGCGGTGACGGGCGACGTGCCGATGACCGTGCGCGTGCGGCAGGGCGTGTTCCGCGCCCGCTACCTGGGCCTCGCGCTCGGCGTGCTCGGGATCCCGTTCCTCGTCCTCGGCATCTACACGTATACGTTCGAGCGGCGGCGCTGGACGAACAGCTCGCAGGGCCCCTCGGGCGCGCCGAAGACAGCACTGACGATCCTCCTCGGCGGCATCGTGCTGCTGCTCGGCGGAATCGTCGTGCTCCTCAAGGCCTTCGGGAGCAGCAGCGATGACTGACACACCACCGACCACGACACCGATCGCCGACGTCGCGCCGGCGAAGACGCGCGCGCCGGATCGCCCCGCCGTACCTCGGCCGCGCCGGTCGATCCTCCGGGGGATCACGATCGCGATCTGCGTGCTGATCCTCGGCGGCTACAGCGCGCTCGCGTACACCCAGCGCGAGCTCGGCGGCGAGCAGCGCGACTCGATTCCGTCGAGCATGCGCTCGACGCCGGGCGGCTACCGGTCCTACAGCTACTGGCACAGCGGTTACCACGGAGGCAAGTGATGAAACTGGATCACCTGGGCGAAGCGGCGGTCTCGTCGGCGGTTTTCGCAGGAATTGGCCTGGTCGTGTTCGGCCTGGCGTTCTGGATCATGAACAAGCTGTCGCCGTTCCCGATCAAGAAGGAGATCGAGGAAGATCAGAACGTCGCGCTGGCCGTCATCATGGCCGGAGTGATCATCGGTGTCAGCCTCATCATTTCCTCCGCCATCTCCGGAAGCTGACCGCCGAGGTCAGCCGGTCCGCGCGAGCGCGTTGTATCTAAACGTGTTCGTCGTCGCGATCTGCGGCCTCGTCTACGAGCTGCTCGCGGGCACGCTCGGCAGCTACCTGCTCGGGGACTCGGTCACCCAGTTCTCGCTCGTCATCGGGCTCTACCTGTCGGCGATGGGCGTCGGTGCGTGGCTGTCGCGCCGGCTCGACACCGAGCTCGCGCGCAAGTTCCTCGAGATCGAGCTCGCGGTCGCGCTCGTCGGTGGGCTGTCGGCGCCGGTCCTGTTCGTCGCGTTCGGCTCGATCGAGCACTTCCAGATCGTGCTGCTCGCGTTCGTGTTCGCGATCGGCGTGCTCGTCGGCCTCGAGCTGCCGCTGCTCATGCGGCTGCTCGAGGGCCAGCTCGAGCT
>JAEWJO010000432.1 GCA_023386455.1 Pseudomonadota bacterium | reverse complement strand
GCGTGGGCGGGACCGGCGCGACGGGTGCCGGCGCCGGCGGGCTGCAGGCCGCGACGAGTGCCACGACCGCCGCGGTCGCGCGCACCATCACGCGACCTTCGGCCGCAGGTAGGTCTCGACCCAGTCGATGATCTCGTTCGCGCTGGCGCCCGGCGCGAAGATGCGCGCGACGCCCATCTGCTCGAGCGCCGCCACGTCATCCGTCGACACGGTACCGCCGCCGAACACGACGACGTCGGTCGCACCGCGCGTGCGCAGCGCGTCGATCACCGCCGGGAACAGCGTCATGTGCGCGTCCGACGCGACCGTCAGGCCGACCGCATCGACCGCCTCCTGCACCGCGGCCGCCGCGATCATATCCGGCGACTGCTGCAGGCCGGTGTACACGACCTCGTGGCCGGCATCGGCGAGTGCGCGCGCGACGAGCTTCGCGCCGCGATCCTGATCGTCGAGCCCCGGCTTCGCGACGAGGATGCGCAGCGTGCGCTCGCTCACCCCATGCTCCGCAACAGATTGCGCGCGATCACGATCCGCTGGATCTCGCTCGTGCCCTCGTAGATCCGCGTGACGCGGACATCGCGGAGCGCGCGCTCGACCGGGAAGTCGCGGACGTAGCCGTAACCGCCGTGAACTTGCAGCGCGATGTCGCAGATCTTCCAGGCGTGCTCCGTCGAGAACAGCTTCGCCATCGCCGCTTCCTGCGAGAACGGCCGCTTCTGCTCCTTCAGGTACGCCGCGCGCAGCGTCATCAGGGCGCTCGCGTCGAGCCACGTCGCGGAGTCGGCGAGCATGTTGCCGATCGCCTGGTGCTTGATGATCTCCTGGCCGAACGACCTGCGGTCCTTGGCGTACGTCACCGCCGCCTCGAGCGCACCGCGCGCGATGCCGACCGCCTGCGACGCGATGCCGATGCGACCGCCGTCGAGCGCCATCATCGCCAGCGCGAATCCCTTACCGGGCGCGCCGAGCACGTGGTCGTCGGGCACCTCGACGCCGTCGAGCACGAGCTGCGCCGTCGACGAGCCGTGGAGGCCCATCTTCTCCTCGAGCCGGCTGACCGAGAGGCCCTTCGCGTCACCGGGCACGATGAACGCCGACATCCCGGCGTGCGCGGGCACCGAGGTGGAGCCGGACAAATTCATTTCGGCGCGCGGGAGAGACGCGCCGCTCGCGGCCCACACGACCATGACGCCGGCGTGATCGCCGCTCGTGATCCACTGCTTGGTGCCTGTCAGCCTCCACCCGGTCGAGGTCTTCACCGCCGTCGTGCGCATCGCGCCCGCATCGCTGCCGGCCTCGGGCTCGGACAGCCCGAACGCACCGCATACGAGCTCGCCGCTGACGAGCCGCGGCACCCACGCCCTGGCGACCTCGGGCCGCGCGTGCGCTCCGATCAGCTCGGCGACCATGTTCGTCACCGAGACCGCCACCGCGACCGACGCATCCGCGCGCGCGAGCTCCTGCATCGCGAGCGAGTACGCGACCGCGCCCATCGCGCCCCCACCGAGCTCCTCGGGCACCGCGACTCCCAGGAGGCCGAGCTTGCCGAGCTCGCGTAGCTCGCCGAGTGGAAACTCTCCCGACACGTCGCGCGCGGCGGCCCGGGGAGCGAGGACACGCTCGGCGAAGTCACGCGCCGTGCGCTGGACGAGCTGCTGCTCTTCGGTCGGAGCCAGGTCCATCACTCTGCCCTGTAGCGTACCGCCAGCTTCGCGATCTGGCCGCGCGGGTCGGGGAGTCGCCACGACTGCGCCGTCTGCTCGGCACAGGCCGCCCACCGCTCGCCGACCTCGGACGTCGACGACGCGAAGCCGATCGACTGCGTCTTGCCCTGAGGGCCGACGTACAGCGTGATCGTCACGTTGCTCGGCGGCCGCTCGGGGCGCGCCGGCTTCTCGGTCTTGTCCTGCTTCGAATGCTTCGGCGCCTTCTTCGGCTTCTTGCTCGGCTTGCCCGGCTCGAAGTCGTCGCAGTCGTCGAGCGCCGCGAGCTGACCGCCGACGGCGCGCAGCGCCATGTCGTCGTCCCAGACCTTCGTGCCGCTCGGCGGCGAGAAGTCGAGCGGCAGCGTGAAGTCGGCATCGCCGCCCTTGGGCTTCTCGAACGTCGCGGACCACGCGATGTCGATCAGGCACTTCTCGACGGCCCACGACCCGAGGTTGCTCTCGGCGAGCTTGACGGACGTCACCGTGCCGTCGCCCTTGATGTCCCAGTGCAGGACGACGTGACCGCCGAGCCAGCGCCGCTTGCCGACGTTCTGCGTGTAGCAGTCCATCATCGCCTGCGTGTGTGGCGCGAGCGCCGCCTGGATCGACTCGGGGCTCAGCGCCCCGCGCGTCCGCGTGAACGTGACGCCGTCCTCGGGCGCATCGTCGTTCTCGGTCTCGATCGGCACGCGCGTCACCCTCTTGGGCTCCGGCGCGACCGGCTCCTGCGGCGGCGGCGCGCTGCTACCGCCACACCCGACGAGCACGAGAGGTACTACCCACCGCATTCAGTTCGCTTCCATCGCATAGGTCCACGACGTCTCGAACTGCTTCGGAAGCTCGGGGAACGAGATCTCCTCGACCTTCTTCTTCACGCACTCCTGGACGCTCGGCGCCTCGAACGACGACTTGATCACGGAGACCTTCGTCGCCTGTCCCGACGGCGCGATGCTGATCTCGAGCGTCACCTTGCCGCGCGAGTTCTTCGGCGCCTCCCCGGCCTCGACCGCCGACGACAGGCAGCGCGACACGATCATCTGCTTGCGCTGGAGCGCCCGGTTGACCTCGTCCATCTTCTCGGGCGGCACCATGCTCGCCGAGCGGTCGGTCGTATCGCCGGATGTCGCCTGCGTGTCGATGGTCGCGCCACCACCCGTTTCCTCGGCGTCGTTCTTGTTCTTGCTGCCGCACGCGGCAGCCGCGAGTACTACGAGGAGAAGGCCCGTCTTCATCGTCATCCACCTTTCGCGAGGTAACCGGCGATCACCAGACGCTGGATCTCGCTCGTGCCCTCGTAGATCTCCGTGATCTTCGCGTCGCGGAAGTGCCGCTCGACCGGGAACTCGGTCACGTAGCCGTTTCCGCCGAAGATCTGGATCGCCTCACGCGCCGCCTTGTTCGCGACGTCGCTCGCGTAGAGCTTCGCCATCGCGGCTTCCTTGCCGTAGGGAAGCTTGTTGTCCTTGAGCCACGCGGCGCGATGGACGAGCAGACGCGCGGCGTCGATCTCGGTCGCCATGTCCGCCAGCTTGAACGCGATCGCCTGGTGCTGGATGATCGGCTTGCCCATCGTGCGGCGCTGCTGCGCGTAGCCGAGCGCGTCCTCGAGCGCGGCACGCGCGATTCCCAGCGCCTGCGCTGCGATGCCGATGCGGCCGCCGTCGAGCGTCGACATCGCGACCCGGAAGCCGCCGCCGACCTCGCCGAGGACAGCGTCGCCGGGGAGGCGAACCTCGTCGAGGTAGATCTGGCTCGACTTGCTGCCGCGAATGCCGAGCTTGTCGTCGGGCGGACCGGTGCGGACGCCCTTGGTCTTCATCGGCAGGATGAACGCGGTGATGCCTTTGTGACCGAGCGCCTTGTCGTTCATCGTGAACAGGACGCACACGTCGGCGACCGGGCCGTTCGTGATCCAGTTCTTCGTGCCGTTGATGA
>JAEWJO010000426.1 GCA_023386455.1 Pseudomonadota bacterium | reverse complement strand
CTTCGTCGCGCGTGTCGGCCCGAGCGATGCGACGATCCTCCTCGGCGGCGAGTCGGGCTCCGGCAAAGAGATGGTCGCGCGCGCGATCCATCGCGCCAGCCGGCGTGCGAAGGGACCGTGCGTCGCGGTCAACTGCGCCGCGCTCACCGAGTCGCTGATCGAGAGCGAGCTGTTCGGCCACGAGAAGGGCGCGTTCACCGGCGCGACCGAGAAGAAGGCCGGCCGGTTCGAGATGGCCGATCGCGGCACGCTGTTCCTCGACGAGGTCGGCGAGCTGCCGCTCGGCCTGCAGACGAAGTTCCTCCGCGTGCTCGAGGAGCGCCGGTTCGAGCGCGTCGGCGGCCAGAAGGCGATCGAGGTCGACGTCCGCGTCGTCGCCGCGACGAACCGCGACCTCGCCGAGATGGTCAAGCGCGGCCAGTTCCGCGAGGCCCTCTACTACCGGCTCAGCGTCATCCACGTCGAGGTCCCGCCGCTGCGCGAGCGCCTCGACGACGTTCCGCTGCTCGCCGAGCACTTCCTCGTCCGCTTCCGCGGCCAGGCCGCACGCCGCATCACCGGCTTCTCGCCCGAGACCGTCGCCGCGATGACGCGCTACCACTGGCCCGGCAACGTCCGCGAGCTGCGCAACGCCGTCGAGCGCGCGATCGTGCTCGGCGATCGCGACCAGATCCAGCCGCACGATCTGCCGCCGCAGGTCCTCGCGCAGGCCGCGCTGCCGCGAATGCGCAACTCGCCGCCGACGCCGCCGCTCGGCTCGGCGATCTCGAGCGCGCAGATACCCGCGATGCCGCCGCCCTCGCCCGCCGCATCGCAGCCGAACGTGACGATCGACATGCCGCCGACGCCGGCCCGTGCGAAGTCACTCCGCGAGCTCGAGAAGGAGGGCATCCTCGCCGCGCTCGCCGCCACCGGCGGCAACAAGGCGCAGGCCGCCGCCATCCTCGAGATCGATCGGTCGACGCTCTACAAGAAATTGAAGGATTACGACATCGAGAGCTGACAACGATTACGCGGTCTTGAGCGACTCGTCCGCCGTGTTCCACCGTGTGTCTACCGTGACGCTCTTGCGGCCTGCCAGCTTGCCGCTCTCGGTGCGCGCGATCTCGTAGACCTTCGCCGGCTCACTCGGCACGTGGAACGAGATGCGCCCGTAGTCCTGCAGCCACGCCGTGGGACTCAGGTGCGCGTAGGTGTCTTGCGTGATTTTGACGGAGCGGTGACCCATGAGCAAGCTCAGCCGGAAGATGTCGCCGCCGGACATGACCCACCACGAGGCTGCCGTGTGGCGGAGGTCGTGGAACCGGAGCGTGGTATCGAGCCCGGCCCTTCGCAGAGCGCTCTTGAACGCCACCTGGACGGGCGTTTTCGCGCGCACCGCGCCCTTCCTGCCCGGGAACACGAGCGCGCTGCCACCGCGACGTAGAGCGCGCTCCTTGAGCAGCCCGATCACCGAGTCGAGGATCGGGACGTGGCGGATTCGTCCGCCCTTCGGCAGCCCCTGGCGACCGCGCTGCACCGTGATGAGTCGGTTCTCGAGATCGATGTCGACCCACTGCAGGTGCATCAACTCATCGATGCGCATCGCGGTCCCCACGGCGAGCGCCACGATGTCCCGGAGCTCGTCGGCGCAAGTCACCAGCAGTCGCTCGAGCTCGCCGCGGGTTTTGATCCAGTTGTACGCGCGGTCGGGCACCTCGGCTTGCTCGACACCGTGGCAGGGGTTCGCCGTGAGCCAGCCCTCGTCGACGAACCACGAGAACGCCGACGACAGGCAGCCGATCGCGGAGTTGACGGTCGACGGCGCGTACTCCTTGAGCAAGTCGTCGCGCCACCGGGCGATGTGCTTCTTCGCGACGTTCGCCAGGACCACCGTCTCGAGCTTCGGCTTGATCTGGTACTTCGCGAATTCGCTGTAGGCGCGGTGCGAGCGCTCCTTGCGAATCGCGGTGAGCCACTGGTCGAGCGCGGGGCCGAGCGTTCGCTTGGTGTCGTGCTCGGGCGGTAGGTCGCCGCGCTTCACTTGGCGCTCGTGGACCTGCGCGTCCTGCTCGGCCTCCTTCGCCTCGCGACGTGAGCCGTAGAGCCCGACGTACTTCTTCTTCCCCGTGGCGCCGTGGACGAAGACCTCGAACCGGCCGTTCTTCTCGCGGATCATGACTCGCCCTTCTTTCCGGTCGCGATCGTGACGGAACCACGAATGAGGTTGCCGTCCTCGTCGCGTTCCCACTGCTCGCCATAGGCGCGGGACATCACGTCGCGAGTCGCGCGCGCATGTTCGCCCCACGAGTACCAGTCGCCCGCGCCTCCGGTCTGCTCGTTGGTGGCGACGAGCTCGTAGCCGTCTGGGAGCGGCTCGTCCTGCGCCATCTCGCGCATGTTGAGGTTGCCGCTTTCGGTGCGGTAGAAGATCGAGCGCTTCACGGCGTCACCTTCGCCTTCTCTGCGAGCCACGCGGCATCCTCGGCGAGCGCCGCGCGCATCGCTTTCTGCGCGATCGACTCAGCGATGGCTCCGTTCTTCACCCCGCACCCTCGCAGCGCGTCGGTGACGGCCCGGCAGGCCGTGCAGTCCAGAAAGATCATTCGCTCGCTGTTCGCCTCGGCGTCCCAGGCATCGAGCAGATCATCGTCGGCTTCCTTCGCGATGGCCAGCACGACTCGACGGAGCTCGTCGACCGACATCGCCTCGAAGTTGACGCGCTCGAGAAGACTCGTCTCGACGAAGCGGCCGGCCTCCGCGACCTGATCGTCCGCGGCCCAGTCATTGAGGCGAGCGAGGACGTTGGCGATACGGGGGTCTTTCTCGGCGGGGCTGGACTTGATGACGGGGATGACGGTCTTCTTCTTCATTGGCGATTTCTCCGTGACGCAAGGCTCTGCACCGACGGTCGTCACCGTCGAGAAATCGCCAAACCCCTCGGCTGATCGGAGTCGTCGGCGCAGAGCGAATGTTGCTGGTGTGGGACGGTGGACGTGCTCCGAACAGTGGAGGGGTTTGGCT
>JAEWJO010000423.1 GCA_023386455.1 Pseudomonadota bacterium | reverse complement strand
TCTCGCGGCAAGGCGGACCCGACGCGCGACGCGATCCTCTGGCTCGGCATCCTGTGCGTCGGCACGCTGCGCAGTCCGTTCGCGCCGATGTACACCGCGTTCGGCACGCTGTGGCTGTTCGCGCTCGCCGTCAACGCGCGCGACTGGCGCAAGTGGCTCGTCGCGGTCGGCTGGGTGCTCCTTCAGGGCTTCCCGCCGGTCGGCGGCCCGGCGGTCAACGCGATCGCATCCCTGCCGAGCCAGCTGATCACGATCGCCGTCGCTTTGATCGCGGTCTGGCCGCGTCGCGCGAACACGTCGCGCTGATCGCTACGGCGCCTCGACGAGCGTGTACGCATCGCTCGTCAGCGAGCCGACGCCGAAGATCGACAGGCCGATGCTGATCGCGGTCGCATCCGCCGGCATCGCGGGCGTCGTGTACGTCGCCTGGCGGTAGGCGGACGAGGTCGGCAGCGCGGGACTCTCGGCGAACCAGACCCAGCTACCGGCCGTGTTCCGGTAGTAGACGGAGAATCGCGGCTGCACGTTCGACTTGTAGTAGACGGTCATCGTGTAGCGACTGCCCGATGTGACCGCCGGCGCGCACGCGCCGCTGTCCTGCGCGGAGACGATCCGGCGGCCGCCCGAGGTGAAGCTCGAGATCGTGACGTTCTGGGCGCGCGCGCCGTCGAACGCGTCGGCGGCGAGCGTGAACGAGGCGGTGTTCGTGCCATAGCCGCCACGCTGCCAGCAGTCGGGGACCTGGTTATTGTCCGCATCGAGCTCGAGCGACGCGTTCTGCAGGAGGTTTGTCGGCCCGGCGCTGATTGCGATCGGTTGCGAGATCGACGTGCGATTGCCGGCGTTGTCGACCGCGGTCGCGCGCACGGTCGCCGAGCTGCTGACCGTGAACGCGGACGTGTAGAGCGTCCCGCCCGCGGGGTCGCTGCCGTCGAGCGTGTAGCGGATCTCGCGGATGCCGGACGCGTCCGACGCGGCGAGCGAGACGGTCACCGGCGCGGCGTATGGCGTCGACGCGCACGCCGTGCCGTTGCACGCGATCGAGAGTGCCGGCGCTGTCGTGTCGATCGCGCCGAACCGGATCGTCCTGGTGAGCGCGATCGAGTTGTTCGCGTTGTCGCGGCCGATCGCGCGGACGGTCGTCGTCGAGCTGACGGTGAATGGCGTCGTGTAGAGCGCGCCCGAGGTCGCCGGATCGCTGCCGTTCGTCGTGTAGCGGATGTCGCGGATGCCCGAGAAGTCCCAGCCAGCGAGCGACACCGAGATCGGCATGCTGTAGGCGTTCGGCGAGCAGATCGTGCCGTTGCACGCGATCGTGATCGACGGCGGCACCGTATCGGCGGGCGGCGTCGACGGACCGTCCGCATCGACGAGCGTGTGCGCGTCCATCGTGATCGAGCCGACCGCGTAGATCGTGAGCCCGATGCTGATCGCGGTCGCGCCGGACGGCATCGCCGGTGTCGTGTACGTCGCCTGGCGGTACGTCGTCGACGTCGGCAGCACCGCGCTCTCGGCAAAGTAGCTCCAGACCCCGCTCGCGCTGCGGTAGTAGACGGTGAAACGCGGCTGGACGTTCGCCTTGTAGTACGCGGTGACCGTGTAGCGGTGGCCGGCGGTGACGCTGGGCGCGCACGCGCCGGCGTCCTGCGCACTGACGAGCCGCCGTCCGCCCGACGAGAAGCTCGTGACGTCGATGCGCTGCGCGCGGCCGCCGTCGAACGCGTCGGTGACGAGCGAGTAGGACGCCGTGTTGGTGCCGTAGCCGCCGCGCTGCCAGCAATCGGGGACCTGGTTACTGTCGGCGTCGGTCTCGAGCGACGCGTTCGCCAGGAGGTTCGACGGCGCGACCGACGGGTACGTGATCGGTGGCTCGACCTCGCCGCCGATCTCCTGATCGACGGTGCCGACCTGGGTCGCCGGCGCGCGCTGCTGCAGCCAGTCGAGGAACGCCGCGAGCTGCGCGGGCGTCACGGCGTTGGAGTCACACGCCTCGCAGACGTGATGGAACACGAACGGGACGTAGCCGCCGCCGTTCTGCTCGGCATCGATCACGTACTGCTGCATGATCGAGAGCGGCGTGTCGGTCTGGATCGAGTCGTTCGTGCGGATCATGTAGAGGTTCGCCGGTGGCACCGGGTTCGTCCACGGACAGCCGGGACACAGGCCGGCCGACTTGAGGCCACCGACGTCGCGGGCGGAGTTGTAGCCGCAGTCCTCGACGATCTGCTGCACGCTCGTGTTGTCGGCGCCAAACGGATACGCGAACGACGTCACGCGGAAGCCCTGGTTCAGGAGGTTCGCGCGGTCGTTGCAGATCTGGCTGCGCGCCTCCTCGGGCGACAGCGTCGGCAGGTTCGCGTGCGACAGCGTGTGGCCGGCGATCTCGTGACCGGCCTGCTCGAGCGCGATGACCTGCGCCTTCGACAGATAGCCCGATGTGCCGACGCGAGGGCCATTGATGTAGAAGGTCGCGCGCATGCCGCGCGCCGCCGCCATGTCGCCGACCTGAAATTGATCGGCGAGTGTGTCGTCGAACGTCAACGAGATGACCGTTCGAGCGTTGATCACGGCGGACGTGGTTTCGCTCTCGCCCGGTGCGACGCAGGCGCTCGCGAGGAGCAATGGAAGTAGTCGGCGATACGTCACGAGCAGAACACTCGTGCAATCGCGTAGCCGAACTTACATACGAAGACGTCGCGGTCGTGAGCTAACGCTTGCCCTGCGACGTGAGAGCGTACTTCTTCATCTTGTCGATCAGCGTCACGCGCGACACGCCGAGCCGGCGCGCGGCTTCGGACTGATTGCCGCCGGTCGCGTCGAGCGCGCGTGCGACGAGCCCGCGCTCGAACGCCTCGACCTGCTCCTTGAGCGACGGGCCGTTGCGCGCGTCGGGTGCCGGGTCGTCGTGATCGCTCGTCGGCATGACCGGCAGTGCGTTGCCGGACTCGGTGACGTGATCGTCGGACGAGTGCAGATCGGCAAGACCGATCACGCCGCCGGCCGAGAGCGCGGCGAGGCGCGCGATCGTGTTCTCGAGCTGGCGCACGTTGCCGGGCCACTCGGTGCGGGCGAGCGCGTCGACGAGCGCGGGCTCGAGCGAGATCGAGCCGAGGCCGAACTTCTCGCCGTAGCGTCGCGCGAACTCCTCGGCGAGCGCCGGGATGTCGTCCTTGCGATCGCGCAGCGGCGGCACGACGAGCTCGACGACGGCGAGCCGGTAGTAGAGGTCCTCGCGGAACGTGCCGGCCTTGACGTCGGCGGCGAGGTCGCGATTGGTCGACGCGACGACGCGGACGTTGACCTTCTCGATGCGGCCGGAACCGACGGGCTGGATCTCGCCCTCCTGCAGGGCGCGCAGGAGCTTGGCCTGGACGACCGGGGGCAGCTCGCCGACCTCGTCGAGGATCAGCGTGCCTCCGTCGGCCTGCGCGAAGAAGCCCTGGCGGCTCGCGTTCGCGCCGGTGAACGCGCCGCGTGCGTGGCCGAACAGCTCGGCATCGGCGAGCTCGGCGGGGAGGGCGGCGCAGTTGAAGCGGATCAGCGGCTTCTGGGCGCGTGCAGACTGGGCGTGCAGGAGCTCGGCGACGAACTCCTTGCCGGTGCCGGTCTCGCCGCGAACGAGGACGGTGACGTCGCGCGATGCGACGCGGCCGGTGGCCTCGAGCAGGCGGCGCATCGGGCGTGACGCGCCGATGATGCGGCGACCGAGCGTCTGCTCGGCGGCGAGGCGGCGATTGTCGACGCGAAGGTGACGCGCCTCGAGTGCGCGCTCGATGACGACCGTGATCTCGTCGATGTCGAACGGCTTCGCGAGGTAGTCGTACGCGCCCTGCTTCATCGCCGCGACCGCGACGCGCTCGGAGCCGTGCGCGGTGAGCAGCAGGACGGGCAGGGCAGGGTCGCGAGCGACGATCTGGGTCATCAGCTCGAGCCCGTCCATGCCGGGCATCGAGAGGTCGGTGACGACGGTCTCGGCGTCGTCGAGCTTGGTGAGGGCCTCCGCACCCGAGCGCGCCGTCACGACGCGGTGGCCGCGTTCGGTGAGGACTTCGCTGAGGGTGAACAGAACGCCAGGCTCGTCGTCGACGAGGAGGACCGTGCTCATGCTCGAGCCTCTACCATGGCCGCGCGCGCGGCGGGCTCCGGCTTGGCCGCAGCGGGTGCCGCGGCAGCGGGGCCGGGCAGCGTGATCGTCGCCGTCGTGCCCTGACCGAGCGTGCTCGTGTAGTTGAGGGTGCCGCCGTGCTGGTTGATGACACCCTGCGCGAGCACGACGCCGAGGCCGGTGCCGTTCGGGCGGGTCGTGAAGAACGAGGTGCCGAGGCGCTCGAGATCGTCGGGCGCGATGCCACGGCCGGTGTCCTTGACGTCGAGCGTGATGTCGCCGGTCACCTTCGCGCGGACGCGCAGCTGGACGCTGCCGCCGCTCGGCGTTGCCTCGATCGCGTTGCCGACGAGGTTGATCAGCGCTTCCTTGAGACGGCGAGGGTCGCCTCTCACCGGCGTCGCGATGCCGTCGAGTGCGAGCGTGACGCCGGCCTGATCGGCGCGGCCGGCGAGGACATTCAGGACGTCGCGCGCGACCGCGGTGACATCGAGCGGCTCGGCGTTGAGGTCCTCGAGCGGGCGCGAGAACGAGAGGTACTCGTTCAGGATCGTCTCCATGCGGCTGATCTCGGACGCGACCACCGAGAGTCGCTCCTGGGTCCGCTCGCTCTCGGGTGCGCGCGCGACGAGCTGGCAGAGTCCCTTGATCGATGCGAGCGGGTTCTTCAGCTCGTGGGCGACCTTCGCGCCGACCGATTGCAGGCGGCGGAGCTGTGCCTCGGCCTCGGCGACCCGCTCCTCGCGGAGGCAGGCATAGGAGTCGCCGGCGCGCGCGGCGGCGTTGGCCATCTTGCCCGCCATCGCGTGGAGCATGACGATGCTCCAGCACAGACCGATCACGGCGACCGCGGCGTAGTGCGCGTCCGGCAGCGTCGGGCCGACGACCGACACGGGGAGTGTCAGCATCGCGATGATGAGGAGGCCGTTACAGAGCGCGATCCACCGCGATGCGGCGATCGGGCCGAAGAACAGGAGCGAGACGATCGACGGCAGCGCCAGCGACGGCAGCAGCGGCGAGTGCATGCCGCCGGTCAGCGTCGCGCAGACGAGGACGAACAGCTGCGCGGTGAGGTTGATCCCGATGAACGAGCCCTCGACGCACTTGTGGTCCTGCTGCCCCTTCATGATGAAGAGCCGCTGGATCGAGGCGAACACGAGGTAGAGCGCGCCGAGCGTGATGATGCGCCAGCCCGGATAGTGGGCGTTCGCGAGGATCGCGATCGAGCCCGCGTGAACGAGCGCGCCGAACAACATCACCCAGCGCGAGACCGTCTTGGCTTCCTCGATGAAGAAGAAGTTTCGTCGGCCGCGCCAGACGTCGCTCGGGCGTGGTTCGGTCACGGCCGCATCGGTTGCCAGCGTCGTGCCAGCTGTCGTGACCGTTCGTGTCGCGGTCGCCATGGCCCAGACTCTAGCCTGAACAATCGGTTGCGCGGCCCACGATCGAAACGTGACTCGTCTTGTCACGAAACGTGACTCCGGGTTGTAAGGCCCGCCGACAGATCTCGCGACAGACGCTGCAAAGTCTAGGGTCTGGCTCGCTGGCGTCGTGGCACGGCCGGTGCTTTGGTCGCCGGCATGACGTTTCGCCTGACCCTGGCCACGTGCCTTCTCGCGGTTTCTCCTGCGCTCGCGCAGCGAGCTCCGCAGTCCGCGCCGCCGCCAAAGACTGCTCCTGCGGGAAATGCTGCGGCGCCAGCGGCTCCGATCGATGACTTCGACAAGGAGGTCGACGCGCTGTTCGTCGAAGGCGGCCTCACCGCCGATCAGGCCGCCGCGCGAGCCGCGAAGGTCTCGCCAAACGTCATCAGGTCGGCCGCCGAGGTCGATGTCGCGATCGCGCAGCGGCAGACCGCCGAGCTCGCGCGCGTACCTCAGATCGGCGGCACCGCGTCGTACACGCGGCTGTCGAAGATCGATCCGCTGATGTTCGGTCCGGACTTCCCTCCGCTGACGTTTCCGTCGAACAGCTACCTCTTCGAGGGCAGCATCGGTGTGCCGCTCTCCGAGTACATCTGGCGGTTCCCCAAGCTCATCGATGCCGCGAAGCTCGGCGAGTCCGCCGCGCGAGCGAACCACCGAACGAGCGAGGTCAACGCGAGCCACGAGGCGCGTCTGGCGTACTTCGAGTGGCTGCGGTCGCGTCTCCAGGTGCTGATCGCCGAGCGCCAGCTCGAGCAGGTGAGGACGACGCTGAAGCAGGTGAGGGCACTCGCCGAGGTCCAGCGGCTGTCGAAGGCAGACCTCATGCGCGTCGAGGCGGAGGAAGCCGGCGCCGAGCAGACGCTGAACTCGCTGAAGAACCTGTTCGCGCTGCGCGAGGAGCAGCTGCGGATCCTGATCGGTGCCGGTGACGGCGAGAAGCTCGCGATCAGCGAGGACGTTCGCGAGGACGTCGCACCGCCGGCGCCGATGGATGTCGATGGTCTGCTCGAGCACGCGAAGTCCCGCCGCCTCGAGTTCAAGTCGATCGACCTCGGCATCGCCGCGAAGCTGAAGCAGCGCGACTCCGAGAAGGCGAGCCTCTTGCCGCGGCTCAGCGGCTTCGCCGTCGCGGACTACGCGAACCCGAACCAGCGCGTGTTCCCGCAGGAGGAGGCATTCAAGTTCACGTGGCAGGCGGGCGTCCAGCTGTCGTGGACGCTCAACGACACGCTGACGACGCGCAAGACGCTCGACCGGCTCGCCGCCGAGGCGAACGAGCTCCGCGCGGATCGCGAGAACCTCGTCCGTGGGACGCGCATCCAGGTGATGTCGGCGCAGCAGGACGTCGAGCTCGCGCAGCTCTCGCTCGCGACCTCGCAGAAGGGGCTCGCGTCGGCGATGGAGAGCTACCGCGTTCGCCGCGAGCTCCTGAATGCCGAGCGTGCGACCGCGGTCGAGCTCGTCGATGCCGAGACGACGCTGACCCGCGCTCGCATCGCGGCGCTGAACGCGCGCGTCGACCTCCGGGTCGCGCTCGCCAACCTGGCGCACGCCCTCGGCGACGACGTCGCTACGAAGTAACCCGCGACGCCACGTCGCAGGCCCGGACACCGGCCCGTACCCGACGACTT
>JAEWJO010000405.1 GCA_023386455.1 Pseudomonadota bacterium | reverse complement strand
CGACCGCCCCGTTCGGGCTCGCGGCGCTGGCCGACGACTTCAACAGCAACGCGAGCGAGAGCAAGCTCTCGATCTCGGCGAGCGGCCTCGTTGCCGTCGTCGGCAGCGACCGCCCGGGCAGCAGCGGCAACTCGATCGACGTCTGGGAGATCGAGCGCGCCACCGCCACCGATGCGTGGCCGGCGATGACGCGCGTACGGGTGATGTCGGTCGAGACGACCGGCGCCGAGCACGACCCGACGATCAGCGCCGATGGCATGCATCTCTACATCGCGCCCGACAGCCCCGGTCCACAGCACATCGCGATGTCCACGCGCGGCAACGACGGTACCTTCGGCGCACCGCAGACGCTCGCCGAGCTCGCCAGTGGCACCGGCGACTCGGATCCGTCGCCGACGCCCGACGAGCGGATCATCGTGTTCTCGTCCGCTCGCACGACCGCCGGTGCAATGGGCGGCAACCTCTACTACGCGACGCGTGCCGCCAGCACGGGGGCATTCAGCGCGCCGCGGGTCGTGCCCGACGTCAACACCAATGCGGACGAGGGCGATCCCCATCTGTCCAGTGATGGCTGCCGCCTCTACTTCGCGCGCGATACCGGTGCGAGCACGAGCCTGACCCAGGGTGGATGGGACCTGATGGTCGCGACCGCTGTCCCCTAAACGGGGGACGGTCTTAAGTTGCTTAAGTTGCGCCCAGCAACTCCGCGATATTCCCCAGTCGTGTACCGCAAAGTTTAAGTTGTCGTTTGTCCGCGATCCGGACAGCGCCTCACGTCATGGCCGCCATTCGAGCTGAACCGAGCGCGAGATAGGCCAACTTAATCTTACCGGCACCCGGTTGAGGAGTTACCGCGAGTTGGACGCCGCAACTTAAGCAACTTAAGACCGTCCCCAATTTAGTCGAGAGGGTCTGCGACCTCGTCGAGCTGCTCGCGCGTCGCCGGCGCACGCGACACATCGAGGACATGCTGGACGAGGACGGGGAGGTAATCGGGCAGCGACGGGCAGCGGATCGTCGTGCCTGCGAGCGCCTGCGCGGTGTTCGTCTGGTCGTAGTGCACCGCGTGCTCGAGCAGGTCCATGAAGGTCAGCGGGCCGCGGCCGAGACGCGCGAGCCCGGGCGTGCGCAGGACGGCGCGCGCGAGCGGGCCGGGGATGTGACCGCGCGGCTTCTCGGTCTTGGCGTGCTCGGCGACGGCCTCGAACACGGCGCGCGCGGGCATCGGATTCGGATCGACGATGTGGAACGTCTTGCCGGCGGCTCCGGGGGTGTGCGCGACATGCCACGCGGCATCGATGACGTAGTCGATCGGGACCAGGTGCAGCGGCGAGTCGCCGCGGCCGAGGATCGGCAGGCGTAGGCCCGACGCGTTCGTCGCGATCAGCACCATCAGGTAGTACGGACCGTCGAGCCGATCGATGTCGCCGGTCCGGCTGTCGCCGACGATCACCGACGGGCGGACGACCGTGATCGGGAGCTGGCGCATCGCCGCGCGCACGAGCTTCTCGGCCTCGTACTTGGTGCGTTCGTAGCCGTTGTGGAACTTCTGGCCGGCGTCGAGGTCCTCCTCGTAGATCGTGCCGCCGCGCGTGCCCGCGACGTTCGCGGTCGACCAGTGCACGACGCGCTCGAGCCGCCCGGCATCACGCGCGAGATCGAGGACGGTGCGCGTGCCGCTGACGTTGACCCTGCGCATCGTCTGGTCGTCGACACCCATGAAGTAGATGCCGGCGAGGTGATGGATCCAGGTGATCTCCTTCGAGAGCGCGCGGTACTCGGTGCTCGAGAGGCCGAGGTCCATGTCGCAGACGTCGCCGACGAGGACCTCGGCGCGGTCGGTCGCACGTAGCTGCTCGAGCAGCTGGTCGGCCTCGGGCGCGAACTTGTCGCGCGCCAGCACGTAGAGCTGGGTCTCGGGCTCGGCGGCGACGAGCTTGGCGATCATGCGCTTCGCGGTGAACGCCGGAAACCCGGTGACGAGCGCGACCTCGCGCGGGCGCGTGACCGCGGCGGGGCTCTGCGAGCGCACGGGCGCGCGCACCGTGCCGTACTTCGACTCGATCTCGGCGACGACGCGCTCGACCTCGCGCTCGAGGTGGCGGAGGTCGCCGCTGTTATCGATGACCCACGTCGCCACCTTGACCTTGTCGGCGAGCGGGAGCTGCGAGTCGATGCGCGCGGTCGCCTCCTCGGCCGTGAGGTTGTCGCGCGCCATGATGCGCGAGATCTGGACCTCCGGAGGTGCCGACACGACGACGAGCCCGGAGAGGCCGAGGTGCGCGCGGTTCTCGACGAGGAGGGCGGCCTCGTAGAAGACGACGTTCGCGCCGGCGTCCGACCACGCGGCGATCGCCTGCGCGCTCGCGGCGGCGATGCGCGGGTGCGTGATGCGGCCGAGGTCGCGGCGCGCGGCCTCGTCGGAGAACGCGATCGCACCGAGGCGCTTGCGATCGAGCTTGCCCTCGGCGGTCAGGATCGCCGCGCCGAAACGCGCGACGAGCTCGGCGAGTGCGGGCTGACCCGGCTCGACGACCTGGCGCGCGAGCTGATCGGCGTCGACGACCGCCGCACCGCGCGCCGCGAGCAACTTCGCCACTGCGCTCTTCCCCGACGCGATCCCGCCGGTCAACCCGATCACGTGCGCCGTCACCGCCCTCACGTACCACGGGTCGCCAAGCCGAGGTAGCCTGTCGCCGTGGTCGGCAAGCACGTGATCGGTATCGCCGCTGGAGTCGCCTTGTGGGCGGCACTCATCGGCGTGTCAGGCGACGCCGGTGCCGCACGCCGTGACTGGACCGGCAGCGCCGCGTGCGGGAGCTGTCATCCGAAGCAGCTCGCCGCGTGGCAGACGACGCGCCACTCGATGACCCGCGACCGATTCGCCGAGCGTCCCGCCGGGACGTGCCTCGCGTGTCACGGAACCGGCGAGGCGCCGGCCGGCACCGCGATCGCCGTCGAGGTCGGGTGCGAGGCATGCCACGGGGCAGGGGCCGCGTACGCGCCCGACGACATCATGCGCAACAAGGTCGCGGCGCAGGCACTCGGCCTCGCCGACCTTTCGACGCCGAAGGCGCGCACGTCGCTGTGCATGCAGTGTCACGCGCGCGCGACCCGGAGCCGCGCGTTCGATCCGAGTGCCCCGGTCCATGCGGTGAAGCCATGAAGGTCAAGGCCCGCTTCGTCATCTCGGCCGCCAAGCCGAGCGAGTTCCCACCGCCGAGCCTGCCGGAGATCGCCGTCGTCGGTCGCAGCAACGTCGGCAAGTCGAGCCTCATCAACGCGCTCACCGGCCAGGACGGGCTCGCGCGCACGTCGCGGACGCCGGGGCGCACGCGCCTCGTCAACTGGTTCGAGGTCAACGGCAGGTTCCACCTCGTCGACCTGCCGGGCTACGGCTACGCCGAGGTCAGCCGCGAGATGCGCGAGTCGTGGCGCCCGCTGATCGAGTCGTACCTCTCGGATCGGTCGTCGCTCGCCGGCGTGCTGCTCCTCATCGACGTCCGCCGCGGCCCCGAGGACGAGGAGCTCGACTTCGTGCCGTGGCTCGAGGCCAAGGGAATCCCGATCGTCGTCGCGCTGACGAAGTCGGACAAGCTCGCGAAGAACAAGCGCATGCTCGAGGTCGCGAAGGCGAAGAAGGCACTCGGCCTCAAGCGCGATCCGTTCGCGGTCTCCGCGCAGGACCACGAGGGCTTCGATCCGCTGTGGCGCGCGCTGGCGACGCTCGTCGACAAGAAGAAGTGATGCCGAGCCTCGTCATCGAGCCCGCCGCGAAGACCGACATCGACGGGATAGACGAGATCGAGCAGCACTCGTTCAAGTCGCCGTGGTCGAAGTCGACGTTCGAGGGCGAGCTCCTGCGCGAGTGGGCGCGGATCGACGTCGCGCGCAGCGGCGGCCGCCTCGTCGGCTTCTGCAACTACTGGCTCGTGACGACCGAGCTGCACATCCTCGCGATCGCGACCCACCCCGACTTCCGCGGGCAGGGCGTCGCGCGGCAGATCCTCGACCACGTGCTCGAGGTCGCGAAGGCGACCGGCTGCTCGCTCGCGACGCTCGAGGTCCGGCGCAGCAACCACCCGGCGATCGCGCTGTACGAGCGCGCCGGGTTCAAGACGGTGCACGTCCGCGCGCGCTACTACCAGGACGACGGCGAGGACGCGCTCGTCATGCTGCGCGGCCTCACTGAATAGAGCCGTTGAAGTCGAGGCTCGTGTCGTCGCGCTGGGTCATGACGTAGATCGTGCCGCCGGCCGCACCGGCGACGAGCAGCCCCGCGGCCGTCAGCACGTACCACTTCTGGTACCAGTGCGAGCTCCCGCCGCGCAGCGACAGCTCGGCGTTGACCTTGAGCTCGACCTCGGGCGGCAGCCGCACCGTCGTCGTGAACGGGACGAAGCCGCGCTTCTCGACCTTGACCGCGTAGGTCGCCGGCGCCTGGAGCTTGAGCGGCGGAATCGGCGTGACGCCGCGCTCCTTGCCACCGACGCTGACGAGCGCGCCGTCCTCGCTCGAGTGGATGTCGATCACGCCGAATCGCAGGAAGTCGCCCGGCGGGAGCAGGCGCGTCAGGTACATCTCGACCTGATCCGTCGACGGCGCGACGTCGCTGCCGAGCGAGTCGGCGATGCGCGAGATGACCTTGTGCGAGCGCACGTCGATCCGCTGCATCGTCAGGATCACGTCACCGAGCTCGGACACGCCGATCAGCACGACCTCGGACGCGCCGAGCTTTGCGCCGACCTTGGACACGCACTCGGGCTCGCCCGCGCAGCGCACGACCGTCTGCTCGAGCTGCTCGCCGTAGAGGGTCTTCGCTTGCGCCGGCGAGACGACGTCGAGCGACGTCAGCTTCGTCATCGTCGTCGCGAACCGCGAGCTGATGCCGATCAGCGCGGCGCTGCCGGATCGATACTCGAGGACGACGACCTTGCGCTTGGGATCGTCATCGGCACGCGCGATCTGCGACGAGACGGCGAGCACGAGCGCGATGACTGCGAATGCCTTCATTTCTTGCCGTACTGGAACGTCATCGACGCGATGCGATGCTCGAGGTTGAGGTTGGTCGGAGCGGACTGGCCGGGCGACGTCGCGCAGCCCCAGTTCAGGATGTCGCCGGGCGCGATCAGGAGCGTGCCGTCGCACCAGCTGCGGTAGCGCTGGACGGCGGCGCCGGTCGCCGCGTCGATGACGCGCAGCTCCTGGCTCTCGATCGTCATCTGCGGAAAGCTCGCCGCCGGGATCGCCTGGCCGGTGTACGTCGAGGACAGCGTCATCGCGATGTAGTCGCCGCCGGCGCCGACCTCGAGCCCGTTGAAGATCGCCGAGTCGGCGCTCAGCCGGCGCTGGACGCCCGGAAAGCTCAGCGCCTCGACGACCTGCTCCGACGGCTCGGAGAACAGCGTGCGCGGCGGGTCCATCCCCTCGAGGGCCGCCGACACGAGCGCCATCTGCGCCGGCTTGCCCGGCTTCTCGATCCCGATCCAGGCCTGCGAGCCCGACACCGCGAGCGCGGTCGGCTTGCCGAGGCCCGTGCGCTTCATCGTGATACCCGTCGCGCTCGCCTCGCCGAGCTCGCCCTTGCAGGCGTCGATGTAGAACGCGCGACCGCGGTCGCCGGCGACATCGGAGAACCCGCCGCTCGCGATCGTCATCACCTGGTTCGCGTCGTCGGCGCCGACAGCGACCCAGACGAGCTCGGCGGTCGTCGAGCAGGACCCGGTCGTCGAGCCGCGATTCCTGATCGCGATCGCCGTCAGCGCACCGCCGCCCGCGGTGACGACGGCGAGGCGGCTGAAGCTGCCGTCGGCGACGGGCTTCGCCAGCCCGGTCTCGGTATCGACGACGAACAGCTTCATCGACGTGCCGACCAGCAGCAGCCGACCATCGTCGGAGCCCGCGGCATCGAGCACCCCGCCGCTCATCGTCGCGGGCAGCGAGCCCGTGATCGAGTGGTCGCCGGTCGACACGTTCTTGATCGTCGGCGCGCCGGTCAGCGTCCCGTTCGGATCGCTCGGTTGCTGATCGATCATGAACAGCTTCGGGCCGGCGGCGACCATGACGACCGCCTTCTGGTCGAGCACCGTCGAGCCGTCGAGCGAGGAGTCCGTCGACAGGTCGCTGTAGGTGCCGGGCGCCGTCGTCCAGTGGATGTCGTTGGTGTTCGGGTTGCCGTCCTGGTCGGTCGAGACCAGGCCCGAGAAGTAAACGATCGGCCGGCGAACCGGGACGACGATCTCCGCGCCCGCGGTCAGGTCCGACGGCGCCGCCGCCCGGCCGTAGCCGACCGCCGCGCCGCTGTCGGTGCGCAGCACGGCCTCGATCAGGACGCCGGTCTTGACCTCGGTCTCGCCGAGATCGAACTCGTTGTTGGCGACCGCGACGTTGATCTCGGTGTCGCCCGAGTCCTGGTGGAGCCGGATCTCGACGCTGGAGTAGCCCTTCGGATCGAGGACGCCGTTGGGGATATCGAGGACGAGCGCGACGGAGCCCCCGCTCGGCCCTCCGCAGCCAAGCAGGAGAGAGGCCGCAGCGACGGCCGCAATCCGCATCTGGGGGACGCTAGCAGACCAGGAGGGGAGGCCACAACTCCGCGAATCACAACGTGATCGGTCCGGCCGCACGACCGCTCTAACGGATCGGCACCCGCCTGTAACAAGCCGTTGTGTCTGGATGCGCGCCAGTTAGGATATCCCTCGCGTGCAGCCGTCGATCGACAAGGGGCAGACCGGACCGCTGGGCCGGGTCGACCCGAGCTTGCCGCAGGTGTTCGGTCGGTATCTTCTCGTCCAGCGCCTGTCGCGCGGCGGCATGGGCGAGATCTTCCTCGCGAAGCACGGCCTCGCCGGCTTCGAGAAGCTCGCCGTCATCAAGAAGGTCTTGCCGCACCTCGCGGCCGACGCGCAGTTCATCTCGCGCTTCGTCGACGAGGCGCAGGTCGCGATCAAGCTGCAGCACGTCAACGTCGCCCAGGTCTTCGAGGTCGGCCGCGTCGGCGACGAGTACTTCCTCGCGCTCGAGTACGTCGAGGGCCGCGATCTGCGGCGGACGCTCGCGCTCCTGACGCAGCGCAAGCAGCGACTGCCGGTCGACCTCGCGCTGTTCATCGGTCGCGAGCTCGCGAACGGCCTCGCCTACGCGCACCGCCGGACGAGCACCGACGGTGCGTCGCTCAACCTCGTCCACTGCGATATCTCGCCGCCGAACGTCCTCGTGTCGTTCGAGGGCGAGACGAAGGTCATCGACTTTGGCATCGCGAAGAGCGCGCTGCGCGGCACCGCGACCGATCCGAAGATGGGCTTTGGCAAGTTCGGCTACATGGCGCCCGAGCAGCTGATCCGCGGCGGGATCGTGGATCACCGCACCGACATCTACGCCGCCGGTGTCGTGCTGTTCGAGGTGCTGACGAACCAGCGCCTCTACGAGGCGGGCCCCGAGCCGGACTATCGCGCGCTCGCGAAGAAGGTCGCCAAGGGCGAGCACAAGCTGCCGTCCGACGTCGACAAGGTGCTGAAGCCCTACGACGACCTCGTCGCGACGGCGCTCCGGCCCAAGGTCGAGGACCGCTACCAGACCGCCGCCGAGTTTCGCGACGCGATCCAGCAGTCGCTCGTCGGCGTGAACCCGACGATCTCGACCGATCAGCTCGGCTCGTTCATGCGCGATCTGTTCTCGGGGGAGATGACCGCGCAGCGCGAGCTGCACGATCGCGTCGCGAAGGCGCACCTCGACGACTTCAAGGAGCAGCTGACGACGCAGACCGGCACGACGGTGTCGTTCGCGTTCGCGAACATGCCGCTGCAGGCGCCGCCGGAGGCACCGCGACCGCCGCAGCCGTCGCGCACGCGCACGCCGACGAAGGGCGGAGCACCGGGGCGGCCGCGACCGCCGACGTTGCCGACCGACATCCTGCCGCAGCAGCCGCCGCAGCCGCCACCGATCCCGACGGCCGCGATCCCGACGACCGAGGTCTCGCTCGCCGACGGCACCGGTGGCGTCGCGACCGCGGACATCTCGTTCCCGGGGCCAGCGCTCGCGCCGCAGCGATCGAAAGCGGCGATCGTCATCGGCCTCATGGCGTCGATCGTCGTCGTCGGCGCGGTCATCTACGCGATGACCCGCAAGGACGACCCGAAGCCCGCACCCGTCGCGCAGACCGCGTCGCCGCCGCCGCAGATCCGGGTCGAGGCGATCCCGCCCGACGAACAGACGCCGTCGCCCGGCAAGCACAGCGAGCCGAAGAAGATCGAGAAGGCCGTCGAGCCTCCGGAGCACAAGGTCGAGACCGTCAAGAAGACCGAGAAGGTCGCGAAGAAGTCGGCGAAGAAGACGGAGGTGAAGGTCACCGCGCCGCCTCCTGTGAAGGAGACGCTCACGCGCGATGCGGTGATCGGCAAGTTCCGCGCGGTGAAGGCGGCCTACGACGTCTACAAGCAGAAGAACGGCGGCCGCTACGACACCGACTGGAACGACCTCGCGTCGTTCAGCCAGTACCACCCGAACGATCTCGAAGAGCTCGCACGTCGCATCGAGTCATTCAGGGCCAAGCTACGGGAGTAACTGCCGATCGCCTTTTTTCCGGGCCGGAAACCCACACGAAACAATCCGTGGGCTAACGATCCGGGAATGAAGAAGGTCGAGGCCATCATCAAGCCGTTCAAGCTCGACGAGGTCAAAGAGCGCCTCGCCGAGATCGGCGTGCACGGCATGACGGTCACCGAGGTGAAGGGCTTCGGGCGCACCGGCGGCAAGAAAGAGGTCTACCGGGGCTCGGCCTACGTCGTCGACTTCGTGCCGAAGGTGAAGGTCGAGATCATCGTGCCGAACGACAACGTTCAGCAGGTGGTCAACGTGATCACGGAGGCGGCGCGCACCGGCAAGATCGGTGACGGCAAGATCTTCATCACCCCTGTCGACGAAGTCATCCGCATTCGCACCGGTGAGACCGGTGAAGACGCGATCTAAGAGGAGAACGAAAAGCCAATGTCGCCGAGCGATCTCAAAGAGTACGTCAAGAAGCACAACATCAAGATGATCGACGCGAAGTTCGTCGACTTCCTCGGTCAGTGGAAGCACCTGACCTATCCCATCGAGCGTCTCGAGGAGGGCATCGAGGAGGGCTTCGGCTTCGATGGCTCGTCGGTCGCCGGCTGGCGCGCGATCAACTCGTCGGACATGCTGATGAAGCCTGATCCGTCGACGGCGATCCTCGATCCGTTCCTGAAGACGCCGACGCTGTCGATCCTGTGCGACGTGATCGATCCGATCACGCACGAGGCGTATCAGCGTGACCCGCGCAGCCTCGCGAAGCGCGCGGTCGCGTACCTCAAGTCGACCGGCGTCGCCGACACGGCGTACTTCGGCCCCGAGGCCGAGTTCTTCATCTTCGACTCGATCCAGTACTCGGAGGAGCCGAACAACGCGTTCTTCAACATCGACTCCGACGAGGCCGGCTGGAACAACAAGCGCAGCGAGGCGCAGGGCAACAAGGGCTTCAAGCCGCCGACGAAGGGTGGCTACTGCGTCGCCGGTCCGACGGACCAGCTGACCGATCTGCGCACGCAGATGGTCATGACGATGCAGGCGGTCGGCATCGTGATCGAGACGCACCACCACGAGGTCGCGTCGGCCGGTCAGGCCGAGATCGACATGAAGTACGACACGCTCGTGAAGATGGCGGACCAGGTGCTCTGGTACAAGCACATCGTCAAGAACGTGGCGCGCGCCGCCGGCAAGACGGCGACGTTCATGCCGAAGCCGCTGTTCGGTGACAACGGCTCGGGCATGCACACGCACCAGTCGCTGTGGAAGGGCGGCAAGCCGCTGTTCGCCGGCGATGCGTACGCGGGCATGAGTGAGATGGCGCTCTTCTACATCGGCGGTCTCCTGAAGCACGCCGGCGCGATCTGCGCGTTCGCGAACCCGACCACGAACAGCTACCGCCGTCTGGTCCCGGGCTACGAGGCGCCGGTCAACCTGGCGTACTCGGCGCGTAACCGCTCGGCGTCGATCCGCATCCCGATGTACTCGAGCT
>JAEWJO010000102.1 GCA_023386455.1 Pseudomonadota bacterium | reverse complement strand
GCGCTACGCGGACACACCGCCGCGCGGCGAGTGCACGCTCGTCGTTGCCGGAGGCGCCGCCGCGACCGCCGCGATCGACATCGAGGCCGAGCTGCGCCGCCTGCTCGCGTCCGGCCTCGGCCCCAAGGACGCGGCCGCCCGGCTCGTTGTCGTCACCGGCAAGCCGCGCCGGCAGCTCTACCAGCTCGCACTGTCGCTGCAGAGGACCCAGTCATGACGATCGCGATCTCAGATCTCGGCGGCGATGTCGCCACGCCGATCGTGTTCACCGACGAAGCGTCGCCGCACCTCGCGGTCCACCGCCGCACGCTGCGGTCGGGTCTCGACGTGATCGTCCATCGCGACGATAGCGCCCCGCAGGTCTGCGTCAGCGTGTGGTACCGCGTCGGCAGCTCCGACGAGACGCCCGACCGCACCGGCTTCGCGCACCTGTTCGAGCACCTGTTCAAGAACAGCGAGCACATCCCGGCGCACCACTACGAGGTCCTGCGCAAGGTCGGCGCGTCCGAGGCGAACGCGTCGACGAGCGCCGACCGCACCGCGTATCACGAGGTCGTCCCGGCGCACGAGCTGCCGCTCGCGCTGTGGCTCGAGAGCGACCGCATGGGCTACTTCCTGCCCGGCCTCGAGGCCGATCGCGAGCGCGTCGCGAAGCAGCAGGCCGTCGTTCGCCAGGAGCGCCGCCAGCGCTACGAGGACGTGCCCTACGGACCCGACCGGATCGCGATCGCGCTCGCCATGTATCCCGACGGACATCCGGCGCGACACATGACGATCGGCCTCCACGAGCACATCCAGGCGGCAACCGTCGACGATGTCATCGCGTTCTACCGGACGTGGTACGTGCCCGCGAACGCCGTGCTCGTGATCGCCGGCGACGTCGACCTCGCCGAGACCGACGCGCTCGTCGATCGCTATTTCGGCTCGTTCCCGCCGTCCGTGCGCCCGACGCGCCCGGTGCCACCGCCCGTGACGATCGCCGGCCCGATCGTGCAGACCGTCGACGATCGCTTCGCGACGCTCACCCGCATCCACCGCGCGTGGCACGGCCCGCTCGCGTTCGCCGCCGACGAGCCCGAGCTCGACATCCTCACCGCGGCGTGGTGCGCGGTCGGCACCGGCGCGCTGTGGCGCCGGCTGGTCTACGATACGCAGCTCGCGCAGCGCGTGTCCTCGTGGACGATCAATGGCCGCATCGGCGGTGAGGTCCACGTCGCCGTCGACCTCCGCACCGGGTCGGATCCCGCGGCGGTTCGCGCGATCCTCGACGAGGAGTGCGCGCGCGGTGTCGACCCCGCATCGATCGCACGCCAGGTGACACGCCGCGAAGCCGGCGTGATCTGGGGTCTCACCGGCATGTCACGGCGCGCGAGCATCCTCCAGCGCTACACGCTCTATACCGGCGAGCCGGACGGCCTCGCCGCGGATCTCGCGCGCTATCGCCACGTCACGCCGGCATCGATCGACGCCGCGATCCAGCGCTGGCTGCCCGCGTCGCGCATGGTCGAGATCGAGACCCGTCCCGTTCCCAACGGCGGCTGAGCGTCACGGACCGGCCGAGATCGGCCAGCCGTCCTCGGTGGACCACCGGAGCTCGGCGATGCGGAGCGTCGGCGTGCCGCCGCTCTGGGCGTCGTACGAGTGGTAGACGTTGTAGTCGCCGCCGGCGGTACGCAGGATCGCGTTGTGGCCGGGACCCTTCCATCGGCTGTCGCCCGTGTTGATGAGCGTCCCGCCGCCCGACAGCAGCGCGATCCCGTCCTTGTCGACGTACGGTCCCTCGATCTGGGCGGACCGGCCGACCATCGTCTTGTAGGTGCTGTTGACGCCGCGGCAGCAGAAGTCGATCGACTCGAACAGGTAGTAGTAGCCGTCGTTGAACACGATGAACGGCGCCTCGACGGCGAGGTTGTCGCGGGTCGACAGGGAGTAGAAGTCCGTGCCGGCGCGGGCGCCGTCGGCGTCGAGCCTGATCAGCTTGAGGCCGCCCCAGAAGCTGCCGAACGAGAGCCAGCGCTGGCCGTTCTCGTCGGTGATCGCGTTGGGATCGATCGCGTTCCAGTTGTCCGGCTCGGTCGAGCAGATCACCGCGCCGTGATCGGTCCACACCGGCGACACGAGGGTCGGCGAGGTCGCGTGGCCGATGCACGACGTGTTCACGCCGAACGACGATGCCGAGTAGTACAGGTGGTAGAGCCCGTTGTAGAACGAGATGTCCGGCGCCCACAGGTTGTTCGGCCCGTTGAGATCGGTCGTCGTGACCCAGGAGGGCTTCGTGGCGAAGACCTGGCCATTCGGCTCCCAGGTCACGAGATCGGTCGAGACGTGAATCGGCAGTCCCGTTCCCGTCGAGAA
This sequence comes from Pseudomonadota bacterium, assembly GCA_023386455.1. Classification (GTDB taxonomy): domain Bacteria; phylum Myxococcota_A; class Polyangia; order Haliangiales; family Haliangiaceae; genus JABFXX01. The sequence continues at coordinate 11,247 of JAEWJO010000102.1, read as the reverse complement.
CAGGAAGTACACGGTCTCCGCCTGGATCATCGCCGGGTCGTGCACGGGCGTGATCGCGCCGGAGAGGTCGAGCATCTGCGGGCCCTGCGCGGGCGGCGCGTCGATGTCCGCCGCGTCGGCGACATCGGGTGGTGGAGCCGCGTCCGGACGCAGCGGCGCGTCGTCGCCGCAGGAGATGCACGCCAGGACGGCGAGAACGATGGATCTAGGCATCCGCTGGTTACCGGCTCACTGCATCCTCGGTGCCGCCTGCACGCCCGCCAGGAACCTCATCTCGTCGTTCGTGAAGGCTCGGCAGCTGATCCGGAGCTCGTCGACGGAGCCCGAGAGGCCAGGTCCGCCGGCGCGCGACTTTCCGATGAACTGGTCGGTGACTTCCTTGAAGTCCGAGCCCTTGATCGGCCCCGCCGGCTTCGAGCCGCCGGGAGCCTGCACGCCGTCGACGAACACCTGCAAGCTCGTGTCGGTACCGCGGCGGATCGCGAGCTGGTGCCAGCTCGAGTCTGCCGGCAGCGCCAGCGACGAGGTGGTGAGGTCGAACGTGTTCTGGCCGCCCGAGCTGCTCGGCGCGTTCATGTGCACCTTGATCCCGGTGCCCGCGAACGGCTCCACGTAGAGCGAGTGCGTCGTGCCGGTTCCGAAGTCGAGGAGACGCGCGCCGGAAGTCTGGCTGGTCACGCGGACCCACAGCGACACCGTGAACGTGTCGGTGCAGCTTCCGAACGGATTGCCGCCGATCGAGATGTGAGCATCGGGTGCGCCCGTATGAGCCAGCTCGACGGCCGTCTTGATCTTGCCCTGCACGCGCTGCGCGCCGTCGGCGAGCAACGCCGTCAGCTGCAGCTCGGAACCGTCCTGCGCGGTGCCACCCGTCTCGTCGAACCGCCAGTACGCGTACTCCGTCTTCGGGCGCGCGAGGTTCGCGATCTCGTCGGGATTGAGGACGCGGTTGTAGACGACGAAGTCGTCGAGGTCGCCCGCGAAGCCGTTGTCGTCGAAGCGTCCCTTTCCGATCCACGACTGGCCGAGGCTCGGCTCCATGTCACGCGGCGGGACGACCGGATAGTCGCTGACCGACACGGCCGGGAACCCGTCGATGTAGATCGTGCGCTGCGTGCCCGTGCCGGTGACGGCGACGTGCTTCCACACGCCGATCGGCAGGCTCGTCGTCGTTCCGCCGACCATCGGCGATCCGCTGCCGAGCTGTCCGGTGCCGAGCCAGCTCTCGGCGGCCTCGCTGCCGCCGAACGACGTCGCATGGATTCCGTTGGCCATGCCGAGCGCGTACGGAGCCGGCAGGAAGCCGTAGGTCGTCAGGAACATCCACTTGCTGCTGCTGCCGAACTCGTAGACGCGAGCCCAGTCCGGGTTCGCCGACAGCTTCACCCATGCCGCGATCGTGAAGTCATCCATGTCGGTCAGGATGCCGCCCGGCAGGCTGACGAACTGGGTCGGGGGCTTGCCGCCGGCGAGGCGGAGCGCGCCGTCGTGGCGACCCTCTGCGGTCCACAGGCTCGGCATCGACGCAGTCGCCGTGAACTGCCCCATCGTGTCGGAGACCTCGGTGCCCTGTCCCTCCCAGAAGCCGTAGTGGACGCGCAGGCCGTTGGGCGTGATGTTCTCGGGCAGCCCGGGCTTTCCGGGCGCATCCATCTGCTGTGGGGCGGCGTCATCGGTGCTGCCGCCGTCGCCGAGCAGATCGCTCTTGATCACGTTGCAGCCCGGGAAGGCGAGCACGCTCGCGAGCATCAAGGGGAGTCGAGTGGACGTCATGAAAACCTCGTCTACTGCCGGGACAGCGTCACGATCTCGTCCGCCGTGAGCGCACGGCAGCCGATGCGGAGCTCGTCGATCGCGCCGTCGAGGTACGGATCGGGGAACCGCGACTTGCCGAGCCACAGGTCCGTCATGCTCGCGAAGTCAGACGGCTTGACCGCGGCGCTCGTCCCGCTCTTGATCATGACACCGTCGGCGTACAGCTTGACGGCGCCATCGGCGGCGACGGTCGCGGCGACGTGGTGCCACATGCCGTCGGCGGTGAACGGCACCGTCGGCGACACGAGGTCGAACGCGCCCGCCTCGGAGACCATCGCGAAGTGCATGCCGGCGCCGTCGCTCGGCGCGAGGTAGATGAATCGCGTGTTGGCCGTACCGAAGTCGAACACGCGCGACCACGGCGTCACCGTATCGAGCTTGATCCAGGCCGAGACCGTCAGCTCCGTCGTGCAGCCGGCGAGCGGATTCGTCGCGAGCGTGACCGTCGGTCCCGTCGCGCCAGCCGCTCCTCCGGGGAAGTCGAGCGCCTGGCCGAGGCGGCCGGCCGTCCACGTCACGCCCGTGCCGAGCGCGGTCGGGACGTTGCGATCGGACGAGTCCTTCGCCGTCGTGCCGGTGCCTTCATCGAACCGCCAGTACGAGTAGTCCATCTCGGGCCAGGCGAGATCGGCGACCTCGACCTGCGTGAGCGCGCGGTCGTAGACCTGGAACTCGTCGAGCGTGCCGTCGAGCCCGGGATCGGGGAAGCGCGACTTGCCGAGCCACGACTGCCCGGAGATCGGCTCCATCTCGCTCGGCCGGACGACGGGCCCATTCTCGACGTGCAGCGCGGGGAAGCCGTCGACGTAGATCGTGCGATTGCCGCCGGAGCCGACGACCGCAACATGCTTCCATGCGCCGACGGGAAGGAGCGTCGGCGAGAGCGCGACGAGCTCGTTCGCTGCGCTGCCGCCGTACGACGACGCCATCGTGCCGCGGACGAGCGGCTGCCCCGTGAACCCGCTCGGCGTGAAGTACATGAACCGGTTCTGGGGATCGGCGAGGCCGTTGCCGATGTCGTAGATGCGAGCCCAGTTGCCGAGCGTGTTCATCTTCACCCAGAACGCGATCGTGAAGTCCTCGACACCGGTGAAGATGCCGTCGGGCAGCGACACGTAGACCGTCGCGGGATTCGCGCCCGTCATCGCGAGCGCGCGGCCGACGCGACCGTCCGCGGTCCAGCCGGACACGTCGGCGAGCGTCGCGTTCTTGTGCCGCGACGAGCTGTCGGTGACGACCGTCGTCGTGTCCTCGAATCCGTAGTGGAGGATCAGGTGAGCGGTGTCACCGGGTCCGTCGTTCGGCGCCGCATCGTGAGAGCCGCTGTCCTGCGTTTGCTGCGCTCCATCGAGCGGTGCAGAAGAACGGTTGTCGCCGCACGAGGGCAGCGCGACCAACATCATCGCGAGAGTCCAGTGGCTCGTTAATGCATTGCCCATAGTCGAGCAGTAAGCGACTTCTTGCGCGAGAACGCAAGCAGGACAATCACACTTTCCCGAGGCAGTGAATATCTATCGTGTAGACTATTCTCCGCGCTTGTACGGATTGTCATCCATCTCCAGCACTGGATTTTGTGATGACGATTTTGGTTTTTCGACGGGCTGATTCTCGGTCTGCTTCGGCGTGCTCTTCGGGGGCGCAGACGGCCGGCGCACGCGACGCGTTGCTGGTGCCGATGTGTGCTCTTGTTCCTGTTCAACAGGAGTCGTGGGCTCGGATACGATCGTTTTTGGAGAGTCGATTTCCGGCGATTCTGGCGCGTCTGCGGGCAGAATCTGCGTCGGTTTTGGTTGGATCGTTACGGGCGGTCGTGCGATTGTGGGCTCGCTCGCGGAGGGGGATACAGCCGCCGCGTGTTCGGGTTGGAGCGCGCGGTACGCCAGGAAACCGCCGGTGTTGAGCGCCACGAACGTAGCCACGACCGAGAAGACTCGCATCATCGATGATGACGCTAGCAACTACCATTACGGTCCTCAAGAGATTCATTGTCTCACATCGACATATATCCATGTGTATTCGTAAACAACGGGTATCGAAGATGACAAAATACTTCGGGGCAGTAATCGTATCGATCGTGCTTTCGCAACCTTCGCCGGCACGCGCCGACGACGTGAACGGTGCGGCAAAGGCGTTCTCGCAGGCCCAGCAGGCAATGGTCGCGAACGATCCCGCACACGCGGCCGAGATGTACGAGCTCGCCGACGAGCTCGCGCCGTCGGCTCCGGCACTGCGCAACGCTGCACGCGCACGCCTCGCGGCGGGCCACGTCGCGACGGCCGCCACGCTCGCGGCACAGCTCCTCCAGCGCTACTCGAACGACAAGGAGTCGCGCACGGTCGCCGAGGCGATCCTGTCCGATCTCGCGCCACGCCTCACGCAGCTCGCGATCACCTGCAGCGAAGAGTGCACGCTCGCGCTCGACGGCAAGGCGGCCTCGACGACGAAGCCGCGCACGAACCACGTGCTCTACGTCCAGCCCGGCGCTCGCACGCTCACCGCGACGTTCCAGGGCGAGCGCGAGGCGAAGGCGCAGATCACGGCGACCGCCGGCAGCTCCAAGCAGGTCCAGCTCGACGCGCCTGCCCGGCCGGAACCGACAGGCCCCGCGCCGGTGACGACCGCACCAGCGGTCACTGGCACGACGACGGCGACCACGCCGGTTCGCGATGCGCCGGTCGCGTCGCGCGGCATCGGCCGCAAGTGGTTCGCGATCGCTGCCGTCGCGACGGGCGGTCTCGGCGTGGCGGCGACGCTACGCGGCTTCGCGACGCTCGATACGCGCGACTCCATCAAGGAAGCGACCGCCCGCGGCGACGACGCCACGGCGCGCTCCCTCTACGATACCGGCCGCAGCCAGCAGCTCCAGACCAACATCCTGTTCGGCGCGACGGCGGCGGTCGGCGCGGCGGCAGTCGTCCTCGCCGTGCTCGCCGACTGGTCTCCGCAGACCGAGTCGCGGAGCGTCGCGGTCTCGCCGACCACCGGCGGCGCGACACTGGTCCTTGGTGGGACCTTCTGATGGGTGGGGCACTCCGACGCGCCAAGACCTCGGCCTCGCCGGCGACACACTCGATCGGCAACTACGAGGTCATCCGCAAGCTCGCGACCGGCGGCATGGGCGAGGTGTTCCTCGCCAAGCAGCGCGGTCCCGTCGCGTTCAGCCGCGACGTCGTGCTGAAGAAGCTGCACCAGGGTCACACCGATGACTCCGAGTTCGTGCGCATGTTCCTCAACGAGGCGCAGCTCGCGGCGAACCTGACGCACCCGAACATCGTCCACATCTACGATCTGTTCGAGGACGACGGCTACGTCATCGCGATGGAGTACGTGCGCGGCGCGACCGTGCTGTCGGTGCTGCGTGCGTGTGCACGCCAGGGCAAGACGATCCCGTACGGCCCCGCCGTCCGGGTCGCGATCGCGGTCTGCGAGGCGCTGCACTACGCGTACGCGTCGACCGGCGAGGACGGCAACCCGCGCCACATCATCCACCGCGACATCAGCCCGTCGAACGTGCTGCTCGGGTACGACGGGCACGTCAAGCTCGCCGACTTCGGCGTCGCGAAGGCTCTCGACCTCAACGCCACGCGCGGCGAGTCGATCAAGGGCAAGTTCGGCTACCTCTCGCCGGAGCAGGTGAAATGTCACCCTCTCGATCAGCGCAGCGACGTCTTCGCGCTCGGCATCGTGCTGTGGGAGATGACGGTCGGCTCGCCGCTCTACAAGCGCGAGAGCGACGTCGCGATGATGTACGCGGTGATGGAGGAGGATGCACCGCCGCCCTCGACGATCCACCCCGGCTTCCCGCTCGATCTCGAGGCGATCATCCTGCGGGCGCTCCAGCGCGATCGCGACAAGCGTTACGACACCGCGCTCGACATGGCCAACGACCTGCGCCGCGTCGCACGCGAGCACGACTGGGACATCGAGGCGCAGGCGCTCTCCGAGCTCGTCTCCGAGACGATTCCGGCCGACGAGGTCGCGTTCGGACGCATCGGCTCGAGCGACGCGTTCTCGGGCGGCGGCCCGCCGTCGCGCAAGCAGACGACGTTCGGCCGCGGCGGCGATTCGTTCGCATCGCTCGAGGTCGTCTCGCGAGAGGCGGGCGATCGCGCCGTGCTGATCACCACGATCGTGATGGTGGCACTCAGTGCGATATTCTGGATCTTCGTCGTACCTTCATTGACATGATCGTGATTCGAGCTGTACGAGCGGACACCGTTACTGACAGCAATTCTGATTACGATAGACATCCCTTCCGCACCCGTTCACGGTGTGTTGCATGCGTTCATGGCTGTATCCCCTCCTCGCGCTCGCAACGGCATGCACCGACCCCTCGGCGGCGACGTCCGATCAGGACACCGCGGCACTCGGCGGCTCGACCGGCGGCCCTCGCGTCCTCCCGCTCGCCGGAGATCTGCGTACGCATGACCCGTCGCTCGTGCGCGACGGTCTCGACTGGTACGTGTTCTCCACGGGCGATCCCGCGGTCGCGGGCGGCACCATCCAGGTTCGCCGCTCGCGCGATCTCCAGAACTGGGAGTACGCGGGCAACGTGTTCCAGCAGATTCCGACGTGGGCGACCACCGCAGTCCCGGGCGTCACGAACCTGTGGGCGCCCGAGGTCCACAAGCACGGAAACACGTATTACCTGTACTACTCGGTCTCGACGTTTGGCTCGAACAGATCCGCAATCGGACTGGCCACGAACACGACGCTCGATCCGCGGCGCCCTGGCTACGCCTGGATCGATCGCGGGCTCGTGACGTCGAGCGGACCGGCGAACGACTACAACGCGATCGACCCTGCGATCATCGACGACGACCGCGGAGTCCCGTACCTGGCGCTCGGCTCGTTCTGGAGCGGGATCCGCATGTTCAAGCTCCAGTGGCCGTCGGGCATGCTCGCGCCCGGCCAGGGCGAGCCGTTGCGCCTCGCCGATCGCTTCGTCCCGCCGAACGCGATCGAGGGTGCCTCGATCATCAGCAAGAGCGGCTACTACTACATGTTCGTCTCGCTGGACTTCTGCTGCCAGGGCACCAACAGCACGTACAAGATCGCGGTCGGCCGCTCCACCGAGGTCACCGGCCCGTACTACGACCGGCTGGGCACGCCGCTGCAGCACGGCGGCGGCACGGTGATCCTGTCGCAGAACGGAACCATGTTCGGCCCGGGTGGACCGTCGGCGTCCGTCGACATGCTCGCCTATCACTGGTACGACGCGACCGCGAACGGCGACTTCAAGCTCGGCATCCGCACGATCAAGTGGGAGAACGGCTGGCCGACGGTCACCGCCGCCAGCGACGAGCGGTACTGACCACCCTGAACGGCCCGCAGATCGAGGTACCCGAGGTGGGATACGCCGCCGCGCGGCAACTGCCCGTACCTATGGCATGATCGGGCACTGAATCCCCGGGGGCTTCCCGGCGTCTACAGGGTAACCATGCGCACGAACCGTCTCGTCGCTGCCACAGGTGTCTTTCTGATAGGGCTCGCCACGCCGGCCCTCGCCGAGAACGTCGGTGGCGTCTACGACGTGAAGTTCGAGGAGATGTCGACCAACTGCAGCCCGCCGCCGGTCACGTACACGCGCGGGAAGGTCACGATCGAGGCGAAGAAGTCGCTGACGGTCAACATCGACACGATCCCGCTCATGGTCGGCGTCCCCGCCAAGAGCGGCAAGATCAACGCGAAGACGACGAAGAAGCTCGCGTCGACCGTGCAGGGCCTCGATGGCAAGTGGGGCGTCTCGGGCCGTGTCGACGAGAACGGCGTGCTCCAGCTCGTGCTGGTCGCCGAGTACACGCGCCAGGACAACGGCAAGCCGCACTGTACGCAGTCGTGGAACGTCAGCGGCGTGCGCCAGTCGGCCGCGACGAAGGCGCCCGTCGAGGACAAGAAGCCGAAGGCGAAGTCGGCGATGACCGACTTCTTCCCGTTGCTCCTCGTCGACTGATACGACTCGGGCATGCCCGAGCAAGACCAGCAGCCTGCCGGCGGCGATCCCTATCGCGCCGGCTTCGAGCGGATCTCCCAGCTGATCGTGACGACCGGCACCGAGGTCGCCGGCCACGAGATCGTGCAGTACCTCGCGATCGTCCGCGGCATCGTCGTCCGTGCGACGAGCATCGGCAAGGGCATCGTCGGCTCGTTCAAGGCGCTCGGTGGCGGCAACATCCGCGAGTTCACCGAGGTCTGCGAGGCCGCGCGCCACGAGGCGTACCAGCAGATGGTCGAGCACGCGCGCGAGGTCGGCGCCGATGCGGTGATCGCGATGCGCTACGACGCGGGCGAATTCAGCGCAGGCGTGACCGAGGTGCTCGCGTATGGCACCGCAGTGAGGCTCATGCCTCGAATTCCGACGTAGCAATTCGCGGCCGCCGGCGTCGACAGAACGCCCGAGAAGGCCGTCGCCGTCGACGACGTGCCGGCTTTTTGGACGATCACCTGCGACGGCGCGCGCGAAGTTCTGGCGGCGTGGTTCGTGAATAGAGCGAACGCATGAAGACGTTGCCCACGTTGCTTGCGAGCTTTGCCGTGTGCTCGGGCGTCGCGTTTGCGCAGCCAGCGGCAGAGGTGGAACAGCCCGAGAACTCGTGTCCGATCGTGTTCCGCGGCGCCAAGGTCGCGCAGGAACCACAGAAGAACGGCGTAACGATCGAGTTCACGACACCGACGAAGGGCAACGTCGAGGAGATGCGCTCGCAGCTTCGCGAGGTGTCGGCGATGATCGAGCAGCACTCGACCGAGGTCCAGACCGACGCGGCCGAACAGGAAGACGTCGAGTTTCCGCCGGTCGACCTCGAGGTGACGAACATCGACGCCGGGGCGCGCGTGACCATCAAGGCCGCGCGGTTTCGCGACATCCCGGTCGTCCAGGAGCTCGCGCGCAGCTTCACCGAGGACGTGTGGCCGACGACGGACTGCGTGAAGAACCCCGTCGGCGGGCTCAGCGCTGCCAGACCTCGGCCAGGGGTGCGCCCTGCGCGGTGACGGTGTAGACGCGCCGGGCATCGCGAGGCACGGGACACGCGTGGCTCGCCGGCGCGTAGGTGACGATCCAGCGCGCCTCGGCGGGGTTGTTCGTCATCGGTGACCACAGGTCCTGGCGGAACCACGCGAGGTGGATGGGCTCGATGCAGTTGCGGAAGACGCGATCGCCGGGCTGCGCGTGCTCGTTGACGTAGTCGACGGCGCGATCGACGCCCTCGCCCCACCACGCGGTCTCGAACCAGCGATTCGCGGCGACGGTGGAAGGCCCGCCGACGTGCTCGGCGAAGTAGTCGAGGTAGTAGGGCTGGATGCGCGCGAGCGTGATCGCGAGATAGAGCGCCATCAGGGCCGCGAGGCCGGCGAACTTGCGGCGGATGCCGCGGCGACGCTCGAGGAACACGACGAGGAAGTCCCAGCCCGCCGCCGACGCGACGGCGAGCGCGAGGATGCACGGCATGACGTAGCGGACACCGTCCTGGCGCACCGGCGAGACGACGACGGCGAGCGGGACGAGGAACCACAGCGCGAGGATCAGCGCGCTCCGATCGCGGTCGCGAAGTGCCCGGCCGACGTACGCGACGGCGCCAGCGAGGACACCGAACGGCAGCGTCGCGGCGAGGTAGACGAGGAAGTAGTGAGGGCCGGGCTGGTTCGTGACCGTGCCGAGGAACGGCTCGACCGAGTGCGACCTGGACAGCTTCGCGAACGACTCGGAGAGCGCGGCGATCGGATGCGCCCACAGGCGGGGCCACACGGCGACGACCGTGAGGATCGCGGCGACCGGCATGATCAGGGCGGCCTCGAGCGCGACGCGCCAGCGCCGGACCGCCGGGGCCGTGATCACGACGATCGCGAGCGCGAGCGGACCGACGAGACCGCTCACGAACCGCGACGCGACCGCGATGCCGATCGCGACGCCGAGCCACGCGAGCCGGACGCGCGTGCGGCGTGCCGACGGATCGCCGTCGAACACACTCAGCGCGAGCAGGATCGCGAGCGACCACCACAGGATCGTCGGCGACTCGTGGCCGACGATCTGGCCGTGGGCGACGAGCGTCGGGAGGAGCGCCGCGATCAGGCCGGCGAGCACGCCCGTGCGGAAGTTGTAGAGCCGCGCGCCGATCGGGACGAGCAGCGCGCAGCCGAGCGCGGACCACACGGCAGACAGCGCGCGCGCGGGACCGAAGCCATCGGAGAACTGCGCGCCGATACCGGCGAGGTACTTCATCACCGGCGGGTGCTCGAAGTTCCACTGCCACGATCCGGCACTCGCATCGAGCGAGAGGAGGTTCGTGATGTAGTTGCGGCCGGCGGCCCAGTTGACGTCCTCGTCCCACGTCTGGCCGAACGCCTGGAGACCGAGCCAGCGCGCGAGGCACGCACCTGCGAACACGCAGGCCATCGCGACGTAGGTCCGGCGCGAGACCGCGCGCAGGCGACGCCGCGCGAGGATCGCGAGCGAACCGCCGAGGAGCAGCAGGAGCAGCGCGGCGATCACGCCGTCGAGAGGCGCGGTGCCGGCCCACGCGCCGAACGTCGCGCGCTCGGGAGGCTCGGGCGACAGCGAGCTTGCCGAGACGTACTCGGGGTCGCCGCGGCGGCCGACCGGCGTCCACACGAGGCGCGCGCGCGGTGGTGCTGCGAAGTGGATCGCGATCGGCCCGGCCGGCAGGAGGATCCGCTCCTTGACGAGGCCGCTGCCGGCGAGCTCCTTGCCGGGCGTTCCGACGACGAGGCGCGCCCGGCCGACGGACTGGAAGCCGATGATGACCGGGCCGCCGCGCGCGACGAGCAGCGAGCCCGTATAGGCAGTCGTGCCCGGCGGATCGCGAGGATCGGCGGGCGCGTGCGCGAGGTTGGCGAGCGGCGGCGTGGCGAGGATGGCGCGCAGTGCGAGCAGCGCGATCGCCAGCGCGATCGGAATCGCGCCCCACCACCGCGTGACTAGTGCACGCGCGCGGGACACTGGAAGTCTCGCGCCTTCTTCGCGAGGAACGAGTAGTACGTGCCGGACTGCCTCATCGCGGGCACGTGGACCGTCACGATCTCGTAGCCGCGGCCGGTCCAGTACGCCGGCGAGCAGTTCCAGTGCACGGGCTGCGGCGTCGCATCGATCGAGTAGCAGGAGAACACGAACGTTGGGTCGTACTGCAGGAGGAGCTCGTTCGACGCGAACTTCGTGTGGCCGGCACGCGGCCGGACCCGCTTCTCCTCGTGCGCGACGCGCGCCGACACGAGCCCGAACACGTCGATCGCGCGCATGCGGCCGAAGTACGGCTGTGCACCGGCGCCACCGACGATGCTGAAGTCGGTCGGCTGGAAGCAGGCCTCCATCGCACGGCCGATCGCGGCGCGGTCCTCGGTGTAGATGATGAGGACCGCGGGCGTGTCGATCACGCCGTGATCGGCGCCGAGGTTCTTCGGGTCGAGGCTCTTCGCGGT
>JAEWJO010000292.1 GCA_023386455.1 Pseudomonadota bacterium | reverse complement strand
ATGCTGCGCCGGCGCGCACGTCGCGTCCCGCGGCGCGGCCGATCGTCAATCCGATCCAGGATCTCGACGCGCCGACGCCGAAGCTGCGGAGCCCGCTGAAGAGCGCGGTCGGCGGCCTCGTCCTGCTCGGCATCCTCGGCGGCGCGGGCTACATGGTCTACACGCGCTACCAGGAGGACGAGGCGAAGGCAGCGCAGCAGAAGATCGATCGCGACAAGGACAAGGCGGAGAAGGAGGCGCTCGAGGCCAAGCTCCGCAGTGCCCAGCCCGACTCGGGTGCGATCGACATCACCGCGAGCGGTGCCGGCATCTGGCTCCGCCTGGGGCGCACGCCGCTCGACACGCCGATTCACCTCGCCGCCGGTCAGCCGCACGACATGGTGCTGCTCAAGGCCGGCAGCGACGTCACCGAGGCGCAGGTCAACGGCACGCACTGGACCGGCGCGAAGGAGAAGCTCAAGGCGAAGATCGCGGTGACGATGAAGGCGAGCAAGGCCAAGGAGCTCCCCGCGATCCCACTGCAGCCGACGACGCCGGTGCTCGCGTCGACGGGTGTCGTCGGTGCCGGCCCGGTCCACATCGACTCGACGCCGAGCGACGCCGAGGTCTGGCTGTTCATCGGCGCGAATCACGCGCAGTTCAACGAATTGTGGGCAGGACGCGACTACGAGGTCGCCGTCGTCAAGCCCGGCTTCAAGACCCAGCACGTCGTGTTCAAGGCGGAAGACTGGCGCGACGGCGGCGATCCGAACATGCCGATCGACGTCGCGAAGAAGAAGTCGATGCTGGCGAAGACGGTGGAGCTCGAGCCCGATCCCGACTGGAAAGATCCGAAGAAGAAGGGGAAGTGATGGCCGCGCGCACGCTCCACGTGCGATGCGCGACGTGGGACCAGGTGGAAGTCTTCACGCAGCGCAAGCTGCGCCGGGGCAAGTTGCTCTCGATGAAGGTTCCGTTCGCGGCCAAGCAGGGCGCACAGGTCACGATCGGCCTCGAGCTGCCGAACGAGGTCGTGATCGCGATCGACGGCGTGATCCAGAAGTCGGCGCCCGTCGAGGTCGACGGCAAGCAGGACTCGACACGCACGTGGATCGAGATCGAGCTCGTCGGATTCACCGACGAGGTCAAGGCGCGTCTGCGCTCGTTCCAGAACGAGATGCCGGAGCCGAGGACCGATCCGCAGATCCAGGTCCAGCCCGCCGCGCCGCAGCGCCGTCCGGCGTCGGCGCCGATCACCGACGAGCTGCCCGAGGACGAGCGCGAGCTGTTCCAGCACCTCTCCAACGAGCTGCGCCGGCTGCGCTCGGCTGCCGTCCACGAGGTGTTCGGCGTGCCGCGCGAGGCGGGACCGTCGGTCATCCGCGCCGCGTGGAAGGACCTCATCCGCCGCAACCATCCGGATCTCGTGTCGCGTCGCAACGCGCCGGCGATCACGCACCTCGCCGAGGAGCTGACGATCCTCGCGAACCGCGCCTACGATCGGCTGCGCCAGGCGCTCGTCGCCGAGGGCCGCGGCACCGTGGCGGGACCGACGCTGCACACGCCGCCGGGATGGCTCGTCGGGTTCGAGGACATCTCGAGCACCGACGCGTCGAACCCGGCGCCGCGCCGGACACCGAACCGCTTCGAGCGACCGTCCTCCGACGCCGGATTCGGTCTCGGCGCGTCGTCGGCGCCGTCGCCCGCGGCCGCACCGCAGGCGTCGGGGCAGGGCAGCGACGCGTTCGAGCAACGCGCCCGCGTCATGCTCGCGCAGGGCGACGCGAACACCGCCCGCGAGGTGCTCGCCGCCGCGCTCGTCGTGTATCCGCGCAGCAAGCCGCTGCGCTCGCTCTACTACGTCGCGTCGGCGATCGCGGCGCTCGGCGACGGCGAGCTGCAGCTCGCGACCGCGCAGCTCGAGACCGCGCTCGCGCACCACGAACAATCGGTCGAGGCCGCGCGCCTCCTCGAGCACATCCGCAAGACCGGCGGCGCGGAAGCCAACGTCCTCCAGAGGTTGTTCCGATGACGTCGCCGAAGAAGCCCGGACGTGCCGGGACCAAGGCCGATCCTCGCGGCCGTGCCGTCGGCATCGACCTCGGCACCACCAACTCGGTCGTCGCCGTGATCGATCGCGATGGTGCGCCGCGCATCCTGACGACGGAGGAGGGCTCGACGATGCTGCCCTCGCTCGTCTGGTTCTCGCCGCAGGGTCCGGTCGTCGGCGAGCCCGCGCGCGTCGGCCTCGATCACAGCCCCGACCTCACGATCTTCGGGGCGAAGCGTCTGCTCGGCCGGCGCTTCGATCACCCCGACATCCGCAAGCTCGCGCGCGTGCTGCCGTACGAGCTGACCGAGGCACCGAACGGCGACACGTGGATCCAGCTCGCCGCCGGCCGCGCGATCTCGCCCGAGGAGGTCAGCGCACTCATCCTGCGCGAGCTGCGCCGCATCGCCGAGACGTTCTACGGCGAGCCGGTCACCCGTGCGGTGCTCACGGTCCCGGCCTGGTACGACGCCGCGCAGCGCCAGGCGACGAAGGACGCCGCGCAGATCGCCGGCTTCCACGTGATGCGCCTGCTCAGCGAGCCGACCGCCGCCGCGCTCGGCCACGGCGCTCACCGCGGTGCCGACCGCCGCTACCTCGTCTGCGACCTCGGCGGCGGCACGTTCGACGTCGCGGCCGTCGACGTCGACGCCGGTGTGTTCGAGGTCCTCGCGACCACCGGCGACGCGTTCCTCGGTGGCGACGACGTCGACCGCGCGGTCGTCGAGAATCTCGTCCGCGACGTGCGCAGCGTGCGCGGCATCGATGTCTCGACCGATGCGGTCGCGATCGAGAAGCTGCGCCTCGGCGCGCAGCGCACGAAGCACGAGCTGTCCGAGCACCCGATCGCGAAGCTCCACATCAAGGACCTCGCCCAGCTGCCGTCCGGCAAGCCGCTCGAGTACTCGCGTGTCGTCCGCCGCGACGAGGTCGAGCTGTGGTCCTCGCCACTCATCCGGCGGCTCGAGCCGCCGATCAAGGAAGCGCTCCGTCGCTGCGCGCGCAAGCGCGAGGAGATCGAGGAGGTCCTGCTCGTCGGCGGTGGGACGCGCATGCCGGCCGTCCGCAAGGAGCTCGCCCGCATCACCGGTCGCGACCCGTCCGTGCTCGCCAATCCCGAGGAGGTCGTCGCCGTCGGTGCTGCGCTCGAGGTCGCTCGCCTCGACGGCACCATCGAGGGCGTGCTCCTCATCGACGTCGCCGCGCGCGGCCTCATGATCTCGCGCCAGGACCAGGACTGCGAGCGCGTCATCGCGCAGTCCTCGGTGGTGCCGACGCGCGAGCACAAGCTCCTGCCGACGCGCCACGACGATCAGGTGCGCGTCGAGTTCGACCTCTGGGAAGGCGAGTCCCCCGATCCGTCGGTCAATCGTCACCTCGGCCGCTACGCCGTCGTCGATCTCCCGGAGGCACCGGCCGGCGACGTGCTCGTCCTCGTCGAGGTCACGATCGATACCGACGGCGTGATCCGTCTCGGCGCCACCGAGCTCGTGTCCGGCGACCGCGTGACGCTCGAGCACGTCTATCACGCGGGGCTCACGCGGGCCGAGGTCACGCGCCTGCAGAAGCAGCTCGCCGACGCCGACGCCGCGTCGTAGCGACTAGCGGCGCGACTTGGCCTTCGCGCGGGCCTTCGCCTTGCGCTTGGGGGTCGCCTTCTTCTTGCTCGCCTTGCTCGCCTTGGCCTTCGTGGCCTTCGGCGGCGGCTCGTCCTTGGACGCGACGACCGGGGACCGGACCGGGGCGCTCGGGTTCGGGTCGATGTACTTGCTCCAGTCGACCTTGCCCCCGGCCCATGCGCCGGTGGTGAAGGCGAGGAGGACGGCGATCACCACGGAGAGTCGGGCCATGGACCCGGGAGCAAGCACGTAGCGTTCCGACGAGGATGCCCGCTAAGTCGACGAGATCACGATGGTCCGATTGCCGCGTCATGGCGTCCACGCTCCCCAGCGCGGGGCGGTGGGCTGCGGACTGTCGACTCCCTCGCGCCTTCGCCTCGGGCGCCTGCCGATGCGTCTGCCCACCATTTGCTCGGCGGCAGGGCGGAGCCACAGTCGCAGTGTCGACGCGAACCGACGCGTCGCCAGGGAGCTCGCCATGAGCAATTTCGCGAACGCGCTCTGGGTCATCGTCTCGATGTTCGTCACCGTCGCGTACTTCGTCGTCCTGTTTCAGATCGTCGTCGACGTGTTCCGCGATCCGGATCTCAGCGGAAAGAAGAAGGCGCTGTGGATCGCCTGCTTGTTCTTCTTCCCGCTGATCACCGCGGTCGTCTACGTGATTCGCCGTGGCGGCGGCATGGCCGGCCGTCAACACGCGGCCCGCGCGCGGCTGCACGCGGATGCCGAGGCGTATGCGAGGTCACTCGGCGGACCGACCTCGACCGAGGAGATCGCGCGAGCGAAGTCGTTGCTGGATGCCGGCGCGATCGACGACGCCGAGTTCGTCGCACTCAAGCGAAAGGCGATCGAAGGTCCTGCGCACGCTGCGCCCTGACGCGGGCGAGGCCATAGCCGAGGAGCGCGAGCACGGGACCGCTCGCGAGGAACGCGAGGTCCCAGGCGAGCTGATGCGCGCCCGGATGGACGTGGTGCACGCCGAGGATCTGGTGATCGATCGTGCCCTCGACGAGGTTGAAGAGGCCCCAGCCGCCGAGCATCGCGCCCGCGAGGAGATGTCCGGACCACTCGACGGTGCGCCGGCGGCCCGCGCGGAACAACAGGATGATGCCGGCGAGCGTCACGCCCCACGTGAAGGCGTGGAACAGCCCGTCCCAGATCATGTTGAACTTCATCGCGACGAGCGTCGTCGGCGGATGCGTGCTCGACAGCATGTTGTGCCACTGGAAGATCTGGTGGAGCACGATGCCGTCGACGAAGCCACCGAGGCCGATGCCGAGGACGAGGCCCGCGAGCACGAGCGGGCCGATATCGCGCTGGTCACTCGGCGGCACCGGTGGCTCCTCGGCGACTGCGCGCGGTGACGATGCGGACGATCAGCGCGACGAGCGCGAACGTCACGATGAACGGGGCGAGCGCGACGACCACGTTTCGTGCGAGATCCAGATCGGTGAACATCGCCCGCGCCGCACGGGCGGGTGGGCAGTCGGGGCACGCCAGCGCGATCACGGTGCGCCTCGATGCGAGGTCGAGCGAAGCATGGGTGTCCGGTGATGCACGTGCGACGCCACGGGCTTGCGAGAATCCGGGAGGTCACCGGAGCACGTCGGGACAGCCGGCCGGTGCGCCTGGAGGGCGACGCGGCCATATAGTTTGAGCTCAAACGATCCCGGGTTGAATCGCGACCGTCCGGCAACTAACGTAGCTGCCTCATGGGCGGATCCGACCGAGAGGCCGATCTCTCGACTCGCACGGCAATCGGGGCCAGCGGGGAGCGCGTGGCGCCGTCGATCTCGGTCGATGTCCCTGGCTCGATGATATCGCCCGGGCAATCCGGTAGCATGCACGCGGGTGATCCCCTTCGACGACCCGATCGCGCAAGAGATCCTGCGCAGCATCCGTCAGCTCGTGCGCGGGATCTCGATTCATTCGAAGGCGCTACAGCGGGACGTCGGATTGACGGTTCCGCAGGTGGTGTGTCTGCGTGCGATCGAGAAGCTCGCGCACGACGGGACGGAGTTCACGGTGGCAGACGTGAGCGAGGCGGTCCAGCTGTCGCCGGCGACGGTGTCGCGGATCATCGATCGGCTGACGTCGTCGGGGCTGGTCGCGCGCGAGCGCAACCCCAACGATCGGCGGAAGGTCTGCATCTCGCTCACGAAGGTTGGCAAGGCGCGACTCGTGGACGTACCGACGCCACTACAGGAGACGTTCCTCGAGCGGCTCTACGAGCTCTCGCTCGACGAGCGCAAGCAGCTGCTCGCGTCGCTCCGGTGTCTCGTCGAGCTCATGAACGCGAGCGAGATCGATGCGGCCCCGCTGCTGGTTCCCGACGAGAAGGTCTGAGCTCCTCGCGCCGCGCGCTGGCGCTCCTGCTGCTGCTGTCCGGGTGCTACCGGATGCCGACGAGCGACGTCGACGGCGGCGACCTCCTCGACCGCCTGCGCGTCGAGGGAGTCGTGAAGCTCGGTATCGCCGGCGAGATCCCGTTCGGCTACATCGATCGCGATGGCGAGTTCACCGGCGAGGCTCCCGAGATCGCCAAGGTGATCTTCCGGCGGCTCGGCGTCGAACACGTCCAGCCGGTCCCGACGGAGTTCGGCTCTCTGATCCCCGGGCTCCGCGCCCGGCAATTCGACGTGGTCTCGGCGGGCATGTACGTGACGCCCACTCGCTGTGCACAGGTGATCTTCGCCGACCCCGACTATCAGATGCGCGACGCGTTCATCGTCGCGAACGGGAACCCCAAGGGGCTTCGAGGCTACGAGGACATCGCGCGGACCGGGGCCAAGATGGCGACGGGCACGGGCTACGCGGAGATCGACTACGCGGTCTCGGCGGGCGTTCCTCGCGACTCGATCCGCATCCTGCCCGACCAGCTCGCCGGGCTTCTCGCGGTGGAGCAGCGGCGCGTCGACGTGTTCGCCGGTACGAGCATCACGGTGCAGAACGTCGTGCGGCAGACCGGCAGCACGCTCGTCGAGGCGACCGAGCCGTTCCAGCCGATGCTCGATGGCAAGCCTGCGGTCGGCGCCGGTGCCTTCGCGTTCCGGCCCGCCGAGCGCAACCTGCGCGATGCGTTCAACCGCGAGCTGCACGCGCTCCGGCAGAGCGGCGAGCTGTTGCAGATCGTCCGTCGGTTCGGGTTCTCGGAGGCCGAGATGACGACGCTGACGGCGCAGGAGCTGTGCGTGCCATGACGTCGGGCCTGTGGACGCACTGGCTCTTGCCAGGCATCTGGATCACGGTCCAGCTGACCGTACTCTCGGCGGTCTTCGCCGCGACGCTCGCGTTCGGGGTCGGCATCGCCCGCACGTCCCGGACGTGGTGGGTGCGAGCGCTGTCGACCATCTACGTCGAGTTCTTTCGCGGCGTCTCCGCGCTCGTGCTCATGTTCTGGCTGTTCTTCGTCGTTCCACTCGCGTTTCATATCCAGCTCGTACCGATGTGGGCCGCGGTGCTCGCGCTCGGGCTCAGCTTCGGTGCCTACGGCTCGGAGGTGGTTCGCGGCGCGCTGGCAGCGGTCCCCAAGGCGCAGCGCGAGGCGGCGACGGCGATCGGATTCAGCCCCGCGCAGGAGCTCTGGCGCGTGCTGCTCCCGCAGGCGCTTCCGGAGATGATTCCGCCGTTCACGAACCTCGCGATCGAGCTGCTCAAGGGCACCGCACTGGTGTCGGCGGTCAGCGTGGCGGACGTCAGCTTCGCCGCGCAGCTGTGCCGGCTGGCGACCGGCAAGAGCCTCGAGGTCTACGTCGTCGTGCTGGCGATCTACTTCGCGCTCGCGTTCGCGATCACGCGTGTGATGCGTGTCGTCGAGCGACGCGCGCGGGCGCGGATCGGTCAACTCGCACCCACCGCGAGGCCGCGCCGATGACCTGGGACTGGGACGTCGCATGGAAGTTCCTCCCCGAGCTTGCCGCCGGGTTGCGGATGACGCTCGTGGCAACGGCGCTCGGCGCGCTGCTCGCGTTCACGCTCGGCCTCGTATGGGCGATCGCGCTGCGATCGTCGTCGCGCGTCCTGCGATGGTCGATCGCGAGCGTGCTCGAGCTGGTCCGGAACACGCCGCTGCTCGTCCAGCTGTTCCTGTTCTTCTATGTCCTGCCATCGGTCGGCATCCAGTTCACGCGGCTGACGACCGGCGTCCTCGCGCTCGGTGTCCACTACTCGACCTACACCGCCGAGGTCTACCGCGCCGGCATCGAGGCCGTTCCGGCGGGCCAGTGGGAGGCCGCGACCGCGCTGAGTCTGTCGAGGACCCGCACGTGGCTCTCGGTGATCCTGCCGCAGGCGATCCGGCGCGTCGTACCCGCGCTCGGCAACTACGTGATCGCGATGCTCAAGGACTCGCCGCTGCTGGCCCTGATCGGCGTCGCCGACATCCTCCAGCAGGCGCGCGCCCACGGCGCCGCGACGTTCGAGTACGTCGAGCCGTACACGATGGTCGGCATCGCGTTCATCGCGATCGCATATCCAGCCTCTCTCCTCGTCCGCTACCTGGAGCGCCGCCTTGTCTACTGATCCAGAACCTTCGACCGACGCCCTCGTCCGCTTCGAGCGCGTGACCAAACGCTTCGGCGACAAGGTCGTGCTCGACCAGCTCGACTTCGCCGTCGCGGCCGGCAAGCACGTCACGCTGATCGGGCCGTCCGGCTCCGGCAAGACGACGATCCTCCGACTTCTCATGACGCTCGAACGCGCCGACGCGGGCACGATCGAGGTCGACGGCGAGTACCTCACCCACGAGCGCAGGCGCGGCGCGCTCGTGCCGGCCGGGGACAAGCACATCCGCCAGGTCCGCAAGAAGATCGGGATGGTGTTCCAGCACTTCAACTTGTTCCCGAACATGCGCGTGCTGCGCAACGTCACCGAGGGACCCGTCCACGTGCTGGGGCTGTCCCGCGACGAGGCCGAGGTGCGTGCGAAGTCACTGCTCGAGATGGTCGGGCTCGCCGACAAGCTCGATGCCCATCCGAGCCAGCTCTCCGGTGGTCAGCGCCAGCGCGTCGCCATCGCCCGCGCGCTCGCGATGCGGCCGAAGGTGTTGCTGCTCGACGAGGTCACGTCGGCGCTCGATCCCGAGCTCGTGTCCGGTGTGCTCGATCTCCTGCGCGATATCGCGCGCAGCACGGACCTCACGATGCTGTGCGTCACCCACGAGATGAAGTTCGCGCGCGACATCTCCGACGTGGTGATGATGTTCGACGGCGGCAAGATCGTCGAAGCGGGACCGCCCGAGAAGATCTTCACGGCGCCCGAGAACGAGCGCACGCGGAAGTTCTTGAGCAGCGTGCTGTAGGCTCAGCGGACGACGGCGACGTCGCGCTCCGCCAGGAACAGCGGCCGCGCCGCGGTCCCGCCGAACGGCTCGACGAGACGGTTCGCGACGCTGTTGTAGCAGAGGAACACGTTGTGGCGCGGCATCGGTGTGATGTTGGCCGAGGAGCCGTGCATGAGGTTGCAGTCGAACATCACCACGGTGCCGGCCTCGCCCGTACACGAGACGATCTCGTGATCCGCGGCGAGCCTCGTCAGGCTGTCGCGATCCGGCACGCCGTAGGCCTGCTTGCGAAGCGACTGCTTGAAGTGCTCAGGCGGGGTCTCACCGACGCAGCGGACGTAGCGCAGGTGCGAGCCGGGAATCACCATCAGCGGCCCGTTGTGCTCGGTGTTGCGCGTCAGGAACAGCGACACCGAGAGCGCGCGCATCCGCGGCATGCCGTCCTCGACGTGCCAGGTCTCGAAGTCCGAGTGCCACGGGAACGACTTGCCCTCGAACGCTGGCTTGAAGTTCACGCGCGACTGATGGATGTAGACGTCGTCGCCGAGGATCTGGCGCGCCGCTGCAGCCAGCCGCGGATCCGCGGCGAGCGTTCGCATCGCGTCGGAGTCGTGGTGGAGCCGGAACAGCGAACGGACGGCATCGCTGTCGGGCTCCACGATCACGTCGTCGCGCGACCGATCGGCCGCGGCGGCGAGGCGCTCCATCTCCGCGCGCAGCGCGGTGACCTGGGCCGCCGAGAACAGCCGCGGCCAGACGAGGAATCCGTCGCGCGCGTAGCGAGCGAGCTGGTCGCGGTCGAGCGGTCCCGGAGCGGTCGGCTCCCACACGACGGGATCGCCGCGCTCGGCGAGCTCGGGCTGCGAGCCGGTGCGCGACTCGTAGGCATCCTTCATCGCGCGGCCTCCTCCTTGCTCGCTTCTGGAACGAGGGGATACGCGCCGGTCTCGTCGTGGACCTCGCTCCCGGTGACGGGCGGGTTGAACACGCAGACGACGCGCAGCTCGGTCTCGGCGCGCAGGATGTGCTCGTCGTGCTTGTCGAGCGCGTACATCGTGCCGTCGGTGATCGGATACACCTTGCCGGTGGCGAGCACCTCGATGCTGCCCTTGCCGCCGACGCAATACACCGCCTCGAGGTGGTTGCGATAACACATCCGGGTCTCCGTCCCGGCGAGCATCGTCGTGTCGTGGAGCGAGAAGCCCATGCGGTCATCGCGAAGGAGCAAGCGGCGGCTGATCCAGGTCGCTGCCTTGACCTCGCGCTCGGTGCCGCGCGTCTCGTCGAGGGTTCGTACGATCACGATGCCACGTCCTCGTGCTTGTGGTTGTTGACGCGGAGCAGGTGAGCTCCACGGCGGGTGGACACGCGGCCGACGGCGGGCTCGTGTCGAGGCGAGTCGAACGCGGCGGCGACCGCGCTCTCGATGATATCGAGGCCGCGCTCGAGCTCGGCCGACGTGAGCGTGAGCGGCGGGAGGAGCTTCAGCACCTGGTCGTCGGCGCCCGCGGTCTCGATCACCAGCCCGCGCTCGAATGCGTTCCGGGCGGCACGCTCCGCGATCGTCGCGTCGTCGAACGACAGCCCCAGGATCAGGCCGCGCCCGCGCACGGTGCCACCATGCGCCTCGGCGATGCGCGCGAGCCTTGCACGCGCGATCTGCGACTTGCTCGCGATCTCCTCGGACAGGTGGTCGTCTGCCCAGAACAGCTCGAGCGCGGCTCGCGCCGTCACGAACGCGAGGTTGTTGCCGCGGAACGTGCCGTTGTGCTCGCCGGCCTTCCAAACGTCGATGTTCGGGCGCAGGAGCACGAGCGAGAGCGGGAGGCCGAATCCCGACAGCGACTTCGAAAGGCAGACGATGTCCGGCACGATGCCGGCCTGCTCGAAGCTGAAGAAGCCGCCGGTCCGCCCGCAGCCGACCTGGATGTCATCGACGACGAGCAGCGCGCGGTGCTTGCGCGCGAGCTCGGCGAGGCCGCGGAGCCAGCGTTCGCTGGCGACGTTGATCCCGCCCTCTCCCTGAATGGTCTCGACGAGGAATGCCGCCGGGGCCTCCATGCCGCTCGACCGGTCGCCGAGCATGGCCTCGAGCTGAGCGAGGGTGTCGACCTCGGCGCCGAAGTAGTTGTCGAACGGCGCGCGCAGGACGTGGCCGAGCGGCACGCCGCCGGCAGCGCGCTTGCTGGCATTGCCGGTCACGGAGAGCGCGCCGAGTGTCATGCCGTGGAACGCGTTGGTGAACGACACGACGTTCGTGCGTCCGGTGACCTTGCGCGCCAGCTTGAGCGCTGCCTCGACGGCGTTCGTGCCCGTCGGCCCGGGGAACATGAGCTTGTAGTGCAGGTCGCGTGGACGCAGCACGTGAGTCTCGAACGCCTCGAGCAGCGCACACTTGGCCTCGGTCGCCATGTCGAGCGCGTGGGCGATTCCGGAGCCCTGCAGGTACTCGATCAGACGGTCGCGCAGCGCGGGGTGGTTGTGGCCGTAGTTCAGGGCACCGGCCCCGGCGAAGAAGTCGAGGTATTCGCGCCCGTCGCGATCGTAGATCGTGGTGCCCTCCGCGCGGGTGAACACCGTCGGGAACGATCGGCAATACGTCCGGACCTCGGATTCGAGGCGTTCGATGATCTCCATGGTCTCCCTTACTGCAGCGGTCCGATTCGGACCTGGTCCTCGTCGAGGTGCGGGTCGGCAAACAGCGCCGCGCCGAACCGAGAAGTGATCGAAAACGAGACACCACGGCGACGAGCCACCGCGGCAAACATCCTGCGCGACGCCTCGTTGTCGGGGCTCACGGTCGCGGTCAGGTACCCGACGTCCGAACAGGCCGGCTGTGCGAGCGCGGCCTCGAGCATCCGCGTCCCGAGCCCGCGGCCGCGCGCCTCGGGAGCCACGCCGATCTGCCAGACGAACAGCTCCTCGCGCCGGGCAGGGGGACGGTAGGCGAGCACGAACCCGAGGAGCTCGCCGTCCTGCTCGGCGACGATGCACGTCTCGCCGAAATCGCTGAACAGCAGGACGTACGCGTAACAGGTGTTCCGCTCGAGGCCGCCGGTCCGCGCGAGCAGTCGCCACACGGGCGCGCCATCGCGCTCGGTCGCTGCGCGAAGATTCATCCGCGCGCCTCGCGCGTCGGCAGCTCGACCGCCGGCACGGCCTGGGGAGCGGGCGCGCTCTCGTTCAACGCGCTCCAGCTCGCGCCGAACGTCGAGTCGTCGCCGGCAAGCTCCAGCAGGCGCTGGTGACCCCTCGCGACGAGCTCGGGCTCGGCAGCACGATCGACGACGATGCTGATGTGGTGGGCGTTCGCGGCGTAGCTGAGCAGATGGATCGCGGTCGCGCCCGCGGCGTCCCCGAACAGATCGTGGGCGACACCCGCGCCGACGGCGCTCACGCAGGCGACATGCGACACGACACGCGGACGGCACACCGTCTCGAGCTCGGCGCAGAGTGCATCGAGATCGCGGGTGGCCGAAGGGAACGCGCCGAGATCGATCGTCGCGCGAATCTCCGAGGTCGAGCTGGCGACGAGATCCATCGACAGCCCGAAGCGCTGGAACTTCGACGCGACCGCGGCCATGAAGCCGACCGGCTGCCACGACGAGCGCCGCCACATCGAGAGCAGCACGAGGTTGCGGCGCGACACGATCGCCTTCGCGCCGTTCGGTGCGAGGTTGCGCGCGATCACGGTCCCCGTGACATCGAGGCGACCCGTCCAGCCGATCCGAATCGGCACGCCCGCGATACGCGCGGGTTCGATCGTCCGCGGATGCAGCACCTTGGCGCCGAGCGCGCCGGCCGCTTCGGCCTCGCTGTACGACAGCCGCTTGAGCATGCGCGCCTCGTGCATCCGCCGCGGATCGGCGGTGAACACACCCGGCACGTCGGTCCACACCTCGAGCGACGCTGCTCCGAGTCCGGCCGCGAGGTAGGCGCCGGACGCGTCCGATCCACCGCGGCCGAGGAGCGCCGTCCCGCCGTCGTTCGTGCCGGCGATGAAGCCCTGCGTGATCACCACGTCGGCTCGCGTCTCGGCGAGCGCGGCGCGCATCTCGACGCGCGATCCGGGCTCGCAGCGTGCCGACAGGTACCGCTCGTCTCGACCGCCTTCGCCGCTGGCGCGCAGGAGACGCCGTGCATCCATCCAGGTCGCGGCGAGGCCCTGGTTCGCGAGCCACGCTGCACCGAGCCGGGTCGAGATGAGCTCGCCGTGCGCGAGGATCGTGGCGCGCGCCGGCGCCGTGAGGGATCCGGCGATCGCACAGGCCGATGCGAGTGAACGCTCGTCGGCCTCGATGACCGCGACATCGAGCTCGAGCTCGCGAGCGAGCTGGCGGTGGATCCGCGCGACCTCGGCGAGCCCGAGCGCCGGATCGCCGCCGGCGGCCAGCGTGTCGGCGACCGCGACCAGGCGATCGGTCACGCCCGCCGCCGCGGAGCACACGACCAGCGGGAACAGGCCATCGGCCCGATGGCGCTCGACGACCGCGCGAACCGCCTCCCACCCGCGCCGGCTAGCGACGCTGGTACCACCGAACTTGAGTACGACGTATCGGGGGGAGGACTGCATCGTTAGCTCCTGTTTATTCGTTTGATGTCCAATCATTGTTACAGCAATGATTTGAGTACAAACCGTTTTATAAGGAGGAATCCCAATAAATCAAGCCCAATCCACCCTCGCGTCCCCACGCGACATACCCCGGTGGTTGGACGACGGAGCAAACGCGACGATGTTCAGCACAAACGTCGTTGTGCTGGAAATCGATGGTGTTGTTCCAGATCGGTGAGGTTGCGCCTTCAGGGGACCGCGGGCACCATCGCGCCGCACATGCGTCATGCAGTCATCCTTGCCGGCGGCGGCGGTACGCGCCTCTGGCCCGCCTCGCGTCGCGCCCACCCCAAGCAGCTGCTGTCGCTGACGGAGGCCAACGAGCCGCTCGTCACGACGGCGACGCGGCTCGGGGCACGCGTGTGCGGGCGCGCGCTGATCGTGACCGCGGACTCGCAGGCGGCGGCGACCCGCGATGCGGTGCCGGGCGTCGAGGTCCTGAGCGAGCCGGTCGGTCGGAACACGGCGGCGGCGATCGGGCTCGCGGCGGCCGTGCTCGCCGCCCGCGATCCAGATGCGGTGCTGCTCGTGATGCCGGCGGATCAGCACGTGACGGACAAGGATGCGTTCGCGGTGGCGCTCGAGGCGGCGCTCGTGGCGGCGGAGACGACGGACGCGATCGCGACGATCGGCATCACGCCGACGCGGGCGGAGACCGGATTCGGGTACGTCGAGATCGACGGTGGGGCGAAGCACGGCGTCGTCGCGCCGGTGAAGCGATTCGTCGAGAAGCCGGGCCGCGCGACCGCGGAGCAGTACGTCGCGAGCGGACGGTATCTGTGGAACGCGGGGATCTTCTGCGCGACCGCGAAGCGGCTGCTCGCCGAGCTGACGGTGCACGCACCGACGACGGCGCACGCGGTCAAGGAGATCGCGAGGGAGCCGGCGACGGCGCTGAGCCTGTACCCGACGCTGCCATCAGTGTCGTTCGACGTCGCGGTGATGGAGAAGGCGGAGCGCGTCGTGACGGTGCCGGCGAGCGTCGGCTGGGACGACGTCGGATCGTGGGCGGCTCTGCCGGCGGTGCGCGGCGTCGACGCGACGGGCAACACGGTCGCGGGGAGCGCGATCGTGATCGACGGGACGGGGAATGTCGTGATGAGCGACGATGGCACGTTGATCGCGACGGTCGGTGTGAGCGACATGGTCGTGGTCAAGAGCGGCGACGCGATCCTGGTCATCCGGAAGGACAACGCGCAGGACGTCCGCAAGGTGATCGATGCCCTTTCCGCACGCGGGCTCGCGCGGTACCTATGACGAGTGAATCCGCGCAGCTTTCGTGAGTACGACATTCGCGGCGTCGCCGAGCGCGATCTCGACGACGCGACGGTCCGGGCGCTCGGCAACGCGATCGGCGCCGGGGTGGCGGGCCAGAGCGTGGTGGTCGGCCGCGATCCGCGCGTGCACTCGCCTCGGCTGTTCGCGGCGCTGACGGATGGAATTCGCGTCCACGCCGAGGTTGTCGACATCGGCGTCGTGCCGACGCCCGTGCTGTACTTCGCGGCGCACCACCTGAAGGCGCCGGCGTCGGTGATGATCACCGGCAGCCACAATCCACCCGAGGACAACGGCTTCAAGCTGATGGTCGGGACCGAGACGCTGCACGGGCCGGCGATCGCCGAGCTGCGCGATCGCGTCGCCCAGCTCGTGAAGGAGCCGGCCGCGCATCCCAGGCACGCGATGCACTCGCGCGACGTCCAGACGGCGTACCTCGATCACGCGGCGTCGCAGCTGCAGCTCGGCGCGCGGCGGTTCAAGGTCGTCGTCGATGCGGGCAACGGTGCGGGTGGCCCGACGGCGGTGTCGCTGTATCGCCGGCTCGGCTTCGACGTGATCCCGCTGTACTGCGATCTCGACGGCCGGTTCCCGAACCACCACCCGGATCCGACGCAGCCCGAGAACATGGTCGATCTGTTCGCGATGGTGCAGTCGAACCAGGCCGAGCTCGGCATCGCGCTCGCCGGCGACGCCGATCGGATCGGCGCGGTCGACGGCAAGGGCCGCATCCTGTGGGGCGACCAGCTGATGATCCTGCTCGGCAAGGCGCTGCTGCAGGAGGTGCCGGGCGCGAGGTTCGTCGGCGAGGTGAAGTGCTCGCAGGCGATGTACGACGAGCTCGAGAAGGCGGGCGGCCAGGTCGAGATGTGGAAGGTGGGCCACTCGCTGATCAAGGCCCGCATGAAGGAGACCGGCGCGCAGCTCGCGGGCGAGATGAGCGGTCACATGTTCTTCGCGCACCGCTGGCTCGGGTTCGACGACGCGATCTACTCGGGCGGCCGGCTCCTCGAGCTGCTGTCGCGCGGCGAGCGCTCGCTCGCGGACCGGGCGGGCGAGCTGCCGGCGATGATCAACACGCCGGAGATCCGCGTCGATTGCCCCGACGACAAGAAGGCCGCGATCGTCGCATCGGTGACGAAGCGCCTGCGCGAGCATCCGGACGTCCGCGGTGTCGTCGACGTCGACGGCGTGCGTGCGAAGCTCGACGGTGGCTGGGGGCTCGTCCGCGCGTCGAACACGCAGCCGGCGCTCGTCATGCGCTGCGAGGCGAACACCGCAGAGCGGCTCGCCGAGATCCGCGGGATGGTCGAGGCGGCGATCGATGCAGCGAAGGCAGAGGTCCGGTGATGGCTGGATGCAAGATCGGCATCGACCTCGGCGGCACGAACTTCCGCGTCGCGGTCGTCGGCGACGAGCACGAGATCATCACGCACGAGAAGCAGGCGGTCGGCGAGCCGCGCGATCCGGAGACGATCGTCGAGCGGTGCGCGAGCACGGTCGAGAAGCTCGCGGCGGGGCGCGGCGGCAGCGTCGGCGTCGGCATCGCGGCGATGCTGCGCGGCCGGCAGGGCGACATCTCGGTATCGCCGCACCTGCGCTGGCGCGATGTCCCGTTCGGCTCGATGCTCGCGAAGCGCCTCGGCGCCGCGTTCAAGGTCGGCATCTACAACGACGTCAACGCGATCGTGTACGGCGAGGGCATGGCGGGCGCCGCGCGTGGCAGCCGCGACGTGCTCGGCGTGTTCGTCGGCACGGGCGTCGGCGGCGGCCTGATCGTCAACGGCCAGCTCGTCGAGGGTGCGAGCAACACGGCCGGCGAGATCGGTCACGCAAAGGTGCGCTGGGACGACGCCGCCGAGCCGTGCGCCTGCGGCAACCGCGGCTGTGTCGAGGCGTACATCGGCGGCAGCTACGTCCAGCGCCGCGCCCGGGCCGAGATCCGCGCGGGCGCCAAGACGAAGGCGCTCGAGCTCGCCGGTGGCAACGTCGACACGCTGCACCCCGGGCACATCGATCAGGCGGCGGGCGAGGGCGACGAGTGGGCGCTCGGGCTGTGGACCGAGCTCGCACCGCTGCTCGCGGTGACGCTCGGTAACGCGATCGCGGTGCTGAACCCCAGCCGGCTCGTGCTCGGCGGCGGCTTCCTCGGCCGCGCGCCGACGCTGTTCGAGCTCGTCGCGACGACGCTCGAGATCGTCGGTAACCGGCCATCGCAGGATGCGGTGACGGTCGTGAGCGCGATGCTCGGTGACGACGCGGGCCTCGTCGGCTCGGCGGCGCTTGCCGCGGGTGGCGTCTCGATCGTCGGCCAGTCGTCGCTCGCACCGATGTGAGAGCGACCGAAAACGAAAACGGCGCGGTCCGAAGACCACGCCGCTCGCGTGTACGTGTACCGATCCGGGTTACTGGCCCGGAGCCGTGTACGTCGCCTTGACGGCGGTCGCCTTGACGCCGAGCGACAGCGCCATCTTGCCGTCGACCGTGACGTCGGGCGAGAGCAGCGAGACGATCAGGCTGTTCGTCTTGATCTCGTCGACGCTGACCGAGCAGTCGTCGTTGGCATCGAACAGGCCGAGGATCGTCTTGCCCGTCGAGCCGTCCATGCAGACGCACGTCGGTCCCGTCGCGTTCGGGCAATCGCGCTCGATGGTCGGAACCAGCTGCGTCTGGATCGCCGGGATGACCTTCGTGTCGATGTCTTCCTTGGTGATCGCGCCGGCGAAGATCATGCCGCCGGTGGTGCCCGAACCGATCTGCGTCTCGGTGATGCTCGAGCCCTTGGCGCGCGCGCCGATCAGGTCGAGCTGGATCGCCTCGGTTCCGCCGAGCGCGATCTGGAGCGACAGGTTACCGGGGCCGCCGGTGAACGTGCCGTTGACGACCTTGCCGCCGAGCGCCGCGTTCGTCGGCGAGCCCTGCGCGATGTCGAACGACGCGTTGCCGTCGAGGTGATGGCCGCACGTCGTGTCCGCCGAGCCGTTGCAGGCGGGCGGGGTCGGGTTGGCGCCGAGGAACACCTGAACGCCCGCGGCGGTCGTGTTCATGAAGTCCTTGGTCTGGAAGTCGGCGAGCAGGATGATGCTTCCCTCCTTGACCGCCTCGTCGAGCGTCATCTGGATGTCGAAACCCATGCTGCCGAGGGTGCTGAGCACCATGCCGAGCTGGTTGTCGACCGTGCCGTCCTTGTTGAGGTCGAGGCCGTACTCGCGAGCCTGCGTGTTGGTCGTCGGAACGAAGACCTTGTTCGCGACGTAGTGATAGTGCGTGCCCTCGGGCACGACGTTTCCTTCGCCATCATCGCCCCCGCAGGCGGCGATCGACGGCAGAAGGCAAGCAGCAGCGAGCAGCGTTGAACGGAAGGCCATGGTCATCCCCTCTTAGGTGTGGACGGCTTTGTAACGCGAAATGCCGACACGGCACAATAAGCGCGAACAGGCCCGATGGCCCGTGATCTCGGCCATACTGCCGCGCCATGCGTAAGCAGGTCCTCGCCGTCGTCGGTGTGCTCGTCATCGCGGTGGGTCTCGTGTGGTGGTTCGGGTTGCGAAGTCCGTCACGCTCGGCGAAGCCGGCGGCTGCGAAAACTGAAGCAAACCCCACATCGGTTGCGCGCGGCGAAGGCGGAGTGCACACGGATGTTGGCGATCGTGGGGACAGCGCGCCCATGGCGGTGCTCGTCGACGACGATCCGAAGGGCACGCTGCGCCTCGAGGGCCAGGTCGTAGATGGTGAAGACCATCCGGTTTCCGGCGCGACCGTGCTCGTCAGCTCGAACCCGCCGCGCACGGCAACGACCGAGGCCGACGGCGGGTTCGCGTTCGACGGGCTCGTCGCGCGGCCGTACACGCTCGTCGCCCGCGCGCCCCAGGGCGTCGCCGGGCCGGTGACGGCGAAACTGAACGAGAAGACCGATCCGGTCGTGCTCCAGCTTCGCGCCGGGAGCAAGGTGATCGCGCAGGTCACCGACGAGTCGGGCAAGCCCATCGACGGTGCGACCGTCGAGCTGCGCGGGCTCGATACCGTGCGCCAGACCGCGAAGGCCGGCACGGCGACGTTCACACCGGTCGCGCCGGGCCCGTACCAGCTCGCCGCGTGGGCCGAGGGCAAGGCGCGGACGCTGCAGTGGACGCAGGTCAGCGCCGGCGACACGACGGAGCGCCTCGTGCTCGTCGCGGGCGCGAAGGTCACCGGCCGCGTCGTCGACGATCTGGGCGTCGGTCTCGCCAACGCGATCGTGACGTTCCACGGCGCGTCCGACTGGAGCCAGCAGGCCGATCCGCGCCACGACGGCGCGACGACCGACAAGTTCGGTGCCTTCACGTTCGACGCGATGCCGGCGGGCTCGTTCCGGTTCGCGGCGTCGCACAGCGACTTCGCGCGCGGCGCCTCGGCGATCGTCACGCTCGACGGCAAGCGCCCGCAGGACGGCATCGTGATCACGCTCGGCGAGGGCGCCGTCGTCCGCGGCACCGTGGTCGACAGCCGCAAGCAGCCGGTCGCGTCGGCGCGCGTGCGCGTCGGCGTGTCCTCGAAGCGCGGCATGATCTTCGAGCCACCGCGGCAGGTGTACTCGGACGGCAAGGGTGTGTTCGAGATCCGCGGCCTGCCGCGCAACGAGCTGCAGGCGGTCGCGATCCACGAGACCGGCGCGTCGCAGTCGGTCGTCATCGACACGACGAACCGCGATGCCGACAACGTGACGCTGATGATCGACGTCACCGGCACGATCGCCGGCACCGTCGTCGATCCGGCAGGTCAGCCCGTCGAGGGCGTCCAGGTCTCGGCCGGGCCGAACTTCACCGATCAGAAGGCGATGGGCGACTTCACGCAGTTCCGGCTGCGCGGCTTTCCGCAGGAGCTGACCGACGCGACCGGCAAGTTCTCGCTCACCGGCCTGCAGCCGGGCGCGACGTACATGATCAACGCGTCTCGTCCGCGCGCGGCCGCGGAGCGCCGGATGACGGTCGAGGGCGTCGTCGCGCCGACGGGCAAGCAGGACCTCAGGATCGTGCTGCAGCCCGAGGGCGGCGTGAAGGGCAAGATCGCGTTCGCCGACGGCAGCGTGCCGGCCGCATACACCGTCGCGGTCAACTTCAGCTCGCAGGCGTTCGCCGGCAAGGGCGACTTCGTGATCGATTCGCTGACGCCGCAGAAGTACGACCTGTCGGTGCGAGGGCCGTCGTTCCAGGCGCGCGCGATCGAGGTGACCATCGAGCCGGGCAAGGTCACCGACGTCGGCACGATCACGGTCGCGAAGGGCCGACAGCTCGCGGGCCGCGTGCTCGCCGACGGGCAACCCGTCGAGGGCGCGACGGTCCATGCGGGGCGCCAGCTGTTCGGCAACGGCACGAGCAACTCGGCGCCGAGCTTCGGGCCGATGGGCCAGGGCGCGAAGACGGCGACGACGGGCCCCGACGGCACGTTCTCGCTGTCGGGCTTCAACGCCGGCGATCTCGCGATCGTCGCGGAGCACCCGACGATCGGCCGGAGCAAGGCGCTGCGCGTCCCGACCGAGATGCCGGGGCAGGGCGAGCTCGTGCTCGAGCTGCAGAAGTTCGGCGCGCTGAAGGGCATCCTGCGCGCGTCGGGCAAGCCGGTCGAGGGCGTGTTCGTCAGCGTTCAGTCGACGACGACGCCGGGCGCGATCTACGGCGTCGCGTCGGGACCCGACGGCGCGTACCGCTACGACAAGCTCGCACCGGACACGTACAAGGTGTCGGCGACCGTCGGCATGCCGATGATGGGCATGAAGTTCTACTCGAAGGAGGTCGTCGTGCCGGCGGGCAAGGAGGTCTCGATCGATCTCGCCGTCGAGCCCGGCAGCGTGACGCTGAACGTCCTGCCGGTCGCGAAGAGCGGCAAGGTCGGCGTCGCGAGCGCATGGGTGACGACCGGCACGATCGCGGCGAAGACCGCGGCCGATCTCAGCCTGCGCATGGCGGCGGCGGGCGTCAGCTCCTCGCAGTGGATCATCGTGCAAAGCGGCGAGGCGGCGAAGTTTCCCGAGCTGTTGCCGGGCACGTACACCGCGTGCGTCGTGACATTTCCGGCCGAGGTGCAGGGGATGGCCGCGATGGGCTACGTCGATCGCCACAGCGATGCGTTGCCGGCGTACTGCCAGGGCGTGCGGGTCAATGCCGCGCCCGACACGCAGACGGCGACCGTCGCGGTCGAGATTCCGGCGTTCGTTCCCGACGACACCGGCGCCGGCAGCGGCTCCGCGCACTGACGGGATCGCGCACGCTCTTCATCGATCGACGCCGTGTCCCGCAGCGACTGCAGGACGTGAGCATCACCGAGGCGCGGGCTCGGCGGCGGGCACGCCTTCGAAGCGGACCTTCGCGCCGGCGACGACGCCGGTCGACTGCGTCCACCCGCCGTTGACCTCGAGTACGTAGAGCGACGCGACACCGACCTTGCGGAGCGTCTCGGTCTGCGGCTCCGCGTTCTGCGAGATGCCGGCGATCGTCATGTCCTTCTTGATGAAGATCATGTCGAGCGGGATGAGCGTGTTCTTCATCCAGAACGACCAGTCCTTCTCGTAGCCCATCATGAACAGCATGCCGGCATCGAGCGGCAGGTGCTCCCGGTACATGAGACCGCGCTCGATCTTCGGCTCGGTGTTCACGACCTCGACGTTGACGGCGACCTCGCCGCCGGGCGTGTCGAGGTAGACCTTCGCGGTCGGCTGCTGCTGCTCGACATGCGCGCTGTCGGACTTCTGCGTCGGCTTGGGCGGGGGCATCGCACCATCCTCGCGCTTGGCGCCGTTGGAGCATCCGCAGACGATCGCGATCACGGCTAGCCAGCGCACGGAGGGAACGTACCCGATCGCGATGCCGCGCGTTCAGAAGATGGCGCGGAAGATCCGGATCGTGCCCCAGACGATCAGGGCCATCGCCGCGATGAACACGAGCGCGGCGCCGACGACGAACGCCCAGTCCTTCGCGGTCGCCCGACCGCCGTGGCCGATACGCGACTCGAGCAGCTCGACGTTGCGCGTGTGGGCCTTGAAGCCGATGTCGAAGATGTCGCCGAGGAATGGAATGATGCCGATCACCGCATCGCCGGCGAGGTTCAGCAGCATGCGCGCGATGATCACCGGCGACACCTTGCGGCGCGCGGCGATCATCACGACGTAGACGCCGAGCAGCGAGCCGATCATGTCGCCGACGCCCGGGATCACGAGTCCCATCAGCGGATCTACGAAGTAACGGTCGAGCACACGGGCGAGGGTCCGGCCGCGATCCAGCTCGGAATCGCGCGCAGTGCCCGAGCCCACGGGCACGCCGGGACGGATGTACACGGGGGCAGAGCCGATCGACGCCATGGGATACGTAGCAGCACGTTGCGTGCCAGGGCGCGCTCGCCTGGCATACTCTCGCGACATGGCGTTTGCGGTGCTCACGCGCGACGAGGCGGACGCGAAGAGCTACGCCGCGCATCTCGCGCCGCTCGGCCTCGACGTCGTCGCGATGCCGGTGACGAGGACGGTGCCCGCGACCGATCCGGGAGCGCTCGCCCGTGCCCTCGACGAGCACGCCTACGCCGCGATCCTCGTCGCCAGCCCCAGGGCCGCGCACGAGCTCGCACGCGCCGCGCAGGCAGCGACCTCCGCGCGCTCGACGCTCCCCGAGCTGCCCGACATCTGGGCGGTCGGTCCGGCGACCAAGCGTGCGCTCGACATCGCGAAGCTGCCCGCGCAGCACCCGGCCGACGTCCGCGACGGCGTCGAGCTCGCGAAGGCACTCGTCGCGCGCCGCGATCTCGCCGGCAAGCACGTGCTCGTGCCGCGCGCCGAGGAGGGCCGCGTCGAGGCGCTCGAGATCCTGCGCGCCGCCGGCGCGATCGTCGTCGATGTCGTCGCCTATCGAACCGTCGCGGTCGCGCCCGACGACCCCTCGGTCGCGCGCGGCGCCGAGCTCCTGCTGGCCGGTCAGGCAGCGGTGTGCGCGTTGTTCGCACCGTCCCAGGTCAGCGCCCTCGCCGCCGTCGTCCGGGCCCGCGGCACGGCCGTCGCGGACCTCGCCACGCGGTTCTGTGCAATCGGCGAAACGACGGCCTCCATGGCCCGCAATGCCGGGATCCGCGCGATCGCGGTCGCCCCTGCGCCGACGCCCGAGGGAATGGCGCAGGCGGTCCGGTCGGTGTATCCACCGTAGCGATGAATTACCCCGACTACCGTCCGCGCCGGATGCGTCGCACCGAGAACCTCCGCCGCATGATCCGCGAGACGCGGCTCGCCCCGGAGGACTTCATCTATCCACTGTTCGTGGTGCCCGGCTCGGGCGTGCAGAAGCCGATCGGCTCGCTGCCCGGCCAGTTCAACTTCTCGGTCGACAAGGCCGTCGATGCCGCGGCCGCCGCCGCGGATCTCGGCATCCCGGCCGTGATCCTGTTCGGCATCCCGGAGAAGAAGGACGCGGTCGGCTCGGAGGCGTGGAAGGAGTCGGGCGTCGTCCAGAAGGCGATCCGCGCGATCAAGAAGGCGCGCCCCGAGCTCGTCGTGATGGCCGACGCGTGCTTCTGCGAGTACACCGACCACGGCCACTGCGGCATCGTCCACGACGGCGAGCTCGACAACGACGCGTCGCTCGAGAACCTCGCGCGCACCGTCGTCAGCTACGCGAAGGCCGGCGTCGATGTCGTCGCGCCGAGCGGCATGCTCGATGGCTTCGTCGGCGCGTGCCGCGAGAGCCTCGACGAGGACGGCCACGAGCAGGTCGCGATCCTCGCGTACTCCGCGAAGTACGCGTCCGCGTACTACGGCCCGTTCCGCGAGGCCGTCGACTCGGCACCGCAGTCGGGCGACCGCCGCGGTCACCAGATGGACTACTCGAACGTCGCCGAGGCGATCCGCGAGGTCTCGATGGACGTCGCCGAGGGCGCCGACATCGTCATGGTGAAGCCCGCGCTCGCCTACCTCGACGTCATCCGCGCCGTCTCCGACGAGGTCAACATGCCGGTCTGCGCGTACAACGTCTCGGGCGAGTACGCGATGATCGAGGCTGCCGCCGAGAAGGGCTGGATCGATCGCGACCGCATCATCCTCGAGACGCTCACCGGCATCCGCCGCGCGGGCGCCGACATGATCATCAGCTACCACGCGCCGTACGCCTGCAAGCTCCTCCAGAAGCAGCGCTGATGGCTCTCGAGTACAAGTTCGTCGAGCTGTCGATCGTCACCGACGAGTCGATCGAGGAGGCCGTCAACGCGTGGGTCGCGCGTGGCTGGCTGCTCGAGGGCATCCGGTTCGTCACGACCGAGGCGTCGCGTAGGCCGCAGATGGCGTTCATCTCGTTCACGCGCGAGGTCGAGCGCGACGCGGCCCGGAGCGCGCCGGAGCCCGGCGAGC
Organism: Pseudomonadota bacterium; assembly: GCA_023386455.1. Taxonomy (GTDB): domain Bacteria; phylum Myxococcota_A; class Polyangia; order Haliangiales; family Haliangiaceae; genus JABFXX01. The sequence continues at coordinate 1,510 of JAEWJO010000292.1, read as the reverse complement.
CCGCACAGTTCCCGGGCCCGCGCCTCGTCCCCGACGACGAGCGCGACTAGCGCGCTACTGGTTGTTCGGCTGCGCGGCGACGAACGACGCCGTGTGTTGCGTGTAGTCCATGTTCGGGATCGCGACGGTTCCCGAGTTGCCGGCGAGCGGGCCGACGATGAACGTCTTGTCCTTCGGGATGCCCGCGTTCTCGTACGCGATGATGTCGGTGTCGGCGTTGCCGTACGCGGCGACGGGCACCCAGCCGAACGCGCCGAACATGCGCTTGAGCCACGCCGTCTTGTAGACGTCGGCCTCGTTCGTCATGTTCGACGTGATCATCGGACCCGCGGGGAAGTCGAAGTCGCGCAGCCACACGCGCGACTCGCTGCGGAACTGATGCGAGCGGGCGGTGAGATAGATGATCGGATAGCCCTTCGCGTCCCACGCCTGCAGCATCGCGTCGCCGCCGGTCATCATCTTCGGGACGTACGACTCGTCGGCGACCTGCATGATCAGCTCGGCGTCGTCCGTCGTCAGCGTGCCGTCGATGTCGCTGACGACGACCTTCGTGCCGGGCGGCAGGAGGAAGTTGTACTGGTCGGCGCACGACAGGTCGCCCTCGAGGATCGAGTAGATCGGCTCGCCGTTCGGCGCGATGAAGCCGGCCGAGTCGATCGAGTACTGGCCGTTGTCGTCGGTGGTCGCGCGGCCGCGGGCCTCCCACGTGCCGGACGCGTCGTCGTAGTGCCAGAGGCTGACCGGCTCGCCGGCGATCGGGTTCGAGAACAGGCCCTTGGTCGGCGTCGTGCGGGCCTTCACGCCGAGATACGCGAACGCGCCGGAGGCGGGCTCGGCATCGTCGGCGAGGTAGATGTTCGCGGTCGCGCCGCCCGGGTTGCCGAGCACGTCGCCGCCCTCGTCCTTGTTGCGCGGGTTGTTCTCGGCGAGCGTCGCGCTCTGGTCGCGCGCGAACGTGTGCGACTCCGTGCGGAACGGAAGGGCGCCGGGGGCCGGGCACTGGAGGACCTTCGCGTCCGACAGTGGCGGAAGATCGTCGTCGGTGCCGCAGGCGGCCGCGGTGGCGAGGCCGAGGATCGCGAGGAAGTACGGAGCCGGTTTCACGCGGCCAGTATCGCCATATTTGCCAGGTGATGTCGTCCGATTCCGCCGGGACTCGGTCCCGCCGTGATCGATCACGCGCCGAGCGATGCGCGGACTTGACCACGGCTCGCCGATCGCGACCCCGGTGATCGATCACGCGTCGGGCGGCGCGCCGTGATGCGGCTCGGCGGCGAGCGGGATCGACAGCGACATGAAGACCGTGCGCGGCGCGGCGTACGAGCTGCCGACAAAGCCGTTGCCGATGCGAAACGCGTAGTGCGCGTCCGAGACGTTGATGATGTCGATGCCGACGCGGATCGGGTACTCGCGTGCGACGAACGTGTACTGCGTCGAGATATCGCCGCGCACGTGCGCCGGCACGTGCTGGTCGTTCGCGGGGCCCGTGCGCAGGCCCGAGCCGTAGGCG
>JAEWJO010000210.1 GCA_023386455.1 Pseudomonadota bacterium | reverse complement strand
GCGTCGGCACGAGCGAGCGCCTCGGAGAACTGGAGCGCCAGGTCGTCGGGGTGCGCCTCGCGCAGCGGCGCGAGCACCTCGAGCGCCTTCGCCGGCCGCCGCGCGGCCAGGTGCGCGGTGACGACGACCGCGCGCGCCTCGAGGAATCGCGCCGAGCTCTCGGGAACGGCCTGTGCCTTCGCGATCGCCGGCTCGGTGAGGCCCTCGGCGAGGTCGACCTCGGCGAGCGCGATCGTCGACGCGTCTGGATCGAGCGCCTTGATGTGCTCGGCGACGACGCGTGCCTCCGGCGTGCGACCGAGACCGCGCTGCAGCTGGGCGACCGTCGCGAGCGCGTCGGCGTCGCTGCGATCGTCGTCGAGCAGCGTCAGCAGATCGACGGCACCCTGCCGATCGTCGGCCTCGCAGATCACCCAGTACAGCTCCTCGGCGATGTCCATCGGCTGGCCCGCGCGATCGAACGCGCTGCGCGTCTGCGCGACCGCCTCGGCGAGCTTGCCCATCCGCCGCAGCGTGCGCGCGAGATCCATGCGCGCGTCGAGATGATCGGGCTCCCACTCGAGCACCGCGCGCAGCTCCTTCACCCCGCCGTCGCGGTTGCCGTTTGCCTCGAGCCGCTGCGCGAGCCGGTAGTGACCCTCGACCGAGTCGGGCACCTTCGCGACGAGCGAGCGCAGCGTGCGCTCGGCTCCCTTCGCGTCACCGGCGGCGAGCTGGACCCGCGCGAGCCCGACGTACGCGCGCTCGTCGGTCGGCTCGAGCGAGATCGCGCGGCGGTACGCGGTGTCGGCCTCCTTCCGCAGCGCGGGCAACGTGCCGGCGCCTTTCTCGAGCACCTCGCCCGAGGCGAGCCACACCTGCGCGTGATCGGGCCACTTCACGCGCGCCTTCGCGAGCACGTCGCGGGCGCCGAGGTTCTGCTTGGCCTTCGCGAGCGCGCGCGCGAGCTCGACCGCGAGCATCGGCTGCTCCGGCGCCGCCGCCGCCGCCGCCGCCAGCTCGTGGCTCGCCGCCTCGGGATCGTTGCGATACAGCGCGAGCTTGCCGGCGAGATAGTGCGCGTACGCGTCGGCCGGCAGCGGCGCGATCGAGACCGGCGCCGGCGTGCGATGGCACGCTGCTGCGAGAGCCAGGATCCAGGCGACGCGTCGGACCACGAACCTTGGAATGTACGCTAGCCCTTGAGCGCGCGCGCGACCGAGCGCGGTGTGATCTTCTGCCAGTAGGCGACGAGCAGGAACGTCACCGCCAGCGCCGTCGCGCTGATGCCCAGGAGGCGTGCCACGGGTGGCGCCGTGGTCATCGCCGCCGAGGCGCCGAGGCCGGCCACGAACCCCGCGAGGCAGCACGCGACGACGCCCCACGTCCCCTTCGCGTACTGGCGAAGCGGCAGGTCGATCGTGCGCACGACCAGGTAGCCGAGCGCGGCGAACGCGATCGGGTAGCCGGCCGCCCACGCGATCGCGATCGACTCGACGCCGATCGAGTCACCGAGCAGGTTCGAGCTCACGATGAACGAGCCCGGCACGGCGATCGTCGCGACGATCATGTAGCGCAGCGTCAGCTCGGGCCGACCGACACCGTCGAGCAGCGGCGGCCCGAGGTAGCCGAGCGCACGCAGCGTGCCGACGATCGCCAGGACGCGCGTCACGTTCACGCAGGCCGCGACGTACTCCGGGGTCCAGCCTCGCTCCGCGCTGACGAACAGCGACAGGATCTCGGGGACCACGAGCCACAGCACGACGAGGAACGGGAGCACGGCGAGCACGTTCAGCCGCGTGAACTGGATGAGCTGTGCGGCGAGCCCCTCGCGATCGCTGCGTAGCCGGGCGAATGCCGGGAACGCGACGTCGATGACGACGTTCGAGATCGTCTTCACCGGCTCGAGGACGAGGTACACGCCGAGCGCGTAGACGCCGGCGAGGTCCGTGCCGAAGTAGTAGAGCGCGATCGTCTGGTCGATGCTGACGTACAGCCGGAACAGGATCTGGCTCGCCGCCGTGCGCAGTCCGAACTTCACGTACGGCAGCACCTCGCGGACTCGAAACACGAACATCGGCACGAACGGGTGCCGGATCTGGATCACGAGGCCGAACACGAACGCACGCGTCAGCGCCGCGAGCGTCCAGCACCACACGGTCGCGCCGAGCGCCGCGTACACGACGCGGCCGATGCTCTCGAGCGAGTGCGCGATGATCCGCGCCTTCGCGATGTCGTCGAAGCGCAGCTCCTTGCGGAGCAGCGCGAACGGGATCGCGTAGACGTTCTGGAGCAGCAGCTTCGCGCCGTACGCGATCAGCAGCCAGCCGACGATCGGCGTCTCGAGGATGTATCCATAGAGGGGTCCTATCCCGAGCAGCAGCAGGAACAGGCCGCCCGAGACGATGACGTTGAACCAGAACACCGTCGAGACCCGCTCGGGCGTGTGGTCGTCGCGCTGGATGAGCGCCGAGGTCACGCCGAAGTCCGCGGCGGTGTCGAGCAGCGCCCACAGCGCCATCGCCGTGCCCGCGACACCGAGCTCGTCGGTCGAGACGAGCAGCGCTACGACGATCGCGTACGACACCAGATCGGTGATCGCGATGATCGCCTGCGAGGCAGCAGCCCACGCGACACCCCGGCTTACCTGGGTGCTCAGCCGAGGGGCATCGCCCGACACGGTCACAGCGATACCACGCTAAGAGCGCTTCTGTAATGGCGCCGTCACAGCTGGGTCATCTCGGAACCTCGCCGAGCCGTGCCGACGAAGAACTATCGCCGGTCTTGCAACGCACAGGTCCTCGTCCTAGCGTGCACCGTCTTGAGCGACCGCCAAGTTCAGGTCGAACCGGAGCACTACGACTTCGAGCGCTACGACGACGCCGAGCGCTGGATGTCGTACTGGCACCAGCTGCGTGCGGTCCTCTCGGTCCGCCCGCGCACCGTGCTCGAGATCGGGCCGGGATCGGGCGTGTTCCGCAACTACTTGCGGGCCAAAGGGATCGACGTCAAGACGCTCGACATCGATGCCTCGCGGGACGTCGACTACGTCGCCGACATCACGAAGCTCGACCAGACCCTGCCACCCGGCCTGACGTTCGACGCGATCTGCGCGTTCCAGGTGCTCGAGCACCTGCCGTTCGACGAATTCGAGACATGTCTGACGAACATCGCGCGGCGCGCCAACCCGCACGTGTTCGTTTCATTGCCATACCGTGGCTTGCGCGTGCGGTGGTCGTTCTGGTGGGGCGACCACTTCTTCACGCTCGGTCACAAGTTCATGCTGCCGTGGCGGCACGAGCCGATCCCCGAGCACCACTGGGAGCTCGGCTATCCGATCACCGCACGCAAGGTCACGAAGGTGATCGGCAAGCACCTCGACGTCGTGTCGAAGGGCTTCATCCGCGAGAACCCGTACCACTACATGTGGCACCTGCGCCGGCGCGGCGAGCTGCCCGCCACTACTTGATCAGCGCGCAGTCGCTGAACGCGTACAGCGCGTCGATCTTCGGGTTGTCGGACATCACGCGCCACGCGTAGAAGTCGGCAAACCGCGGATCGAACGTCACGCGCACGGTCTTGCCGGCAGGCAGCGTGCGGCCGACGATCGCCATCACGTCCTTCAGCTTGCACACCGGCGTCGGGTGCCGCTCGACGCCCTTCCATGGCTCGGTCGCGCCCCACAGCTTGTCGTGCGACACGCCCGCGGAGCCCGCGCCGAACTTCTTGATCGAGTCCTTGCGGACGCTGCGCGCGGCCGACTGCACGGCGCCCTCGGAGATGTAGACGACCTCCGCGCCCTTCGCGACGTCGACGCGGCCCTGCGCATCGACCGCCTGGAAGTTCGCCGACCACCACATCGCGTCGCGCTTCCACTTCTTCGCCGGCTGCTCGAGCGACGTGATGAGGACATCGCCGTCGGGGTGCTTCGCGTCGACGCCGAGGCTCGCGTACGACAGGTTGCCCTTCTTCGTGCGGCCGAGCTTGCCCTTCACGATCATGCCGCCGACGCCGAGGACGATCGCGAGCACGATCCCGCCGATCACCTTCGCGCGCGACATGCCGCCGCCGACCGCGAACGGCAGCGGGATGTTCGGCTTCGCGGGGGCGGCGGGAGCCGGCTGCACGGCGACCGCGACCGGGCCGACGGGCGCACCGCAGGCCTGGCAGGGAATCGCGTGCGTCGGCAGCGCCCAGGCGTTCGCGCCGCAGCGAGCGCAGCGCGAAGGCTGGTACGAGGGTGTGTTCATGCCCTGGTAGAGCCCGGTCCTCGCGAAACGTTTCGCGTTCCGAAATCCGCCACGGGATCCCCCACATGGCGACTCGGTCATCCGCGTCGAGGCGCAGCACCTCCGCGCGCGCTGCGCGCTCGCAGCGGCGAGGTCCGCCGGCGACCCGCGCCTGCTCGATCTCGGCGCGCACGATCGCGCGCGAGCAGATGCCCTGGGCGATCGCGATCGCAGAGCTCGTCGATGCCAGCGTCGCGGCAGCTCGCGGCGACGCCGGCGCTGCCGATGCCCTCCTGTCCGCCGAGCGCCTCCTCGCCGCGGCCGACATGCACCTCTATGCCGCGGCCGCCCGCTATCGCCGCGGCCAGCTCGTTGGTGGCGACACCGGCGTCACGCTCGCCGCTGCCGCCCGCGACGAGCTCGTCGCCCTCGGTGCGCGCAACCCCGAGCGCATCGCCGACATGGTCGTGCCCAGCGTCGGCGCATGAGCGAAGCGTCCCGTGTGGGACGTACCGAACCGGCGCCGGAGGCGCGAGCTCACCTCGCGAGGGGCCATCTACGCCGTCGTGCCGATGGCCACCTCTCCGCCGAGCGCCTCCTGGGCGCGCCGACCGCACGGCGCCGCTGCCGCGCGCGACGAGCTCGTGCCCCTCGGTGCGCGCAACCCCGAGCGCATCGCCGACATGGTCGCCCTGGCGTCGGTTCGCGCGCATCCGATCCCGCGAGTAGCCGCGTGGGACGCGGCGTCGAGCAGTGCCGGCGTGTCCGGTTCTTTCGATCCGTGGGTGCCCCAGCGGGCTCTCTTGCAGCGTGCCCATGCGTTCGGAGCGCGCCGCGAGTGAAGCGGGCGTGTCGGATTCTCTCGATCGGGCATGGCCCGCATGAGTGGGCCGGTCCGCGGCCGCGAACTATTCATGTCCCGCGTGGGACGCGGGTCGCTTGGCTTCGGAACCGCGCTGAGCGGCAAACAACTCGATCCGCGTCGAGTTCGTTCGGCCTCCGGGATCAGCCCTCACCGAACAGAGTGTGCGCGGTATCGATCAGCGCGTCCGCCAACGAGCGTCTCGCGCGGGACGTGGTGGCGAGCGGCCGACGAGCTCATCCCACGTGGGACAAAGTCGTCTTTCGGTCCGCTCGGATCAGTCCTCGCGCCAGCGCTTGGAGTAGCGAGCGCCTGAGGATCGCCGACATCATCGAAACGAGTGTTGGCCGTCGCGACGGCTCGTTTCAGAGTGTGCTGGTGCCGACCGGTCCCGGGCAGCAGCTCCTCGATGGCGCGCCGTGCGATCACGCGAGGGATGCGGACGTGCACCCAGGTTGCGGGCCGCGATCCGGGCGTCCGTGGTCGGGTGAACACGCCATCGCGAGACGCGAATGGGTCAACGTGCAGGAACAGATCGCCGGACGATCTCGAGCATGAAGAGAGTCGTCGTGATGTGATTCCCACTTGACGCGTTTCACGGCGCTGACCACCGCGGGATCGCGATTCGAAGCAAAACCGTCGACGAGGATCGATACGCTCGCGCACGCGAGACGTTTGGGCGGCCGATGACATTTCGCGCGTCCCGACGATTCCATGCGCGCACAGCGCACGCCATGGCGTCGAAAATCGTCATGGTACAAGGTTGGTTCTGATGAACCACGTGCGCGCCGTTCGAGCTGCGTGCGTGCCGATCGTCGCGTGAGGCAACGGGTCTCGACGCGCGGAAAGGATCGAGATGCTCGACGGCGAGATGGCGATGAGGGCGACGACGGATGGCAGCATGACGATTACTTCGACGGCGCCCCGACGCGACGCATCGAAGCAATCGCAGGATCCGCGCGGGACGGACGAACGTGCGCGCGACGGAGGTCAGCCACGTGACGAATCAACGCTGAGCGAGTGGCAGCTCGTCGATCGTCGCCTCCGCACGTATCGCCATCACCGCGCACAACTCGACGCGGCCGAGCTCTTCGATCTCGCACGTGCCGCGAGCGTGCGCCTCTACCTCAACTTCGGCCACTCGTCGATGATCGAATACATGGAGTTCGCGCTCGGCTACACGCCTCACGTCGCGCGCGAACGTCTTCGCGTCGCCCGCTCGCTCGTTCGTCTCCCCGCGACCAGTGGCGCGCTGGCGACCGGCCAGATCACGTTCTCGGCCGCGCGCGAGCTGACGCGCGTGGCGACCGACGAGACCGAACACGCGTGGCTCTCTGCCTCGCGTGACAAGACCGTCCACGAGATCGAAGAGATGGTCGCGGGTCATGCGCCCGGTGATCTGCCCGACGATCCGAGCCATCCCGACCTGCGCGAGCGCCGCATAACTCTGTCGCTGTCGCCGGAGGCCTACTCGATCTGGCGCCAGACGCGCATGGAGATCGCGAACGAGCGTGGTGCCGAGCTCACTGATTCCGACTTCACCGAAACCGTCTGCCGTCGTGCGCTCGCTCCAGGCACCGGTGAGGCCGGGCCGGCCCATCAAATCGCATACACGCAGTGCCGCGACTGCAAGCGCGCCACGCAGAACGGTGCCGGTCGGGAGCTCGACATCGCGCCCGCCGTCTTCGACAGCGCTGCGTGTGACGCGCGCGTCATCGGCTCCGTCGATGGCACGACGATGTCCAAGGCAACGACGACCGTCACCAGGCGCACGCGCGAGCAGGTGTTCGCGCGCGACCACGGCCGGTGTCAGGTGCCTGGCTGCCGTGCGGCTCGCAACCTCGATGTGCATCACATCATTCCGCAGGCTGCGGGCGGCCCCAGCGCGCTCTGGAACCTCCTCCTCCTCTGCTCGTTATGCCGCGCGCGGCATAACGAGCATTATGCCGACTACGTGGTTATGCCGCGTAGGGGTGGTGCTCTCGACGAGGATGCTGTTGCTCTACGCGGCATAATCAGAGCCCGCTCAGGAAGGC
>JAEWJO010000191.1 GCA_023386455.1 Pseudomonadota bacterium | reverse complement strand
GTCGTGTTCGCGGTCATCACGATCGTCCAGCTGATCGTCGTGTCGCGCGGCGCCGAGCGCGTGGCGGAGGTGGCTGCGCGGTTCGCACTCGACGCGATGCCCGGCAAGCAGATGGCGATCGACAGCGAGCTGCGCGCCGGCTCGATCGACGCCGAGACGGCACGCAGGCGGCGCGCGGACCTCGAGCGCGAGAGTCAGCTGTACGGCTCGATGGACGGCGCGATGCGGTTCGTGAAGGGCGACGCGATCGCGGCGATCGTCATCGTCGTCATCAACCTCATCGGTGGCCTCGTGATCGGCGTCGGCAGCCACGGCATGACGATCGGCGCGGCCGTGAAGACGTACTCGCTGCTGTCGATCGGCGCGGGGCTCGTCGCACAGATTCCGTCGCTGCTGGTCGCGGTCGCGTCGGGCATGCTCGTCACGCGCGTCGCGTCGACCGGCGACCGCGCGCTCGGCGAGGACCTCGGCACGCAGCTCGCCGGCTCGCCACGCGTGCTCGGTGGGGCGGCGATCTTGCTCGTCGGGCTGTCGCTCGTGCCCGGGCTGCCGCTGGCGCCGTTTCTCGTCCTCGGCGTGCTCGCCGCCGGCGGTGCGTTCGTCGCCGCTGCGGCGAAGCGGCCCGCCGCACCGTCGCTCGACGAGCCGGGTGCCGAGGGGGTTCGCGGCCCTCGCCTGTCGCTCGTCCTCGGCAAGCGCGGCGAGCTCGGCAGCCTCGACGCGATCCGCTCCGAGGTTCGCGAGCGCACGGGCCTCACGATCCCGCCGCTCGCGATCCGCCGCGGCACCGCCGACGAGCACGAGCTCCAGATCGACGGCACGCCGGTGGCGTGGTTCCCGGATCTCGGGACGCTGACCGACGAGCTGACGAAGGTCGTCCCCGAGCTGATCGGCGTCGATCGGGCGGCCGCGCTCGTCGAGACGGCCGCGGCGCACTCGCCGGTGCTCGTCCGCGAGGTCGTGCCTCGCATCGTCACCCTGCCCGTCCTCGCCGAGGTGTTCCGGCAGCTCGCGCGCGAGCACGTGCCGCTGAACGATGTCTCGGCGATCCTCGAGGCGATCGCGCTCGCACCGTCGACGGGCAGCTTCACCGCGAAGGACGTGCCCGCGCTCGTCGAGCACCTGCGCGGGCAGCTGCGCCGGCAGATCAGCGCGCGCTGGGCACCGCGCGGCCAGCTGTCGGTGTTCACCGTCGACGCGATGATCGAGGATGCAGTCCGGTCGGCGATCGATCGCCGCGATGGCGTCGCCGTGCTCGCAATCGAGCCCGCGATCGCGCAGGACATCGTCGCGGCCGTGCGCGAGAAGCTGGGCACCGCCGGCGTGATCCTGACGAGCGGCGACGTTCGCCGGCACCTGCGCTCGGTGCTCGAGCCCGAGCTGCCCGATGTCGCGATCCTCGCCGCGCACGAGCTCGCGCCCGGTACGTCGGTGACGACGGCGGGCCGCATCGACGTCGGATGAAGCGCGCGATCGCATTGCTGCTGCTCGCGGCGCCGGCGTGGGCGTGGGCCGATCGTCCCGTGCACGGCAGCGTCGGCGGCGGTAGCTCGCTGCTCCTGACGGGTGCGCAGGGCGATCGCACGCGGTTCGAGCTCGAGCTCGATCTCCAGCCGCGCAGCAAGTTCGGCGGGCTGCTCGCGTGGCGCGCGTTCGACGAGGATCATCGCGGCATGGTGATGGCGGGCCTCGTCTATGAAGCCGGCGCCGCGCGGCCGCTGCTCGTCGTCGACCTCCACGCCGACGCCGGCGCGGACCTCGATCAGACCGCGCCCGTCGTCGGCGGAGGCGTGCGCACGACGGTGACGCTGTGGAACATGATCGGCGTCGGGCTCGACGGCGGCGGGTATCTGGTCATCGACGGCGTCGACAACACCCGGTTCGTGATCGCGACCAGCGCATCGATCGTCGGACGCTGGTAGCCGGCAATCGGACACGGTGTCCGCCGATGGATCTCGGACAACCGCACCCAGCACATTTCAGGGCGTTGCGAATGGCGCGAGGCTTGCTGTGCGACCGCGCTATCATGGAGCTCATGTCATCCCCGGCTCGCAAGGCCACGGCTGCCGATCTGCTCGCTACCTACGGAGAGGACAGTCGCGTCGAGATCATCCACGGCGAGATGCTCGAGAAGGCGATGGGGCGAATCGCGCATTCGATCCCGCAGGCGGGAATTGCGATAGCGCTTGGGCGGCGATTCGCTCGCAAGGTGTCGGGCCGATGGCCCGGTGGGTGGCGACTCGTCCCAGAGGTGCACGTCCAGTACGAGACAGACGAGGTGTTCTGTCACGATCTGTGCGGCTTCCGGCGCGATCTCCATCCAGAGCTGCCAAACACCTGGCCGTGCCACGTCAGGCCTGACTGGGTCTGCGAGCTGCTCTCGCCGAACCACGAGAAGCGCGACCTCCACGACAAATGGTGGGTGCTGCATCGCGCGAAGGTCCCGCACTACTGGATCGTGAACCCGGAGGAGAAGGTCCTGCAGGTCCATCGCTGGGATCCGGCGGGCTACATCTGCGTGCTGACCGCGACAGCTGGCTCGGTGATCCGCCCCGAGCCGTTCGATGCCGTCGAGCTTCGCGCGAACGTGCTGTTCGGCGACGAAGACGACGACGAATGAGCTCGCCGTCAGGCCGGCGGTAGCGAGACTTCCGGAGCCGGCAGCGCCACCACGGGCGACGCTTCGCCGACGAGCTGGCGCGCGGCCGCGAGCGCGTCATCGGAGCCGGTGAGCGCGAGGACGTCGCCGGCACTGAGCGGCTCGGTCGGCGTCGGCGTCGCGAATCCGCCCTCGCCTCGCGAGATCGCGAGGACGGTGGCGCCGGTCTTCGCGCGCAGGTTGAGCTCGGCGAGCGACTTGCCGATCGCGGGCGACTGCGCGCCGAGCGTGACCGAGACGAGGCCACCGAAGCCGGGGAGCACGGCCTCGATCTTCTCGAACGGCTGCTCGACGTGCTCGTCCTGCTGCGGCTGATGCATCAGCTCGAGGATGAGCTCGCTGCCGGCGCGGACGTGCTGCGTGAAGTCCATGATCGAGCGGTAGGTGACCGCGATGAGGACGAGCACGATCGCGCCGATGACGAGGCCACCGGTGCCGACGAATGGCTGGGTCAACGCCATGACCGGGACGGCGATCACCGTCGAGATCGCGAGCTCGAGCATCAGCTTGAGCGCGCGGCGCGGCGCCCGGCCGAGATCGAGGCTGTCGATCGGCATGGCGACGACGGCGGCGGCCTCGTGCTCGATCTCGCGAGGCAGCGGGATGACGATGATCGAGAGCAGACGCGAGACCTGGGCGACGCGGCGGACGACGCCGATCGCGAACGGGATGATCGCGGCGACGACGATCGCGATCGTGATCGCGGTGGAGACGGTCTTGTTGAAGCCGAGCTCGCTCGACACGTACGGGGCGGCGATCGCGCCACCGATCGCGATCGCGGTGATGCCGGCGACGTCGAAGATGAGGACGAACGTTGGGCGGCGGACTCGCTTCCACGCGACGCTCTCGCGACTGCGCAGGCGGCCGAGCCAGCCCTCGTAGAAGCTGACGAACGTCGCGATCCGGCCGGGCAATCGCTCGGCGATCGAGCGCGCGATCGGCTCGGAACGTGGGATGAAGATCGCCGAGGTAAGCGTCGTGATGCAGGTGACGCCGACGGCGATCGCGAGGAGCGACGGCCGCGCGATGCCGGCGGAGATACCGATGCCGGCGATCACGAACGAGAGC
>JAEWJO010000083.1 GCA_023386455.1 Pseudomonadota bacterium | reverse complement strand
CCAGGTGAAATCCACGACGACGGCGAGCACGGACGCCAATGGCGCGATCGACGTGCTCGATAACGCGCAGGCGACCAACGTCAGGGTCATCGACCGGTTCGGCAACTCGGCGACCGTCAACCTGTGACCGAGCGGGGAGCGTAGACGCGTGGTCACACCTCGGTCCGACCGCCACCGAACCGCCACGATCTCGACGGCTTGGACGGCCGCGGATCTGGTGTCGCCGTTGCAGTCGCCTCCCTCCGTGCGCGGACTTCTCGTGATGACGGCGATGGCGGCGGCGGCTCTGTACCTGGCGATCCAGCACTTCTCCGTGGAGGCCGAGGCGGACCCCGCGCGCCCGGGTCACGCGCAGGAGGTACGCAGCATCGCGTTCGATGGCCGCAGCCTGCCGACCGCCACGCTGCGCGCGCTGCTGTCGACCCACGTCGGCGAGCACGTCGACCGCGCGAAGCTCGCACGCGATCGCGTCGTGCTCGAGGATGCGCTCGTCGCGCGCGGCTTCTACGCGGCGCACGTCGGCGAGGCGCAGGTCGTGTTCGATGCCGACGGCGCGGCGTTCGTGACGTTCCCGATCATGCAGGGGCCGCAGTTCCGGGTGCGCTCGGTGACGGTCACCGGCGCGACCGCCGAGGACACCGGCATCGTGACGCTGAGGGAGGGCGAGGTGATCCGCGCGGAGCGCGTCGATCAGGTGCGGACCGCGCTCGCCGAACGCATCGCGGTTCGCGCGGGCAAGCAAGCCGACGTCGTCGCGACGGTGCGGCCGGATCTCGCAGCGGCAGTCGTCGACGTGACGCTCGCGGCGCGCTGAGGCACACACCCGGCCGCCCGGAGACGGCCCCAAAAACCTCCGATCCGGTCGGGTTCCTCGCTCGTAGGGGGCGCCAAAGTCGGCCTCCTCGTGGGTTGTGCCGTAAGCTAGTGGGCGGTGGGAACGGTCGACCAGACCATGCCGGCGCTGTTCGCGTCGAGCGGCGGCGTCGACGAGGTCGTGCCCCTCGCGCAGCTCGGCGTCGGTCCCGATGGCAATGCGGTCCTCGCGAAGAAGGGCGACCAGCTGCTCGAGCTGATGCGGCTGACGTTCGGCCCCGAGTCACCGCGCTGGCCCGCGCTCGAGGCACGGCTGCGCGCCGCCGGCACCGTCGACCATCCCGGCGTGCGCAACGTGCTCGGCATCGAGAGTGCGCCGCCGACGATCACGCTCGAGGGTGACAACACGCCGCTCCTCGCCGAGCTCGTCGAGCAGGAGAGGGTCGACATCGTCCGCGCGATGGGCATCCTCGGCGAGGTCGCACGCGCGGTCGCCGCGGGACATCACGTCGGCATCGTTCACGGCCGGCTCGATCCGTGGGCGGTGCACGTCGGCGCGAGCGATCGGCCACGCATCGAGCTCACCGGGCTCGCGGTACGCGCCGGGTCCCACCCGTGGACGCAGAAGTGCCGCGCGCCCGAGATCGCCGACGGTGGCGTGCCGGATCCCGCCGCCGATGTGTATGCGATCGGCGCGTTGCTCGAGATCTTCGCGACGCACGGACGGCGCGAGATCCACGACGGCGTGCGCAGCATCGTCGCCGACGCGACCGCCGCCGACCCCGAGGCGCGGCCGAGCGCGACCGACATGGTGCGCCGGCTCGTCGGCGCGAGCACGCTCGTCAACCGCCAGACGCGCGACGAGATCGAGGTGGTGCGGCCGCTGCGGCCCGGACTCGGCATGCAGCTCGGCCGGTTCGAGCTCGCGAAGCAGCTCGGCGCTGGCGCGATGGGCGAGGTCTGGGAGGCGCGCGACGCGTCGGGCGGTCCGAACGTCGCGATCAAGCTGCTGCGGCCCGAGGTCGCCGCCGACGCCGATCTGCTGCGGCGGTTCCGCAAGGAAGGCCGCGTCCTCGCGAGGGTCGGTAGCCCGTTCATCGCGAACTTCATCGATCTCAACGAGGACAAGGGGTTTCACTACCTCGTGCTCGAGCTCGTCCCCGGCGGCAGCGTCGCCGGTGCGCTGCGCCGGCTCGGCAAGCTGCCCGAGCGGCTCGCGCTCGGCATCGTCGCCGACACGTGTCGCGCGCTCGCCGAGCCCCACCGCCTCGGCATCGTCCATCGCGACATCAAGCCCGACAACCTGATGTTCGTGCGCCAGGGCATCGAGCTCGAGGCCTCGCCCGCCGGCCAGGTCGTCAAGCTCGGTGACTTCGGCATCGCGCGCCTCGTCGAGGGCAATGCGGCCGCGGCCGCCGCCGAGGGCGCGACGCGCGAAGGAGCCGTCCTCGGCACGCCCGAGTTCATGGCACCCGAGCAGTGTCAGGGCGCGCAGGTGACGCCGGCGACCGACGTCTACGCGCTCGGCTGCAACCTGTTCGCGCTGATCGCGGGCCGTCCGCCGTTCCCGACGCAGGAGGACAACGCGATGGGCGTGATCCTCCAGCACCTGAACGACGCGCCGCCGCGACTCGACGCGCTCGCGCCCGAGGTCAGCCCGCAGGTCGCCGACCTCGTCGGCGCGTGCCTCGCGAAGGATCCGAAGCAGCGCCCGCAGGACGCCGCCGAGGTGCTCGCCGTGATCGAGCAGCTGTGCGACGGGACGGCGGCGCTGATCACCGCGCACCCGGCGCCGCCGATCGTCCGCGCGTCGATCGTGCAGACGTATACCTTCGAGTGGGAGCTGCAGAGCTCGCCCGACGCGCTGTGGCCGTTCGTCTCGAACACCGAGAAGATGAACCGCGCCACCGGGCTCGCGCCCGTGCGGTTCGAGATCGAGTCGACCGGTGCCGCGATGAGCGGCCCGAACACGACGGGGCACCAGCGCGTCGCCGGCCTGAACCTCAAGTGGAAGGAACATCCATACGAGTGGATCGAGGGCAG
The DNA here is from genome assembly GCA_023386455.1 of Pseudomonadota bacterium. GTDB lineage: Bacteria > Myxococcota_A > Polyangia > Haliangiales > Haliangiaceae > JABFXX01. The sequence goes on along the minus strand of JAEWJO010000083.1, from coordinate 7,089 downwards.
CCGCCACGTCGTCCTCCGCGTGTTCGAGAAGGGCGTGCTGCGCTGGTATGTCTCCGAGGTCTCGCTCGAGCGCACCGCCGGCGGCGGCACGAAGCTGCGCAACACGGTGAAGCTCGAGCCGCGCGGGTTCGTCGCGCGCCTGCTCGCGAAGTGGGAGCTCGGTGTGAAGTACCGGCGCAAGCTCGACAAGGTCTACACGCGCATCGACAAGGTGCTCGCCGCGAACCCGCGGCCGGAGATCGATCCGATCGATCCGGAGGTCGTCGTGTCGGCGGCCGGGCAGGCGCGCGTCGCCGCGCTCACCGCGAAGCTCGGCGAGGCCGGCGTCGACGAGCGCGCGACCGAGGCGCTCGGCTCGTATCTGCTCCACGCCTCGGATCAGGACGTCGCGCGCATTCGTCCCGTCGAGCTCGCGGCGAAGTTCGCGCTTCCCGAGGACGATCTGATCACCGCGTGTCTGTACGCGACGAAGCTCGGCTCGCTCGCGATGGTGTGGGACGTGATCTGCCCGTCCTGCAAGATCCCGTCGAACGTCGTCGACTCGCTGAGGAAGATCGAGGAGCACGGCAGCTGCAAGACGTGCAACATCGGCTACGACGTCGACTTCTCGCGCGCGATCGAGCTCGCGTTCCGGGCGGCGCCGGAGATCCGCGACGTCGAGACGCGGACGTACTGCATCGGTGGCCCGGCGCACTTCCCGCACGTCGCGGCGCAGGTGCGGCTCCAGCCCGGCGAGCGCTTCGCGCTGCCCCTGACGCTCCAGCCGGGCTACTACCTCGTGCGCAGCCCGCAGCTGCCGCGCAGCCACGAGCTCCGCGTGACGGCGTCGGGCGGCGTACGCCGCGTCGACCTGACACTCGGCGACCCCGCCGAGGCCGCGCCGCTGACCGCGGGCGATCAGTTACTGACGCTCGTCAACCCGACGCCGCGCGAGGTCGTCGTCCGCGTCGAGCGCGCGGGCGATCGCGCGTTCGCGCTGTCGGCGGCGCGCGCGATGTCGAGCGCGGCATTCCGCGAGCTGTTCCCCGATCAGCAGCTCGCGCCCGGACGCCTGCTCGCGGTGACACAGGCGACGCTCGTCGTCGCGCAGCTCGACGACGCCCAGCGCCTGTTCGCGGAGCTCGGCGACAGCAAGGCGTTTCCGGTCGCGGCGCGCTTCTTCGAGATCACCGGCGGTCTCGCGAAGGAGTTCGGCGGCGCGCTCCTCAAGACGTTCGGCGGGCTCGCGATCTGCGCGTTCGAGCGGCCGGGCCCGGCGGTCGACGCGGCGCTCGCGCTGCAGGCTTCCCTCGACGCGCACCCGGTGACCGCGGGACAGAAGGTCCACGTCGCCGTGCACCGCGGCCCGATGATGGCGCTGACGCAGGGCGGCCGGCTCGACTACTTCGGCCAGAACGTCGAGCTCGCGCTCGCGGCGCTCGCGTCCGTGCCGGCCGGTACGGTCGGCGTGACGCAGGCGGTGTGTCAGGACGTGGGCGTCGCCGAGCGCCTGCATCCCGGCATCGAGCAGATCGGCATGCAGCCGCTCGGTGCAGGCAGCTGGCTCCTCCAGCTGCGAGCGACGGCGCCCTCCAAGCGCACCTGAGAGCGCGCTCGCTCAGCGTGGCGTGCCTCTCGCTTCGCCGCGTTTACGGCGCGACGAGTGACCGGTAGCTTCGATCATGAAGCCGTACACGCGTGAGCTCATCAACGACCGTCGCCAGCCATCGCTGCGATGGAGCGCGGTCTTCGCCGGTGCGACGATCGCCGTCGCGCTCTGGGTCCTCCTGCAGATGCTCGGCATGGGCGTCGGCCTCGCCGCGGTCGATGTCGACGACGCCGGCTCGCTGCGCAACATCGGGATCGGGACGACCGTGTGGACGGCGGTCGCGCCGCTGCTCGCGCTGTTCCTCGGCGGCTACATCGCCGGCCGGCTCGCCGCGACGTTCGACCAGAAGGTCGGCGCGATGCACGGCTTTGTCGTCGGCGCGTTCGCGTCGCTGATCGGCCTCGTCGTCACGGTGTCGATCGTCGGCATGGTCGCGAACGCGTCGATGCGCGGCACGACGAGCGCGATGATCGACAGCGAGGACATCCAGGTCGCGCCGAGCCTGCGCGCCGAGGAGCGCCAGCACGCGGCCGCGACGGCCGGCAAGATCCTGCTCGGTGCCGGCATCTCGCTCCTCCTCGGGATCGGCGCCGCGGTCGCCGGTGGTGGGATCGCCGCGCGCCGCCACGGCCGGCCGAAGCATCACACCGACGAGGTCCCGGTCGTGCCGCCGCCGTCGCCGCCACCGGCCGACGCGCCGGGCGTCGACGTCGAGCATGCGCCCTGATCCCAGGGATCGCCTGGGTTGACCACGTAGGCGTAGGCGCAAGCGTAGGCGGCATGCGCGGCGGTACTCGACGCGATGGTTGCGGTCGGAATCTCTTCGACCGAAGCCTCGGACGGCGATGCTCTCCTTGTCGGAATCGTCTCGATGTTGACGAAGATGATCGGGTAGTCGCTTACGCTTACGCTGGCGCCCACGCCTACGGATCAACCTGGCCGGACTCCGGGTCAGGCTCGATCAGGAGTCGCGGCGCGCGGGCAGGACGGCGGTCGGGCGATGGCGCTCGTCCTCGCGGATCACGAACCGGCGCATGCCGGTCTCGCGCCACCACGCACTCCAGCGCTCGGCGGCGACCTCGCGCTCCTTGCGCGGCAGATCGTGGTGGTAGCCGAAGTACTCGCCGGTCAGCCGGCGCAGATCGTTGATCGCGTGCTCGCGGATCACGTCTTCCTTGTGGCCGAGACCCTCGATCAACCACTCGACGCGGTGCTGCTTGCGCGAGCTCTCGTACCACTTGCGCCACTTCTTCTCGGACAGCCCGAAGTCCTGCGCGGTCAGCGTGACGAGCGCCTTGCGCACGTACTCGCCGCCGCGATCGGCGCGCTCGACGGCGCCGATCATGTCGCCGACGGCCTCGACGTCGCCGAGCTGGAGGATCGCCGACGTCGCCGCGGCGACCGTCTCGGGATCCTCGGAGTGGACGGCGCGGCGCGCGCGGGCGAGCGCCTGCGTCAGGTCCGCCATCGGATAGCCGGCGAGCGCCTCGATCGCGACGTCGCGGACGCCGTAGTCCATGTCGAACAGCCGCTCGACGAGCACGAACACCGCGTTGCGCGGGCGCAGCTCGGCGGCGCAGACCGTCGCGAAGAACCGGACGTCGCGCTGCGGCGCGCTCATGCGATCGATCAGCAGCTCCGATGCGACGGAGCCGAGGCGGACGACGAGCTCGAGCAGGCCGCCGTACTGCGCGGCGCGCAGTGGCCGGCCCTGCACCGCGAACCGCTCGACGCGCAGCTTGCCGGGGAACCGCTTCGCGAGCTCGCCGAGCGTCTCGGAGTCTCGCTCGACGGCGTCGTTGATCGCCTCGTCGGCCTGGCCCTCGGCGGCGTTCTCGATCGCGTCGATCACCTCGACGATCGGCCGTGGCGGCTCGGTCGTGATCGTCATCTCGGACTCGTCGAGCGAGACCGCCGGCCGCTCCGCCGGCTCGCGCCAGTCGCTGTCGATCTTCGGGATGCGCTTGGTGTCGACGTGCGAGCTCTCGATCTCGATCGGGGCCGGGTCGCTCGTCGGCGTGCGGTAGCCCGCGGACTTGTGCTTGACGATCAGCCGGCCGAGCGCGTCGGCGGCGCCGCTGGCGAGCGGCAACAGCTCGGTGACGTCGACGAGCTTCAGGTCCGAGTGCACGCGGTGCGCGATGACGACGGCGACGACACGGTCGCGCAGCACGACCGGCATCAGCAGCGCCGACGGCGGCATCGAGCCGCCCATGCGCATGATCATCGCGTCGAGACCGCTGTCCTCCGACGACAGCGGACCGATATGCGCCTGCTGGTTCTGCACGACCGAGCGGAACGGCGACACGATATCGAGCGGGATGAGCACCTTCTGGATCGCGGCGATGTCGATGCCGGTCTCGGCGAGCGCGACGCGACCGATCGCGGCGCCGCCCTGCACGGTGAGCAGACCCGCGTAGCGCGCGCGGCCACGCGCAGCACGGAGCAGCGTCAGGAACACGGTGTCGCGATCCTCGGCGGTCGCGAGCAGCTCGCGCGCACGGACGATCGCGAGCGGGCTGTCGCGGCCGGCGGTCGCGATCGGCTCGCTGATGCGGCCGCGCCGGTCGGTGCCGGGCCGGTGCACGCCGCGCGGCGGTGTCACCGGCTCCGACCACGAGATCGGCGGGACCGGGCGCGCGTCGAACACCGGTGGCGCCGGCGCCCGCGGCGTCTGGCCGAGGCCGCTGTCGGTCGTCGCCCGGTTCGGCGTGAGCCCGACCATCGTCTTGCGGTGGCCGCGCGGATCGAGCGGCGGCTCGAACTGGATCCGGGCGGTCGCGTCCGCCGACGGTGCGGGCATCGGCGCGCTATCCGAGATGCGCGGCTGGCGCGACACGAGCGGGACGGTCTCGTCGGGATCCGCGACGACGACCGCGTCCTCGATGATCACGCTGCGCGCGCGGCCGACCGGCACCGGCGTCGCGTCGACCTCGAGCTGGCGCGCGAGCGTCGAGAACCGCGCCGGCGCGTCGATGCCGTACGCCTTCGCGTAGACGAGGTGCCAGCGGTACTCCGGCGTGATCAGCGGCTGAAGCGGGCGGTCGAGCAGATCGGCGAGATCCTCGAGCTCGCTGATCTCGAGCGGCGAGCACACGAGCACGCGCAGCGCCTCGCCCTCCATCGACAGCGGGACCGCGCGGAACTGCGACGCGATCTCGCTCGAGATGAGGTCGACCGCCGCGGCCTCGAGGTCGGCGCCCTCGTCGCGCGCTGCCGGCGGCAGGCCCGACGCGAGCGCGAGGTACTGGGTCAGACGCTCCTCGGGGACGAGGCTCATCTCGAGCAGGATCGTGTCGAGGCTTCCGCCGTAGATCACCTGGCGCTGGAACGCCTTCTCCATGCGCTTCACGCCGACGAGGCCGTCGCGCACGAGCAGGGAGCTGAGCCGGATCGGCATCTAGATCCTGATCACGTAGGTCCCCGCGATCCAGTCCTGCAGCCCGCGCTTCTCGCTGTCGAACCCGATCCAGAGGAACCCGAGGAACAACGTTGCGACACCGGCGAGGTAGCCGGCGCACCGCGCGGCGCAGCGTGCGGGCGAGGGCGGATCGCCGTAGATGTCGATGACCTTCATCTTCAAGAGCCGCATGCCGAGCGTGCGGCCGAGCGTGATGTGAAAGACGAACAGGTACGTCATGCCGATCGCGAGGAACAGCACGAGGCCCATGACGAGCGCCGGATCGGTCGCGAGCACGAGGTCGATCCACATGTCGACGTCGAGCAGCTTCATGTTCTTCGCCGGCAGGTGAACGCCGGCGATCTTGCTGACGATCAGCGTGATGATCAGGGCGGCCGGCACGACGACGAAGAAGTCGATCATCGCGGCCGCGAACCGCTTCCAGAACCCGACGACGTAGACCGCGGCCGCGTCGCGCTTGGGCGTCGGCCGTTGCAGCACCGATGGGCGCGGCGCAGGGGTAGCCGCGGGGGTCCCGACAGGCTCGTCGACCAGCATGGCCGGCTCGCGCTCCGACATCGTCGATTTATACGGTGCGGCAGAGGCCGGAGGCAAATCCTCTTCACTACTTGCGGGGCCGAATCGTCTTCGGAAGCCCACCTATTTCTTGCGCTCGCCCTCGGCGACCGCCGTGTAGACCCCCCGGGCCATGAGCGAGCGCTCCTGGCGGGCCCGGTTGGCGTAGATCTCGCCCCGGAGTGCCCCGATCACGGCGTCGCCGGGAGCAGCGGCGGCGGCCAGCTCGATCAGCTCGCACGCGAGCGCGAAGTCACCGTCGGTGGCGAGCCGGCTGGCGCGGGTCGCGAGCACGCCGGGCCCTCCCGCGAGGGTCGCCAGCTCGGTCGCGAGCGCGGCCTCGCGCGCGGGCTTGAGGTGGGCGGGATTGCCGTCCCACCAGCCGCCGTACAGCCGGTAGAGGTTGCGGATGATGAACTCCGGCTCGTCGTAGATCGGCGCCAGGTACGGCCGCGCGAGCAGGTCCGGACGGACCTGGACGCGAGCGAGGATCTCGTCGAGCCGCGCGCCGGTATTCATGAGCGCGACGACTTGCTCGACGAGCGACTCGAGGAAGGTCGCGGTGTCGTCGAGCGCGCGATGCACGGCTTCGCGGCCCCAGATCGGCACGCCGTGACCGGGCAAGAGGACCTCGGGACCGAGCGCATCCATCGCGCGCAGCGCCGCGGCCCACTCGCGCGGGAACCGCTGCACCTTCTGCGGATTGCCACAGTTCGGCGACGCCCAGATGAACAGGTCGCCCGTGCACAGGACACCGGCATCGGGGACCCAGACCCAGGTGTGATCGTCGGTCTCGCCGAGCGCGTGATGGAGCTCGAACCGGCGGCCGCCGACGACGAGCGTCAGGCCTCGCTCGTAGATCTCGTCGGGCGCGCGGAACTCGCCGGGGAATGGCGTCGTCGTCTGGAACTGGCGCTGGTTGATGTGCTGGTTCCACTCGCGCGTCAGCTGGTAGCGCTCGAATCGGCGCCGGACGGCCTCGTGCGCGACGACGTGCACGCGCCGGCCGGAGTCGCGCTCGTAGAGCTCGACGCCGAAGCAGTGATCGACATGGCCGTGCGTCCACACCGCCGTGTGCACGGGCCGCTTCGTGATGCCGCGCAGGCGCGCGCGCGTCGGCTCGGCGAGGATGAAGCTGCCCGTGTCGACGAGGACGAGGCCGTCGTCGGTGTCGAACGCGCTGACGTTCGCGAAGCTCGACACGAAGTAGCTGCCCGCCGCGACGGGCTCGGCGATGAACCGAGGCGCCATCGGCTGCGCCTGGTCGATCTCGACCGCGCCCGACAGGAGCTGCTCGGAGAGCTGGCGCAGCGCGGTCATCTACTGCGCACTCTACTACGGCTCGGAGTCCTCGTCGGCCGTCGCGCGGGAGCTCGCTGAGCCCGCACCATCGTGAGGTGCCGTCGGTGGCGGCAGCGTCGCGATCGGCCCGGTCGGCATCGCGCGACGCCGGCTCGTCGGTCCCATCGCGCCGGCAACGCTCGCGAGCAGCTCCTCGAGCTGCGACAGCGGCGCGGGCTTGATC
>JAEWJO010000125.1 GCA_023386455.1 Pseudomonadota bacterium | reverse complement strand
GACCCACACCGCGCGGGGTGCGGCGAGCTTGCCGACGAGCGTCGCGAGCGAGTCGGCGCCGGTCGCGCCTTATCCCTCGAGCGCCGAGACCGCCGCCGCGGTCCGGTCGTACACGACGCACTGGTGTCCACCGCGCATGAGCCGCCGCGCCATGTTCGCGCCCATTCGCCCGAGTCCGATCATGCCGATCTGCATCGGATCCCCTGTAGCAGATGCCGCGGAGATCCGCATCGCGCCGCCAATCTCCTCACTCATCCAGCGCGCAGGTCGGAGCGGATGCGTACGCTCCCGCGTGGCGAGACCGCAGCGCGTATAGTCGTGTCCGATGAGTGGATCTCACTGGCGTCTCGACGGTCGCGTCGCGCTCGTCACCGGCGGAAGTCGGGGGATCGGGAGAGCGGTCGTCGAGGAGCTGTGCGCGCTCGGCGCTCGTGTCATCGCCGCGGCGCGCGATCCGCGTGGCCTCGACGACCTCGTGCGTGACGTCGGCGATCAGGCATCGGCGGTCGCCGCGGACGTCACGACCGCGGAGGGCAGGGCCGCGATCGTCGAGGCGGTCCGGCAGCGCGGCGTGCTGCACGTGCTCGTCCACAACGCCGGCACCAACGTCCGCGGTCCGCTCGTCGGATACGACGACGCGACGATCCAGCGGCTGATCGACATCAACCTGACCGCGCCGCTCCTGTTGTCGCGCGACCTCCATCCATTCCTGCGCGCCGCGCAGGGCGCGAGTGTCGTCCACGTCGGCTCCGTCGGCGGCCACGTCGCGCTGCCGACCGGGGTCGCCTACGGCGCTGCGAAGGCAGGCCTCGCGCAGGCCGCGCGCACGCTCGCGCTCGAGTGGGCGCGCGACGCGATCCGCGTCAATACCGTCTCGCCCTGGTACACGCGGACGCCGCTCGTCGAGCCGGTGCTCGGCAACCCCGAGGCGCTCGCGCGCATCCTCGCGCGCACCCCGCTCGGCCGGATCGCCGAGCCGCTGGAGATGGCGAGCGCGATCGCGTTCCTCGCGATGCCGGCGTCGTCCTACGTGACGGGCCAGGCGCTCGTCGTCGACGGCGGGATGACGATCCAGGGCCTGCCGGCACTCTGACCGCCTCGCGGCCGCGTGGCATCATCGCCCTGCAATGGACCAGTTCACCGGCGGTTGCCTGTGCGGCAGCGTTCGACTCGTGGCGTCCGGGCGGCCGTACCGCGTCGGCCTCTGCCACTGCCTGGATTGCCGCAAACACCACGGCGCCCTCTTCTACGCCGCCGCCATCTTTCCGCAGGAAGCCGTGACGATCGAGGGCGAGACTCGCGACTACGCCGGTCGCTTCTTCTGCCCTCGCTGCGGCTCGTCCGTCTTCGCTCGCACCGGCGACGAGGTCGAAGTGAGCCTGGGATCCCTGGATGCTCCGGATCAGCTGACACCGACGTACGAGAGCTGGATCTGCCGTCGCGAGGCGTGGTTGCCGCCATTTCCGCTCGCACGCCGCTACGAGCGCGATCGCGAGGGCACGGGGCGCTCCGAGGACTGACGCCCGAATGTAGGTGTTGCGCGGCCGACCATCACGGGGTGACCATCGAGGAGATGCGGCGATGGTCGACGGTCGGGCTCGTGTGCGCCCTCGCGGGGTGCTACTCGCCACGACCGGTGCCCGGCGCGCCGTGCACCGACGACACGAACTGTCCGACGCCGCTCGTGTGCGAGCTCGCGACGATGACGTGCGAGGTGCCGGGCGGCGTATCGATCGACGGACCGGTCGTCGACGCGCTCGTGCCCGACATCATGGCCGACGGGTGCGTGCCGACCGCCGAGATCTGTGGCGACGGCATCGACCAGAACTGCGACACGGTCGACACGCCGTGCGCGGTCAACGATCAGGCCGCTGGCGCGATCAACGTGACGGCGGGCGGCATGTTCATCGGCAACGCGCTGCAGGCCAATGACGACGTCGGGCCGGATGGCTGCGGCGGGACGGGCGGCCGCGATCTGTTCTATCGCGTGAACCTCACTGCTGCGCAGGTCTACTACTTCGACACGTTCGGGTCGTCGTTCGACACGGTGGTCCGGGTGTACCGGAAGGCGTGCTCGCAGGTCGGGACCGGGACAGGCGCGGCCGCGTGCAGCGACGACGCGTGCAACGGCGGGCAGAGCCAGGTGGCGGTGTCGCTCGGCGCGGGTGAGAGCTGCATCGTCGTCGACCAGGACAGCGACGCGGAGTCGGGGGACCTGGTGCTTCGCGTCGTGCGGGGCGGGCGCGACGGGATGCCGTTGCCGTCCGGGCAACAGACGCTGACGGGCAACACGTGCGGCTCGACGAACATCACGGACCCGGTGGATCAGAACTGCGACGCGCCCGGCTCGGGCGGCAAGGACCTCGCTTACTTCTTCACGACATGCCCGGCGCAGTCGCTGCTGCTCGATGCGGACATCTGTCCCGAGCCCGCCTGGGATCCGGTGCTGTACGTGAAGCGCGTCAATGGCAACCAGATCGGGTGCAACGACGACACGTGCGGGTTCGGGCCGAGGCTGACGAACGTGACGATCAGTAGCAGCACGCTCTACTGGCTGTACGTCGACGGGTTCGACAACTCGCACTGCGGTCCATACAGTCTCGACACCAATCTTCGGTAGCGAGCACCGCGCAGAATCGGCACGCACTCCCGCGAGCGATCGTGCGGACCGCGGCGTAGGTTTGCGCGCGGAGGAGGAGACTCATGACGACGATCGGAAAGCACGTGCCCGGCACGATCAGCTGGGTGGACCTGATGACGACGGATGCCGAGCAGGCACGCGAGTTCTACAAGGGGCTGTTCGGGTGGACGTTCGCGATCGGAGGTCCGGAGAGCGGACACTACGCGATGGCGAACCTCGGCAACGATCACGTCGCGGGGCTCGGCCAGATCGGGCCCGGGACGAAGATGCCCTCGGCGTGGAGCGTGTACTTCTCGACGGACGACGTCGACGACACGGCCGCGAAGGTGAAGGCGAACGGCGGCACCGTGATGATGGGACCGATGGACGTGATGGAGGAGGGCCGGATGGCCGTGTTCACGGATCCGACCGGTGCGGTGTTCGGCGCGTGGCAACCGAAGCGGCACAGCGGGGCGCAGCGGATCGACGAGCCGGGCACGATGACCTGGTACGAGGTGAACACGCCCGACGCGGCGAAGGCGCGCGACTTCTACTGCAAGGTGTTCGGCCTCGAGCCGCACAAGCTCGACGGCGGCGGGCCACCGACCGAGTACTACACGCTGCACAAGGGACCGAAGACGGTCGGCGGCGTCCTGCAGATGACGAAGGAGTGGGCCGGCGTGCCGCCGCACTGGATGGCGTACTTCGCCGTCCCGAACACCGACGCGGCGGTGAAGACGATCACCTCGCTCGGCGGCAAGGTCGGGGTCGCACCGTTCGACACGCCGTACGGGCGGATCGCGGTGGCGACGGATCCCACAGGGGCCGTGTTCTCCGTCGTGCAGCTGCCGGCGACGCGCTAGCTCAGAAGCGGATCACAGTACGGATCGACTTGCCCTCGTGCATCAGATCGAAGGCCTCGTTGATCTTCTCGAGCGGCAGGTTGTGCGTGATGTACGGATCGAGTGCGATCTCGCCGCGCATCGCCTGCTGCACCATGCCGGGCAGCTGGGTGCGGCCGCGAACGCCGCCGAAGGCGCTGCCGCGCCAGACGCGGCCGGTGACGAGCTGGAACGGACGCGTCTTGATCTCCTGGCCCGCACCGGCGACGCCGATGATCGTCGACTCGCCCCAGCCCTTGTGGCAGCACTCGAGCGCGGCGCGCATGACGTCGACGTTGCCGACGCACTCGAAGCTGTAGTCGACGCCGCCGTCGGTCATGTCGACGATCGCCTGCTGGATCGGCACCGTGTGATCCTTCGGGTTCACGCAGTCGGTCGCGCCCATCTGGCGCGCGAGCTCGAACTTGGCGGGATTCGTGTCGACCGCGAGGATGCGGCCGGCCTTCGCCATCACGGCGCCCTGGATCACGGCGAGGCCGATGCCGCCGAGGCCGAACACGGCGACCGTCGAGCCGGGCGTGACCTTCGCGGTGTTGAGCACGGCGCCGATGCCGGTCGTCACACCACAGCCGAGCAAGCACACCTTCTCGAGCGGCGCCGCCTTGTCGATCACGGCGACCGAGATCTCGGGGAGCACGGTGTACTCGGAGAACGTGCTCGTTCCCATGTAGTGGAACAGCTGCGCGCCCTCGTGCGTGAACCGCGACGTGCCGTCGGGCATGAGGCCCTTGCCCTGCGTCGCACGGATCGCCTGGCACAGGTTCGTCTTGCCCGACCGGCAGAACTTGCACTGCCGGCACTCGGCCGTGTACAGCGGGATGACGTGGTCGCCGGGCTTCACGCTCGTGACACCCTCGCCGACCTCGACGACGATGCCGCCGCCCTCGTGGCCGAGGATCGACGGGAACACACCTTCGGGATCGTCGCCCGAGAGCGTGAACGCATCGGTGTGGCAGACGCCGGTCGCGACGATCTGGATCATGACCTCACCGGCCTTCGGTTTGGCGACCTCGACCTCGACGATCTCGAGCGGCTTTCCTGCGGCGAATGCGACGGCGGCGCGTGCTTTCATGCCGCGAATCACAGCACAGGTCGCGGCGCCGCGTCGCGGGAGCTGCGCGGGTTCTCAGCCGTAGCGCACGTAGCGGCCCTCGGCGAACGCGCGGTCGACCTCGGGCAGGATCTCGGCGCGCGCGCGGAGGAGCGAGCGCTCGTTCTCGGACTTCGTCACCATGAACCAGACGGCGGCGATCGCACCGACGACGAGCGCGATGATGTGGAAGATCGGCGACGTCTTGACGGCGATCGCGAGCACGAGGCCGCCGACGAGCAACACCACGCCCTTCTTGCCGTGGCCGAACAGCTTCTTCCAGTGCATCGTCACCATCTGGCAGTTCGCGTCGTAGGTCGGCACCGTCGACATCGCGAGGATCTTGAGGTCGGTCGTCTGCGCCATCGCGGCGATCTTCATCGCCTCGCCGAGCGGCTGGTAGAACGTGAGCTTGGCGGTCTTGCACATGAGCTCCGCCTTGTTCGCGCTCTGCCTCAGCATGTTGATCATGTTGAAGCGAGCGGCGACGTAGCTCAGGTTGACGAGCATCGCACCCATCACCGCCGCCGCGAGGAACCCCAGACCCGCGAGCGACAGGCCGTAGCTCAGGAACGCCTTCACAGGAGGCGAGCTTACTAGGTCTTCGGCGCGTACGGTTGGAGGAACACGACACCCTCGAGCTCGCGCTGCTCCCACGCCTTCATCCAGGCGGTCGAGCGGTAGCGATCCCAGAGGTCGGCGGCGATCGTGACGACCGGACCGACGAGGTCGGTGCGCGCGGCGACCCGGAGTGCGGCGACGACGTTGACACCGGTCGAGCCGCCGACGGTGAGGCCCTCTTCCTTGACGAGCCGCTCGACCATCGCGAGCGCCTCGTCGTCGTGGATCTTCTCGGCGTAGTCGAGCGGCTGGCGGTGCAGGTTCGACGGCAGGCTCGCCGAGCCGATGCCCTCGATCACGAACGGTCCGTCGGGGCCGAGCTCGCCGGTGTTGACCCACTCGCCGAGGCCCGAGCCGTACGGGTCGGCCAGCACGACCTTGATGTCCGGCTGCTTCTCCTTGAGGAACGTGCCCGCGCCGGTGATCGTGCCGCCGGTGCCGGCGCTCGACACGAACGCGCCGATCTTCGCGCCGTCGGGGCCGCCCATCTGCTTCCAGATCTCCGGGCCGGTGCCCGAGATGCCGGGCGCGCCGTAGTGCGCGTGGAGGTTTGCCGGGTTGTGGAACTGGTTCGTCGCGAACCAGCCGTTCTCCTCGGCGAGCCGCGCGGCGACGTTGCGGAAGTTGTCGGGGCTCTTGATGCCCGCGGCCTTCGCGACGTAGACCTCGGCGCCGACCTGGCGCAGCGCGATCCGCTTGTCGGCGGCGACCCTCTCCGGGATCACGCAGATGCAGCGGTACCCACGCGATGCGGCGATCAGCGCGAAGCCCATGCCGGTGTTCCCGGCGGTGCCCTCGATGATGGTCATCGGCGGGCTGGAGTGAGGCACGAGCACGCCGCGCGCCTCGGCATCGAGGATGATCGCGCGCGCGGTCCGGTCCTTGACGCTGCCTCCCGGATTGAGGTGCTCGCACTTGATGAACACGCGGTTCGGAAGGCCCTTCGCGACCTTCTTCAGCTCGATCAGCGGCGTGTTGCCGATCGCGTCGATGACGTCCATGGCGCTGCAACATACATCCGGGCGACACCCCCGGCTCCCCCCGGGTCGCGCCTAAATGCGGGGTGCGGCCGCCCCAGGGGCCCCCGTGCCGTCGCGGATCTACGCGGGCACGGTTCGCGCTCTACGGGGAGGGCATGCAGCTCGATGCCTTCGCCCTCACGGTTCCCGGTCGACGTCCCAACAACGAGGACGCGATCTGCGCGCGCCCCGATCTCGGTCTGTTCGTCGTCGCCGACGGCATGGGCGGCTACGAGGGCGGCGAGGTCGCGAGCGCGATCGCGGTCGATGCGATCTGCGAGCTCGTGCGTCGCACGTCGAGCGACGCCGATGTCACGTGGCCCTACCGGATCGATCCGGAGCGCGCGATCGACGAGAACGAGATCATCGTCGCGACGCGGCTCGCGAACGAGCGCATCTCGGCGCGCCGCACCGGCATCCTCGAGCAGATGGGCTCGACCGTCGCGGTGCTGCGGATCGCCGACGACCGCGCGGTGATCGGCCACGTCGGGGACAGCCGCGTCTACCGGCTGCGCGCGGGACAGCTCGCCCAGCTGACGATCGATCACTCGCTGCTCGCGCAGATGATCGCGTCGGGCACGCCGCCGCCGGACATCGAGCACTTCCCGTGGCGCCACGTCGTCACCCGCGCGCTTGGCACGCCGACGGGAGAGCCCGAGGTCAGCGCCGGCCGGGCACTTCCGGGCGACGTCTACCTGCTCTGCAGCGACGGTCTCTCGGAGCCGCTCCCCGAGGCGCGGATCGCCGAGCTGCTCGCGCTGCCCGCGCAGGCGGCATGTCGTGCGCTCGTCGACGCGGCGTACGAGGCGGGCAGCCGCGACAACATCTCGGCGATCGTCGTCCGCGTGCTGTGCTAATCCCCCTCGTCGGGATCGAACGGATCGCGATCCGGACCGTCGACGAGGCCGTGCTTGCGCGCGAGCGTGCGCAGGTGCTTGCGGTCGATGCCGGACGCGCGCGATGCCGCCGACAGGTTGCCGCCCTCGCGCGCGATCACGTCGGCGAGATACCGGCGCTCGAGGTCGTGCAGCACCATCGCCTTCGCGTCGGCGTAGGGGAGGTCGGTGCGCACGGCGAGCCCCTCGCCGGCGACGGCGCCCGGGCCGAGCCGGATCGCGAGATCGGTGAAGCGCTGCGCACCGGGCGTCAGCGCGAGTGCGCGATCGAGGATGTTGCGCAGCTCGCGGACGTTGCCGGGCCAGCCGTGCGCGAGCAGGCGATCGATCCCCGGTCCGGTCGGTGTCTCGTCGGCGAGGCCGCGCCTGCGCAGCAGCTCGCGCACGAGGATCGGAATGTCCTCGCGCCGCGTTCGCAGCGGCGGCAACGCGACGCGGACGACCGCGAGCCGGTACATGAGGTCGGCACGGAACCTCCCGGCCGCGACCTCGCCGTCGAGATCGTCGCGCGACGCGGCGATGATGCGCACGTCGATCGTGCGCTCGCTGTCGCCGCCGAGCGGTCGCACGACGCGCTCCTCGAGCACCCGCAGGAGGCGCGCCTGCAGCGTCGGCGTGATCCGGCCGAGCTCGTCGAGGAACAGCGTGCCGCCGCTCGCGCGAACGAGCATCCCGGTGCGCGCGTGAGCCGCGCCGGTGAACGCGCCGCGGACGTGGCCGAACAGCTCGCTCTCGAGCAGGCCCTCGGGCAACGCGCCGCAGTCGACCGCGACGAACGGTCCCTTGCGGCGCGGCGACGCGTCGTGGACCGCACGCGCGCCGAGCTCCATGCCGGTGCCGGTCTCGCCCTCGACGAGCACGGTCG
>JAEWJO010000070.1 GCA_023386455.1 Pseudomonadota bacterium | reverse complement strand
CGCTCCGTCCACGCCGCCCGAGGGGCGCGCGGCCCAGGCGGCGCGCGACGCCGAGTATCGCAAGCTCACCGGCGCCGCGCGCGATCAGGTGTTCGCGCAGGCGCAGGCCGAGATGGCCGGCCCGTACGAGCTCGAGCTCATGGTGACGACCTGGGATCGCCGCGAGAACGATCTCGATCGCGGCAAGAAGAGCGTGTGGCGCGTCGTGCTCGTCGACGAGCAGGGCAACGAGATCGAGCCGCTCGAGATCGTGAAGGACAAGCGTCCGACGTTCACGATCCGCGCGGACTTTCCCGCGCTCGGCGACTTCGCGACCGCGTACATCGCGCGGTTCCCGCGGACGACGCCGCTGCTCGGACCGAACGCGAAGCTCGTGCGCCTGCGCATGAGCGGCACGCGCGGCGGCATCGAGCTCGCCTGGGCCGCCGCTCAGTAGCGATCGAGGAAGCGCTTGATCGCCGGGCGCTGGCGCTCGGCCTTCGCGATGCACTGCTCGCTCTGCTCGAGGCCGAGCTTCACCGCCGCTTCCGCGCCGCTGTACTTCGCGGCACGCGGGCGGACGAGCTCGGCGATCGCCGTGCGCTGCTCGGCGGTGCAGACGCCACCGGCGAGACCGCCGAGGAACCAGGACGCTTCGTCCTCGCGCATCCGCCCGAGGAGCTCGTCGATGTGCTTCGTGACGAACGCGAGCCCGAGCTCCTGGTTCTCGCGGCTGAACGTCACCGCGTAGAGGATCCGCAGCGTCTCGCGCAGATCGAGCTCGGTCCCACGCACGAGCTCGAGCGCCCGCGCCGCGAGCGCGGGGTCGCGGAACTCGCCGAGCGTCCGGATCAGGCGCTGCTGCTCGGTGCGGTCGCGCGCGTGCTTGACCGCGTCGAGCACCTTGTCGAACCGCGCCTGATCGCCATCGCGCGCCGCGGTGCGCAGGACCGCCTCGACCATCTCGTCGTCGACGCCCGTACGATCGCGCAGCCAGCGGTCGGCGAGGGCCACCGCCTGCTTCGTCAGGTTGGCATCCTTGTCGGCGACCGCGGACACGAACCTGCGGCGCAGCGCGTGTCGCTCGTCGCTGTCGGTCTTCTGGCGCGCCCAGCCGAGCTTCCTCGCCCGCGGACCGAACGTGCGCACCACGAACGTGCGAGACTTCGCGTACAGCGCGTCGTCGAGGATATCGCTGCGAAAGCTCGCGGCGACGATCGCGTGGATCGCGGTCCTCTCGTCGGGATCGGCGGCGATCAGCGGCGTCAGCGCCAGCAGCTGGTCGAATGCGAGCTCGTCGCGATCGACCATCGCGCGCAGGTCGGCGACGAGCATCGACTTCTCGGCCGCGCTCGGCTTCGCCGCCTTCGCGATCGCCGACGTCGGCGTCAGCAGCGCCTTCGCGATCGCCGGATCGACGGTCGAGCGGTAGTAGCCGTTCGCGTCGGCGTTCAGGAGCCACCACGTCGGGCACCCCTTCACGCCATCCAGCACGACCTCGGCATCGGCACGGTCGAGCATCGTGCACGTCCGCGACGCTTGCTTGTCGCCGTAGCGCACGCAGACCGGGACGTGCCAGGTCCGGTGCGAGACAGTGTCCGTCACGCCGGCGGGGAGCGCGCGCGTCTGATGGAGCGCGAGCTTCGGCGTCTCGCCCGCCGTGCATACGAGCTCGGCGCGGATGTGCGGGACGCCCGGCTGCTCGAGGAACGTCCGCATCGCGGTCTCGATGCTCGGCCCGAGCTGCTCGCGGATCGTCTGCAGCAGGTCGTCGGCGGTCGCGTTGCGCCACTGGAACGCGCGGATGTAGGTGCGGATCGCGTCGCGCCACTTCGTCGGCCCGACGTACGCCTCGAACATGCGCGCCACCGACGACCCCTTGAAGTAGGTGATGCCGTTGTCGAACGATGCGCCGATGCCGTCACGCGTCGTGACCGGCTGGCGGATCGCCTGGGTCGTGAGCGCCTCGTCGCTGTCCATCGCCTCGGTCGCGATCCCGACGCGCTCGTCGCGCTGGTGCCACGTCGGCTCGACGGCGTCGGTGATCACCATGTCCATCCACTCGCCGAGCGCCTCGTTGAGCCAGGTGTCGTCCCACCACTTCATCGTCACGACGTCGCCGAACCAGTAGTGCGCGAGCTCGTGCGCGAGGATGTTCGCGTAGTGCTCCTTGCGCGACCGTGTCTCCTGATCGGGACGGATCAGCGTCAGCGGCTGGCCCATCGCGACGATGCCGGGATGCTCCATCGTGCCCCAGTAGCGGGGGACCACCGCGACATCGAGCTTGCCGTACGGATAGTCCATGTCGAAGTAGTCCTCGAGCGCCGCGACCACCCGCGGCGTGACGTCCTTCGCCCACCGGAGCTCGCCGCCGCGGCCCTTCGGGATGATGAAGCGGACCGGCGTCTTGACCCGACCGGCAACGCCACCATCGACGACCTCGAACGGACCGACGACGAACGCGACGAGGTAGCTCGGCAGGGGCTTTGACTCGGCGAGCTCGACCTTCTTCATGCCGCCCGGCTCGTCGGTCTCGCCGGTGACCGCGGTGTTGGCGAGTGCGACATGAGCCTTCTGCACGTGGAACGTCAGCCGCCACGGCACCTTGTACGCGGGCTCGTCGAAGCACGGGAACGCCCGTCGGGCATCGATCGGCTGGAAGAACGTGTACGCGTACGCATCCGAGCCCTCGCGCTCGGCGTAGATGCCGACGCTCCGGGTGTGCGCGAGCGGGGCCTTGAACGGAACCTCGATCTTCAACGGGCCGGGCGGCAGCTCGCGGTCGACCGTGAGCCCGATGAAGTCCGCGCCGCCGGCGATCACGCGCGCGCGCTGCGCGTTCAGCGTCGCCGCGCCGATCTCGAGATCCGTCGCGTTCAGCCACACGACGCGCGTCGGCCGCACGATCGACGCCTCGATCGTCACGACACCGGGCACGACGTCGCGCTCCGGGACGATCGTGAGATCGAGCGCGTAGCGTTCCGGTCGGACGTCGCCGGGGAGCCGCAGCGCGGGCGGCGGCGGATCTCGATCGGGACGCTGGACGGCGGGAAGCGCCGCCGGTGTTGCGGGCGGCGCCGGTGTCCGCACGGGCGGCGAGGAGCATCCGACGGCGGCGATCAGCGCCACGGCAATCATGCGCATGCGTCGAAGATACGCGCCCACCGTCGGGAGGTGGCGCCCGTGACGCTGGTTCGCGTCTACTTGTTCTTCGGTCTCGTGCGGCCGAACACGCGGTCCCAGAACCCGACGGGCTGGTAGTCCTCGTCGAGGTCATCGAACGACTCGAACTTCGGCACGATGCCGGTGCCCGACTCGGCGCGGTTGAAGAACGCCTCCTCGTGCTCGTCGAAGCCGTGGGCGTCGCGGCGAACGTCGTTGCCCTCGGCCTCGCGGGCGGGCGTCGCTGCGTCGGCAGGCGGCGGCGTTGCCGGTCGCGCGGCGACCGCGGCGATCGCCGCGTGCGCGGCGGCAAGATCGGCGG
>JAEWJO010000068.1 GCA_023386455.1 Pseudomonadota bacterium | reverse complement strand
CTGCTTGCGCGCGAGCTCGAGCAGCGCGGGCGTGTCGACCGACAGGTTCGGCGCGCCGTTGGCGTACGGCACGCCCATCTTGAGGCACGCGTACGCGTAGATCTGTGACGGCGCGATGTCGTCGTCGGAGCGCTCGAGGCCCGCCTCGAACTTCGCGAGCGACGAGTGGACGTCGCTCGGCTTGCGGTAGACCTCGGTCGAACCGCACCACACGGCGACGAGGCGATCGCAGCCGTTCGTCTCCTTGAACGTCTTGATGTCGGCCATCACCTGGTTGGCGAGGTCCATCTTCGACGTGCCCTTCTTGAGGTTCGGGCCGTTCAGCTTCTTCACGTAGGCCTGCTCGAACACGGCGGTCATCGGCTTGATCGCCTCGAGCTCGTCCTTCAGCTGGTCGAGCAGGCGCGTGTCGAGCACGCCGGCGCGCACCGCGGCCTGGTACGCGTTGTCGGGGAAGATGTCCCAGCCGCCGAACACGATGTCATCGAGCTTCGCCAGCGAGACGTAGTCCTTGATCGCCGGCGAGTTGCCATCGGTGCGCTTGCCGATGCGGATGTGACCGAGCTGCGTGAGCGAACCGATCGGCTTGCCGAGGCCGCGACGGATCGCCTGCACGCCGGCGATGAACGTCGTGGCGACCGCGCCCATACCGGGGAGCAGGATGCCGAGCTTGCCTTCGGCCGGCTTCACGCCGACGCCTTTCTTGAGAGCCATGGGCGGAAATTGCCCCACCCACCGACGACGCGCAAGCGTTAGCGGGACCAGCTGAAGAAGAACGGAATGGGAATCTGTAGACCAACGATCATCTCCGCGCCGGTGTTTGCCACATACCGTGCCCGGAGCAGTGCGACTGCACAGCGAACCGACAGCTGGCCGCCGACAGCGGTGTCGTCAACGTATACAGCGGGCCCGATTCCGACATCGATCGGCCACACCTTCGCGAGGAAGCGATAGTCGAGCTCCGCGGAGAACGCACCGGGCGCGATCGTGCGCACGCCGTCGCCCCACTGCAGGAACGCGAAGCCGAACGTGAGGCCCCAGTTCTCGCGCGCGATGAGCTCGCGGCCGACGCTCCGCGTGCGCTCGATGCGGATGTCGAGGCCGACCTCGCCAGCGCCGCTGTCGGCGACGTCGTAGCGCCCGACGCCACCGGCGATGTACGGCGCGGGGATGACCGCGACGGTCGTGCTGCCGGGCTCGCCGGGGAGCTCGTACGTGTCGGGGTTGCCGTTCTCGATCGGCGGTGGCGTCGCGAGATCGACGACGCCCGGCGCGTTGAGCGTCGAGCGGTGAGCGTAGTCCGAGCACGCCGCCAGCGAGCCGAGCACGAGCACGACGACGAGCCCGCGCATCAGCGTTGCTCCAGCGTGAACGACCACTCGCCCTGCGTGCCGGCGATGTCGTACGCGAGGCGGAGCTCGGCGGAGGTGCGGCCCGCATTCCATGCCGCGTTGTTGTCGAACCGGATCGGCCACCACGCGTAGACGAGCGAATGGCCCGGCAAGTCCTGCGCGTCCGGCACGCCGACGTCGATCGTGCGGCCGCCGGCGAACGCGAGCTGCGCGCGCGTGAAGCGCACCGAGCAGTCGCCGCGGCTCTTGAGCAGCAGCTGGATGCCGATGCCCTGCTTGCCGGAGCGGCGAACGAGTGGGCGGGCGATCACGCACGCGACCTCGGTCTCCTTCACCGCCGGCGCGAGGCGCCAGCGCGGGCGCTCGACCGGGTACGGCGGCCGAACCACCACGCACCCGGCGAGCCCGGCGAGCACCGCGATGACGACGACGCGCACGGTCAGGCAACGGACGGCGGAGGTGTGGCTTACAGTCGGGTTATCCTGGTGGCAATGGAAGACAGGCTCGCCGAGCTGCGCAGTCGGATCGCTCTGCTCGCCGTGATCGATCGCTCGCATCAGGTGTTCGGCGCGGATGCGCATCGCTACGAGCTGGCCGAGCCGCTGACGCGCGACGAGCTGGCAGGCCTCGAGCGGGCGCTCGGCGTCGCGCTTCCCGAGGACGTCCGTGCGTTCCTGCTCCACGTCGGCGCGAGCGGCGCCGGCCCGTACTACGGCCTCATGCGGCTCGGCCAGTCGCCGCCGCACAGCGCCGCCGACGAGGAGTCGCTCGATGCCGATCTCGACGACGACTACGCCGACGACGACGATGCGCCGCAGCACGTGTGGGATGCCGCCGATCTCGACGAGGACGAGCACGACGAGGAGGAGGACGACGGCGGCGACGACGAGGACGAGGACGAGCCCGACGACGAGGCCGGCCGCATGTCGCTCGCGGGCACGCTCGCGCTCGCCGATCAGGGGTGCGGCATGACGTCGCTGCTCTACGTCCAGGGTCCGCATCGCGGCGAGGTGTGGGCCGACACCTCGGGGCGCGGGCACCTCGTCGCCGAGTCGCCGAGCTTCCTCGCGTGGTACGAGGGCTGGCTCGAGCGCGCGCTCGTCGAGTGGGCCGAGCGTGCCGCGCCGCGGATCGCGCTCGAAGGTCCCGACGCGGCCGAGGAGCTCGAGGCGCTGTCGATCGTGTTCGACCTGCTGTCGCGACGCGCGCGCCCGTCGGCCGACGATCTGTCGACGCTCGGCTATCTCCACCTGCGCGAGCGCCGCTACGGCGATGCCGATGCCGCGTTCGTCGCCGCGTCGACGGGGCCGAGCACGTCGGATCTGTCGGAGGCCGAGCGTGCGGCACGCCTGCACCGCGACCGCGCGCGCCTCGAGTACGTGCGCGGCAACCACCTGCGTGCGGTCGATCTCGCGAACACCGGCCTGCACCTGGGGCACATCTGGTACTCGACGACCGAGGAGCTACGCGGCGTGCTCGAGGACGCGCTTCACGCCGCCGGTCGCGTCGACGACGCGCTCGCGATCCTCGATCAACGCGCCTCGGAGAGCTACTTCGATTTCGGCCTGCATCACCGGCTCGCGAACGAGCGCCTCGCTCGTGGCGACGTCACCGGCGCGAGTGCCGCGCTCGAGCGCGCGGCCCACATGACGAACATCGCCGGGCCGGGCGCGACGTTCGAGGACCGCGTCGCACGCAGCTTTGGCCCGATCATCGAGTCGTTGCGCGCGGGCGGCCGCCTGCGCGATGCCGACGCGCTCCAGAATCGCGTCGAGCTCCTGCTCCACGCGAACTAACCGAACAGCGACTTCAGCGCGGCCGGATCGTTCGTCATGATCCCGTCGGCGCCCAGATCGACGAGGCGCCGGGCCTCGGCGACGTCGTCGATCGTCCAGAAGTCGACGCGCAGCCCGAGGCTGTGGCACTTCGCGATGAACGGCTGGCGATCGAATCGCAGCGGACCCTGGTGCGTCGGAATCTGTGCGGCCGTGCCGGTGAACGGCAGCTGACGCCACAGCACCGCGGGCATCGCGAACAGCGTCGCGACCTCGCCTTGCGACAGCGCCGTGCTGCCGGCGAATCCCGCGCGGCGCACCGCGACGGCGGTCGTTGTCTGGAAGCTCGCGAGCGTGACGCGATCCTCGGCGCCGAGCCGGCGCAGGAGCTCGAGCATCGGGCCCACCGACTCCGCGCCCTTCAGGTCGACGTTGATCGCGACGTCGGGGAACGCGCGGAGCACGTCCTCGAACAGCGGAACGCGGATGCCCTGGCCGGCGAACGGCCGCGTGCCGTCGGGCGCGACGAAGCCCCAGCCGACGTCGAGGCGCAGCGCCTCCGCGAGCGTGAGCGTGCTCCACACGTGCGGCGAGCCGGCGGTGCGCATGGCGCTGTCGTCGTGGACGACGATGAAGTGGCCGTCGGTCGTGAGATGAACGTCCATCTCGAGCGCGTCGACGCCGATCTCCATCGCACGCTGGAACGCGACCATCGTGTTCTCGGGTCGCTCGGCGGACGCGCCGCGATGTGCGTAGAGGCGGCGCGGGAACACTCAGGTCTCTTCTTCGAGATCGAGTGCCTGCGCGGGCACCGGAGGCGGGCGAGGGTCACTCACCTGGACGACCTCGACGGCGTACTTGATGTCCTTCTCGGCGAGCGGGTGGACCAGGCGGACGTCGACGTCGTCGCCCGAGACCTTCTCGATCTGGATGATGACGTTCATCTTGGCCTTGTCGTCGCTGGCGGCGACGAGCTTCTCGCCCGGCGTCAGCTTGGCATCCGCGGGGAAGTCCGCCCGCTTCATCCGCTTCTGCGGCTGGAGCGCGGGGTTCCCGAACGCTTCCTTGGCCTTGATCACACCGTCCTTCTTGCCACCCTTCTCGAGGCCTTCGATGGCGGCCTCGAGGGCCGGCAGGAGCTTGCCGCTGCCCTGGATGAATTCGACGGTGCTCTTCTCGAGCTGCTGGCCTCCCGCTACGGAGAGATCGACTTTCAGCGTTACGCGACGGCCCTTCTCGATCTTCACGTTGCGACGTTAACGCGAACGTGTGGTCGACCGCGACACTGCCGCCACGACTTCTAAACGGCTGTTCACACCGCGTCGATCACGGTATCCACCGTTCGCGGACTTGCGATTACTTGCCCGCTGGCACGCCGGTCGCACAATGGTTCCTCGTTGCCATGGTTCGTTTTGTAGTTGCCATCTTGCTGGTCGCCGCCAGTGCGGCCGGTTGTCACTCCGCCAAGACCCCGGAGCTCCGCGTCCTCGGCGTCAACGACAACACCCGCGACAGCCGCGTCTTTGTCCAGGTCACCAATCCCGCGGAGAAGCCGATGCGGCTCACGCGGCTCGAGTACACGTTCGCGTCCGCAGCCAGTGGCACCACGGTCGCCGAGGGTGAGCTCGCGCTCGCACGCGAGGTTCCCGCAGGCGCGGCGATCATCGTCGACATCCCGCTCGATGCCGAGGCCACGGAGACCTTGACGCTGCAAGGTAAGCTCACCGCCGAGCTGGACGACCTCGTGCGCAGCTTCAAGGTGTCCGCCCAGATCCAACCACACTGAACCTTGACCCTCCGGCGGGGGCACGGCTGACTAGTGGGTGCCGTCAGGAGGCACCATGAAACTCCGCTGGTTACTCGTCGCGTTTGCCTGCGTCACCGTCGCCACGGTCTCGCCGGCGTTCGCCAAGAAGTTCGGCAAGCAGGTTCGCTACGCCGGCATCCATCCGATCGCGAAGGTCGAGGGCGGCGGCATCTGCCATATCGAGGGGCCCCACGTTCACGTCTATCCGGCGAACAAGCTGGAGTACCGGGTCTACGCCGACAACAACGTGTTCATCGGTGACCCGGTCGCGTACGGCTGGGATGGCCCCAAGTTCGCGTACAAGGGCAACCACCCGATCCAGGTCAACGCGGTCGTCGACGTCGGCGCCGAGCCGATGGTCCACTACTGCTACCTCGACGGCCCGCACTTCCATTACTTCGAGCCCGAAGGTCAGCCCGACTTCAAGGTCGTCGGGGGCGCGTACTTCTACGTCGGCGCGCCGGCGCCTGCGTACATCGAGGCACGCCCGACGTACGTCGCGATCAACGCGACCTATCGTCCGCTCGTCTACGTACGGCCCGTGATCGAGGTCGAGCCGCCGTCGGGCTGGATCGGCGCGCGCGTCGATCTCTTCCCGGCCGCGGTCGTCGTCGAGGCGCCGCCGCCGGTCGTCGTCGAGGCGCCCCGCGCGCGCGGAGGCGTGAGCGTCGACGTCCACATCCCGGTGCCGACGATCCAGGTCGGCGTCGGTGTCGGCATCGGTGGTGGCGTGATCGTCAACGAGCGCGGTCGCGGTCGCGGCAAGTTCAAGGGCAAGAAATGGAAGCACCGCTGATGAAGCTCGTCGTCTCGCTCGCACTCGCGCTCGCGCTCCTCGGCGCGTGCGGCAAGGACAAGAAGGGCGCCTCGTCGCGCGACGGCGTCGTCGCCGCGTGGAAGAAGGGCGGCCTCGAGCCGTCGCCGCTCACGACCGCGCAGACCGACGTCGGCAAGGACTGCGCGAGTGGCACGGTCAACAAGATCGATGTCCTCGTGTGCACGTTCGGCAGCGCGAAGGACGCGAAGGACGCCGAGGACAAGGGCCTTCAGTGGGTCGGCGACACGACCGGCGCGTCGAAGGCGCAAGGCGAGATGCTGATCGTCGTCGCGGATCGCCGCAAGGCCGACCCGAGCGGCCGCACGATCAACCAGCTGATCACGTTGCCGGCGAACTAGCGATAGGTCGTCGTCGGCGTCCGGTACTTCTCGCCGAACTTGTTGACGTGCGGTGGCTCGCCACCGCGCACGAGCGACAGGTTGACCGTCACGTCCTGACCGGCGACGACGGTCACCGGTGTGCTCGCGGGCTTGGCGGCGCGGCGCGCGTACGCGAACACGGTCCACCGGCCGGGCGGCACGCCGTCGAGCGTGAAGCTGCCATCGGGCATGGTGCGCGTGTGGCGCTTGTTCGGCAGCACGAGGATCGTCGCAGCCATCTCCGGGTGGATGTTGCAGTAGACGTCGACGACGCCGGGGTTCGGGAAGGACTTGTCCTTCGACTCGCCCTTCTTGAACGAGCCGAGGTCGAACTTGCGCGCGCTCGACTGCGAGAACACGTTGTGGAGGAACGTGTCGCCGTTCGGGAACGTGACGCTCTCGCCGACGGTGATGGCGACGAGGTCGGGGACGAACGTGCGACCCTTCTGCGCGATCGAGGCGGTCGCGGCGCCGCCTTCGCCCTTCTCGGCGAAACCGACGACATAGACGATCACGTCGGCGGATGCGCTCTTGCCGTCGGCCTCGGTCACCGTGACCTTGCCGACGACGCGACCGCCCGGCGCCGCGTGCGCGACCCCGGCGGCGATCGCGACGAGCGCGAGTGCCTTCAGAATGCGATCCCCCACTGCATGCGCGGCGCATCCTTGATCTGGTAGACGCCGATGCCGTAGCTCGCGGAGACCCAGGTGCGGCCGTGCGTCCACGACAGGTTCGGACCGATTACCGCCCACGTGGAGCCGGTGTCGTCCATCGAGATCTGCGCGAACGCCTCGACGCCGAGGCGGAGATCGCCGTGGAGGTTGAACGACGCGCCGACGCCGGGATGGACCTCGAAGTGGTGCTCGTCGCGCGAGATCTCGCCGACGAAGTTCACGTCGGCGATCAGGTGCGCGCTGCCGACCTCGTACGTGCCGATGAGGTTGACCTCCGGACGGATCGTGTCGCGCTGGAGGACGAGGCGATTGACGGCGACGCGCACGAGCGGCGCGAACGGCGGCGCCTCCTCGGGATCTTGCGTGACCATGCGGTAGCGGAGCTCGACACCGTAGTCGTAGAGCGCGGTGACTCCGTTCATGCCGGGCGTCTTGAACCACACGACGTCGAGCGGCAGGCCGATCTCGAGCTGATCGGTGATGCCGATGAACGGGCCGATGCCCCACAGCGACTCGGAGCGATTCGCCGCATCCTCGACGCGATTCTCCTCGCTGATCCACGTCTGCAGCTCGACGCCGCGCTCCGGCATCACCTCGCTGCCGTGCAGCCAGCCGTAGAACGAGCGACCCGCGTGCGCGGATCCGGGAGCGGCGAGCGCCGCGGATACCAACAGGACGAGTCCACACCGCACGAGCCGAACTTACTCCAAGGGGCCTGCTATAAGTGCGGCCATGATCGACCACATCGGAATTGCCGTTCGCGATCTGGAAAAGAGCGTTGCGTTCTACACGAAGGCGCTCGCGCCGCTCGGTTACGTGCTGATCATGAAGTTCGACGGCCAGGCCGCGGGCTTTGGCGTCGGCGGCAAGCTCGACTTCTGGATCGGTGCGGGCGAGGTGAAGCAAGCGACGCACGTCGCGTTCCGTGCGAGCGGACGCGCGCAGGTCCGCGAGTTCTACACGGCGGCGATGGAAGCCGGCGGCAAGGACAACGGCGCGCCCGGCGTGCGCCCGCACTACCACGAGCACTACTACGGTGGCTTCGTGGTCGACCCCGACGGCCACAACGTCGAGGCCGTCTGCCACGAGCCGTTTCTCGGCTAACCGACGAGCGTGATCCGCGCGCCGGCAGCGGCAGGCGCGGACAGCGAGCCGATGCGCGCGGCCGGCAGGCCCTCGGCGCGAAGATCGGCAACGCACGCATCGGCGCTGGCGGCCGGGACGCAGAGCAGGAGGCCGCCGCTCGTCTGCGCGTCGCACGCGAGCGACGCGATCAGCTCGCGCTCGCTGTCGTCACCGTCGGCGGTCAGCGGCGTGCCATCGGCCCATGCCGTGTCGGCGGCGACGTGCGCGCGGTTGGCCTTGCTGCCGGCGGGACACAGCTTCGCGCGCAGATGCTCGACGGCGTCGGGCAGGAGCGGAAGCGTCGCGAGCTCGACCGTCGCCGCGACGCCCGAGCCGCGCACGATGTTGCGAAGGTGACCGAGCAGGCCAAAGCCGGTGACGTCGGTCGCAGACGTGACACCGTGCGCGTGGCCGACGCGCGCGCCGGTGCGGTTGAGCGTCGTCATCGAGGTGATCGCGGCCTCCATCGCGGAGGCGCTCGCGAGCCCCTTCTTGATCGCCTGACCGATGATGCCGGTGCCGAGTGCCTTCGTCAGCACGAGTGCCTGACCGGGCTGCGCGGTGCGATTCGACCACAGCTCGCTCGGCGCGACATCGCCGGTGACGGAGAGACCGAACTTCACCTCGGGATCGCGGACGGTGTGGCCGCCGACGACGGCGACGCCAGCCTCGCGGCAGATCCGCGCGCCACCGGCGAGGATCTGATCGAGCACCTCGAGCGGGAGCTGGTCGTCGGGGAAGAACACGAGGTTCAGTGCAAACCTCGGCTCGCCTCCCATCGCCCAGACGTCGGAGAGCGAGTTGCACGCGGCGATCGCACCGAACGCCTCCGCATCGTCGACGAGCGGTGCGATCACGTCGGCGGTGAGCACGAGGTCGCGCGGAGCGCCGGTCTTCACGACCGCGGCATCGTCGGAGTATGCGTGGTCGACGACGATGTCAGGGCGCACGTCTCCCGATCCCCGTTTCTCGAGGTGATCGAGGACATGTGCCAGCTCGCCGAGCCGGAGCTTGGCGGCTCAACCACCGCCGCGCGCGTATTGCGTGAGGCGAATGGCAGCCTTGGCTTCGGGGGTCATGCCGCGCAGCGTAGCAGCTACGGCAGGCGAACGTGCCTCGCGAAGAACGTGTCGACCTCGGACTCGAACGCCTTCTCCGCGAACAGGCTCGCGGGCGCCTGATAGAGCACGCCGATTCGATACTGATCGGTGATGAACAGGACGATCACCTGCACGACCGGCACGCCGTCCTGCTCGGCGGTGAACGCCAGCGCGACACGCGACGCGTTCTGGACGGTGACCTTCTCGCGCTTCGCGAACTTCGCACCGGACTCCTTGACCCACATCGATGCGAGCTTCGACGGGTCGTTCGTCCCCGCCTTGAGCGGCGCCATCGCGACGATGATGCCGCGCGTGTAGTCGGCGTACGCGATCGCCTTGGGATCGAGCTCGAGCTTCTGGAAGCCCGCCGGCGCGGTGATCGACATGCCCGCGGGGATCGGCGTCTCGGCGGTGCCGACCGACTTCTTCGGTGCGGGCCGCGTGTCCGCGGTCCCGGGTGCCGGCCGACGTCCGCCGAGCGCGTAGTCCGACGGCTCGTCGCTGTTGTCGGCCCACGGATCGGCCGCGGACCCCGGATCATCGGGAGGCGTATCCTCGTCGGGCTTGTTCTCGTCGGGCTTGTCCTCGTCGGGCTTGTCCTCGCCCGGCGTGGTCTCGTCCGGCTCGTCGGGATCGACCGCGGCCTTGTCGCCATCGCCCTTCGTCGCCGCCCACACGCCGACGCCCGCGCCACCGAGCGCGAGCACCGCGAGCACGATGTAGAGCGGCGCCCGGCTCCTCGCGGCGGGCGCGACCGGCGCGTGGCCACCG
>JAEWJO010000061.1 GCA_023386455.1 Pseudomonadota bacterium | reverse complement strand
GCTCGGGCTCGTGCGGCACGACCTCGACGGCGATCGGTACCGCGGGCGCGGCCGCGTGGCCGTTGTGACCATTCGTCGGTCCTCGCTCGGCCGCCGCACCATCGTCGTCTTCGTCGGGCGCGGCGAGCGCGGGCGCGGCGAGCGAGTCGGGGCGGACGAGCTCGAGCCCGTTGTCATTGGCGAGCGCGATGCGCTGCAGGCTCTCGTCGATGGCGAAGTCGGTGATGCCCGCCGGCACGGCGAGGTCACGGATCCAGCGGCCGAACCGCAGATCGATCACGCTCAGCCGATCCTGCGTGCGCGTGACGGCGAGTCCGCGCCGCGTCGCGAACGCGAGCGCGGTCACCGCCGGGATGCGCAGCTGCGTCGTCTGCGCACCGTCGGTCGTCGCGACGACCGACAGTCGCAGCTCGCCGGTGTCGTCCAGCGCGCGGCGCTGCGCGAGCACGAACAGTCGGCCGTCGAGCACGAGCTGGCCGTCGACGGCACGCGAGCCGGGCTCTCCGACCTGGCGCCGCCAGGCCTCGCCGATCGTGCGCCACAGCCGGAGCTGGCCGTTGTGCCAGATGAGCCAGCGACCCTCGGCGATCGGCAGCGCGAGCTCGCCGCCGGTGCCCGGGGTCTCGCTGCGCGCCGGCTTCGCGCGGACGAGCAGCGGATCCGACGAGTGCCACACGGGGAGCTGCGGCGCCGTGCTCGACTGCATGAAGCGGCCGCTCGGATCGAGGTGGAGCGGCTCGCTGCCGAGCTCGGTCCCGTCGAGCGCCGACAGCCGGACGAGCGCGCGCGGCGTGACGACCCACAGCTCGTCGCCGACCGATGCGATGTCGAGGAAGCCCTCGACCTCGGTGCGCAGACGCTCGCGTCCGAAGGAGTCGTAGACGACGAGGTTCGGCGACTCCGCCGCGAGCAGATCGCCGCGCGGGCCGAAGAATCGAAGGATCCTGCGTCGTGCCACCGCTGCGCATCGTAGCAGAGCCGAGCCAAGCCGAGCCGGGACGGACACGTGCAGGTGCAGGTGCAGCTGCAGGCATGGGATAGGATCAGCCGGCCCGTGGACGATCTTCCGTTTCCCTCCGACCCGCTCGCGCGACTCCATCCCGTCTCGGCCGACCCGGCCGCGACGATCTCGGAGACCGCGGAGGCGATCGAGCTTCGTCTGCAGCTGGTCGCGGCGCGGACCCACCTCGCGATCGCCGAGGCATGGGACTCGGGGCGCCTCGCGAAGCAGGAGGCGGATCGCCCGCCGTTCGAGAGCGAGGTGTTCGGCCTGCTCGGCGTCGGCGAGGGCTACGCGCCGGACTACCTCGCGCGGGCGCGCGCACACGTGCAGGCGATCGAGCAGATGCTCGGCGCGGCGGAGCGCAATCGATCGAGCCGGCCGACGCCGATCGAGGCGCTCGGGCGCGACTTCGGGATCCACCCGATCGGCATCGTCATCCTGCTCGTGCTCGCGGCGCCGCGGCTGCGCGGCGAGATCGCGCGCCTGTACAAGATCCTCGCCGGCAGCGACAAGCGGCCGCTCGTCGACGAGCAGCTGCTCGTCCAGATCATCGGTCGCTCGTTCCAGCGCCAGATCGGCCGCGAGCTCGATGCCGATCGGCCGCTGCGCAAGTACGGCCTCGTTCACATGGCGGGCGAGCGGCCGAGCGGCGCGATCGCGATCGATCCGCTCGTCGTGCGCTACATCTCGAGTCGCTCGTACGAGGGCGAGATCGATCGTCAGCTCGAGATCCGGCACGTCGATCGCGATCTCGAGGAGCTCGAGCTGCCACGCGAGCTGATCGCCAAGGCGATGCGCTACCTGGCGCTGCCCGATCCGGCGCCGGCGCGGCTCGTCGTGCGCGGACGCACCGGCATCGGACGCCACACGTTGATCGTCTCGCTCGCGGCGCGCGCGGGTCGCTCGCTCGGCGTGATCGATGTCGGCACGCTGTCGCGCGAACCGCTCGAGCTCGCCGCGGCGCTCGCGGCGGCGATGCGGCGCGCGATGCTGCGCGGACTCGTGCCATGCGTCGATGGTCTCGAGACGATCAGCGAGGAGTCCGTCGACGCGCGCACGCAGGTCGCCGCGGTGCTGCGCCGGCACCCGGGGCCGCTCGCGCTGAGGCTCCCGACCGACGGCCACGTGCTGCTCGACCCGGGCTACCTGCTGCTCGATCTGCCGCCGCGCAACGAGGCGCAGCGCGCGCAGTCGTGGTCGACCGCGCTCGAGCGCCATCAGATCGATCTGCCGGATCCCGGCGAGCTCGCGGCCCGCTACCGCGTCGGCCCGGGCATCATCGAGCGCGTCTGCCTCGAGGTCTCGCGCCGGCCCGAGAGGCCGCACGATCCGGCCGACTGGATCGCGTCGCTCGACGAGGCGGTGCGCCAGCACCTCGACAATCGCCTCGGCCAGACCGCGACGCGCGTGCGCCGGCTCGCGAGCTGGGCCGACATCGTGCTGCCGGAGGACATCATCGACTCGCTCGTCGAGCTGACCGCGCGCGTGCGGCATCGCAAGCGCGTGTTCGAGAGCTGGGGCTTCGATCGCTCGATCACGACCGCGCGCGGCATCACGGCGCTGTTCCAGGGCAGTCCCGGTACCGGCAAGACGATGGTCGCCGGCGTGATCGCGCGCGACCTCGGTCTCGAGCTGTATCGCGTCGACGTGTCGCGGATCTCGAGCAAGTGGCTCGGCGAGACCGAGAAGAACCTCGGCTCGCTGTTCGATGCCGCCGAGGACGGCCAGGTGATGCTGCTGTTCGACGAGGCGGACTCGCTGTTCGGCAAGCGCACCGAGGTGAAGACGAGCAACGATCGCTACGCGAACATGGAGGTGAACTATCTCCTGCAGCGCCTCGACACGTTCGAGGGCATCGCGATCCTGACGACGAACTTCGGCACCGGCATCGATCCGGCGTTCAAGCGGCGGCTCACGTATCGCGTGACATTCCCGTTCCCCGACGAGGAGATGCGCGAGCAGCTCTGGCGCTCGCTGCTCCCACCGCAGCTGCCGGTCGCCGGCACGATCGACTTCGCGGCACTCGCGCGGCGGTTCCGGCTCTCCGGTGGCTACATCCGGAATGCGGCGCTGCGCGCGGCGTTCCTCGCAGCGGAGGAGGGCGTCCCGTTCACGCAGGGCCACCTCGAGCGCGCGGTGCGGATGGAGTTCCGCGAGATCGGCAAGCTCGCCGAGACCGGCGTGCTCGAGTAGCTACGACTTCTTCTTCGCGGGGTCGGCGCTCGGATCGAGGCCGAACGTCTTGCCGCCGAAGATTCCGTCGAGCGACTTCTTCACGTCGGCCTTGATCGCGTCGCGCCGCGCCTGCTCCTCGCGCTCTGGATCGTGGCCGACCATCGGGCCCATCGTCTTCTGCAGGCCCTCCATCAGCTCCTTGACCTGTGCCTCGGTCTCCGACGTCGGGTTCTGGAGCCAGTCGGCGAGCATCCGCATGCCCTCGGCCATCTTGTCGAGCGACACGCCCTGGAACGCCTTGACCACGGGCTCGCGGAACCCCGCCAGCGCCTGGCCCGCCGCGCTGCCGGTGCGGACGAAGACGTCGATCAGCCGCTCGACCTCCTGCGCCGTCTTCTGGCGGACGTCCTCGTCGTGCACCTTCGCCTCGACCTGCTGCGCGACCACCTGGACCTGGGCGGTCAGGTCGCGGACGTGCTGCTCGAGCTCCTTGCCATCGATGCCGCGCATCTGGCCCGCCGCGGTCGCGAGCACCTGGACAAGGACTTCGAGGGGTTGGCCGGCGAACGGGCCCTCGGTGACCTTCTGGTCGCCAAACGGAGGCTTCGGAGGATCTTTTTTGGAAGTCATTTTGCCCACATAGGGTGGCCGCCGCAGTGTACGCGCGATCTCGGGCCCCGGCTTGTATTTCGCGCACTTCGAGCGCAGTGTGAAGGGAAGATCGAGCGGCGCCGAACGTAACTTGTACGGGCCATCTCGACGCGGGGCCACGCGCATCCTCATGGGATTCGAACTCGAAAAGCGACTCGCCAGCGAGCTGAACCGTCTCGTGGACGACCCGGCCCTCGATCGGGACCGCTCCGCGCGCGCCACCGAGCAGCACATCGAGCGGATGAAGCGGATCGCCGCCGAGCTGAAGGAGCGGCTCCTCGGCGCGGACCCCGCGGACCTCGATGCCCCGGGCAAGCAGACCGCGGTCGACGCGTCGATCAGCGCCGCGATCCACAAGCTCGAGGCCCAGGCGAAGAGCGCGCGCGCGTTCGAGGCGCTGCCGTGGCGCGAGCGCGCGAGCTTCGACGACTTCCGGTCGCGCGGCCTGCGCGAGGTGATCGAC
>JAEWJO010000036.1 GCA_023386455.1 Pseudomonadota bacterium | reverse complement strand
GGACGAGCACGACGAGGACCGCGCCTATCAGCACGGCGCGGCCGACGCCGCCGAGCGCGGCCTCGACGAGCTGAGCCTGGTCGTAGACGATCCGGATCGACACGCCCGGCGGCAAGCTGCTCTCGAGATCGCGGATCGCGGTGCGCACGCCGGCGGAGACCGCGACGGTGTCGGCGCCGAACTGCTTGACGATCCGGCAGCTGACGACCTCGCCCGCGAGCCGGTGGGCGAGGCCGCGACGCACGGCGGGTGCCTCGCGGACGTCGGCGACATCACCGAGCATCACCGGCGTGCCACCGCGGATCGCGACGACGGTCTGGCGGAGATCCTCGACGGTCCTCGCGCGGCCGTCGGCGCGCACCGCCCACTCCATCTGGCCCTGCGTGATGAAGCCGGCCGCCGCACTCGTGTTCGCACCATTCGCGCCGTGCAGGATCTCGTCGAGCGTCACGCCGCGCGCCGCCATGCGGTCCGGATCGACCTGGATCTGGAACTCGCGGAGGTAGCCACCGAGGCGCTCGACCGCGGCGACCCCGGGGACCGCCGAGAGCCGGTTCTTGAGCTCGTTCTCGGCGAGGTCGCGGAGCGTCATCAGATCGGCCGTGCCGGGCTCCGCCTCGATCGTGATCTCGAAGATCTCGTTGAGGCGTCCGGTGAGGCTCGAGAGCAGGGGCTCGCCGGTGCCCGGCGGCAGCTGGACCTGGGCGAGCCGTTCGGCGACGAGCTGGCGGCCGCGCGCGTAGTCGGCATCGGGGCTCAGCTCGATCGTGACCTGCGCGACACCCGCGCTCGACGCCGACCGAACGCGGACGACATCCGGTAGCCCGGCGAGCGCGTTCTCGATCGGGATCGCGACGCGCGTCTCGAGCTCCTCGGAGCCCATCGCCGCGTTCTGCGCGATGATGTTGAAGACCGGCGCAGACAGATCCGGAAACACGTCGCGCGGGAGCTCGCGCAGCGACACGACGCCGATCGCCGAGCATGCAAGCACGACGATGATCGCGACGAGCGGCTTGCCGAAGCTGCTGACCATGAAGCGCTGGATCACGGCAGCCTCCTAGTGCTCGTGGTCATGGCCACCCTCGCCACTGGCCTTGTCGAACTCGGCCTTCAGGAGGAACGCGCCGTCGACGACGACCTCGTCGCCGCGCGACAGGCCGCTCAGGACCTCGACCTCGCCGCCGAGGTCGCGGCCGCGGCCGACGTCTCGCACGTCGAACACGCCGGGTCCGCGCGGCAGGAACACCGCCCAGCTCTCGCCGACTCGCTGCACGGCGGCGATCGGGACGGCGACGACCTGATTGCCGACCTCGCCGACGGGCATCGACACCGTCGCCGACATGCCGGGACGCAAGAACCCGTCGACGTTCGGCACCTCGAGCCGGACCGGGACGGTGCGCGACGCGGTCTCCACCTCGCGGCCGATCCACGTGATCGTGCCGTCGATGGTCTTGCCCGGCAACGCGGCGAAGCTCGCGGTCCCGGTCGCCCCGAGCTGGACGCGAACGGCATCTCGCTCGAACACGTGCGCGACGAGCCACAGCTTCGACAGATCGCCGATCCTGAACAGCGTCTTCGACGGATCCGCGAGCTGGCCGACGACGACATCGCGATCGATCACGGTGCCGGCGACCTGCGCGCGCAGGACGAGGCCGGTGGCGCCCTCCGAGCCTGCATACGGCCGGAGCGCGCCGGCCGACGCGGTTCGTGCGGCCTCGGCCTCGCTGAGCGCGGCGCGTGCCTCGATGACGTCCCGCTCGGGGATCAGGCGATCCGCGTGCAGCGCCTGCTTGCGCTCGAGGTTCTGCCGCGCGACCGCGATCCGCGCGTCGGCAGCCTGCACCTCGGCACGCGCCCGCGACACGTCGGAGCTCGCCAGCTCGACGAGTGGCTGGCCGGCCTTCACCTCGTCGCCTGCCTTCGCGAGCACGCGCACGACGCGCGCCGGGGTCGGTGCCGCGACCTCGGCATACGCGTCCTGGTTCACGCGCACCTCGGCCAGCACCGAGACACGCTCGCCGGCAGCGCGCGTCTCCGCCTTCGCGGTGGTGATCCGGAGGTCGCGGATCATCTCCGGTGCGATCGTCACGCGGCGGCCCTGGTCGCGGGCCGGTGTGCTTCCCGAGCCATGCGCGGCCCCCTCGTGGTCGTCCGCGTGGTCGTCGTGCCGCTCCGCGCTCTTGCCACTGCACGCGACGATCAGCGCGACGAGCGCGATCCGCGCGATCACGGCGTCACCCCCGCGATGTAGTGGACGTGGGCGGCGGCGTTGGCGAGCGCGAGCTGTCGCTCGGCGAGCTCGCGCCGCGCGGCGATCACCTCCTGGCGGATCACGAGCAGCTCGGACACCGTGATCTGACCGGCGTCGATGCTTCGCTCGACGAGCTTCTGGATGTCGTCGGTCACCGGCAGGACCTCACGCGTCATCAGGTCGACGGCATCACGCTCGTGTGCGTAGACCTGGAACTCGTCCTCGAGCTGGCGCGCTGCCGCGATCGCGATCGCTGCACGCCGGTCGAGCGCGGTCTTCTGCTTCACCCGGGCGGCGGCGAGGTTGCCCTGCTCGCGGTTCCACAGCGGCAGCGTCACGTGAAGGCCGCCGAGGAAGATGTCGTCTTTCTCGTCGCGCATGTATCCGAGCCACAAGCCGAACGTCGGCCACCGCTTGACGCGCGCGAGGTCGGCCTCGGCACGCGCGACGCCTGCCTCGGCATCGAGCGCGCGCAGATCGGGCCGCGTCGCGAGCTTGCCGCGCAAGGCGTCGAG
>JAEWJO010000006.1 GCA_023386455.1 Pseudomonadota bacterium | reverse complement strand
AGACGAGCCAGCCGCGCGGCTCGTCCGGCATGCCCTCGGCCGGCCAGCGCACGAGCGCGGCGGCGAACGCGTCCTGCACGGCCTCCTCGGCGAGCTCGAAGTCGCCATTGCAGACCCGGATCACCGTCGCGAGCACGCGCGCGCGCTCGGCGCGGAACACATCAGCGATCGCGGCCGCGGTCTCCACGTCGTGACGATAGATCACGGGTGCCGCGGCGGCGAGCGCGACAGGCGACGGCAAGACCCTGCGACAGCCGCGACACCGACGAGGAATGCGGGATCCGGGCGCGCCCCCGTGATACGAACGCGACGTGCTGAACCGAGCGATGTTGTTCTCGAGCGTTCTCGCGCTGGCCGCGTGCGGCCGTGGCGAGCCCACGAAATCCACGCAGCCGTGCCCCGAGCCGTCCGCGCAGACGCCCGCGGCGGCGCAGGCGAAGGACCAGCCGGTCGCAGCCTCGGCGATCGCCGACGCGAAGGCCAAGTGCGTCGCCAAGCACGGCGAGGCGAACAAGGCCGCGATCGAGCGCGGCGTCGATCAGGTCGCGAAGCTGTGGCGGATGTCCGACGGCGACCTCGCGGCGTTCTGCGTCGACCAGTTTCTCGTCGACGCCAAGGCGCGCGACTCGCTGTTCGAGCGCATGCAGGAGATGAACGAGCAGATCAGGGGGCACTTCCTCGAGCTCGGCCGCACCGCGCGGTGGAACACCGAGGTCGACACCGGCCCGATGGCACCGATCGAGCCGCTGCTCGCCGCGTACGATCCGAGCGCGCACGTCACCGAGGACATGTTCACGTCGAAGGTCGCATTCGCGGCGCTGCTGAACTTCCCGCTGACGACGCTCGCCGATCGCATCAAGGACGGCGAGGGCTACAGCCGCCGCCAGTGGGCCGAGGTCCGGCTGACCGGCCAGTTCGACACGCGCATTCCCGGTTCGCTGCTCGCCGCGCGCAGCGCGACCGAGGCGGCCGCCGACCAGTACATCGCCGGCTACTACCTGTGGATGCACCACGTGCTCGCCGAGGACGGCAAGCGGCTGTTCCCGGCGAAGAAGCACCTGATCACGCACTGGAACCTGCGCGACGAGCTCAAGGCGAACTACGCCGACGCGGACGGGCTCGCGAAGCAGCGCACGATCGCCAAGGTGATGGAGCGCATCGTCACGCAGACGATCCCGAAGGCCGTCATCGACAACGCGAAGCTCGACTGGAATCCGTTCACGAACAAGGTGACGGTCGCCGAGGCCGGCACGGTCGAGGAGGACGCGCCCAAGGATCGTCCGGATCAGCCGAGCGACGAGCGCGAGCCCGACGCGCGGTTCGAGAACGTGCGCCAGCACCTGATCGCTGGCCGCGCGATCGATCCGTACTCGCCGATCGCGCCGTCGGTGATCGAGCGCGCGTTCGACGCGGCCGAGATGCCCGAGGATCGCGTCCGCAAGATGCTCGTCGAGATCCTCGACTCGCCGCTCGCCGCCGCTGCCGCGAAGGAGATGGAGCAGAAGCTCGGTCGCAAGCTCGAGCCGAGCGACATCTGGTACGAGTTCGGCCAGGACACCGGCCCCGAGACCGCGCTCGACGCGATCACGACGAAGAAGTACCCGACGCCGCAGGCGTTCGAGAAGGACATCCCGCGGATCCTGCGCGACCTCGGCTTCACGGCGGAGCGCGCGGCCTACGTCGCGGCGCACATCACGGTCGACTCGTCGCGCGGCGCGGGCCACGCGATGGGCGCCGAGCGCCGCGGTGACAAGGCGCACCTGCGCACGCGCGTCGAGCCGGGCGGCATGACGTACAAGGGCTACAACATCGCGGTCCACGAGCTCGGCCACAACGTCGAGCAGACGTTCTCGCTCTACGACATCGACTACACGCTGCTCTCCGGCGTGCCGAACACCGCGTTCACCGAGGCGCTCGCGTTCCTGTTCCAGGCGCGCGACCTCGAGCTGCTCGGCCGGCCCAAGGCGAACGGTGAGGCCGAGCGCATGCGCGTGCTCGACGCGTTCTGGAACACGCGCGAGATCGCGGGCTCGGCGCTCGTCGAGCTCGACGTGTGGAAGTGGCTGTACGCGCACCCCGACGCGACCGCCACGGAGGTCCGCGAGGCGACCGTCAAGATCGCCCAGGACACGTGGAACAAGTACTACGCGCCGACGCTCGGCGGTAAGGACGTCGCGCTGCTCGGCATCTACAGCCACACGATCACGTCGCCGCTGTACCTGTTCAACTACGTGCTCGGGCACCTGATCGCGTTCCAGGTCGAGGAGCACGTCGCCGGCAAGGACAAGGCCACCTTCGCGAAGGAGTTCGAGCGCGTGTGCCGGCTCGGCGCGATCCTTCCCGATCTGTGGATGAAGCAGGCGACCGGCAAGCCGGTCACGACGCAGCCGCTCCTCGACGCGACGGAGCGTGCGCTGTCGGCAAAGAAGACCTAGCCGCCGCTACGGGCGCACGTTCGACGTATCGCCGCCGTAGCGCATGATCGGCCGGATCTCGATCGAGCCGATCCGCGCACTCGGGATGCGCGCCGCGATCTTGCTCGCCTCGTCGAGGTCCTTCGCCTCGATGAGGTAGTAGCCGCCGAGCTGCTCGCGCGTCTCGGCGAACGGGCCGTCCGTCATCTGCGACTTGCCATCGCGGACGCGCACGGTCGTCGCGGTCGTCACCGACTGCAGCGCATCGCCGGCGATGTAGTGGCCGCTCTTCTTGATGTCGGCCGTGAACGCCATGTACTCGGCGAACATCTTGCCGGCCTGGGCCTCGGACATGTCCTTCCAGATCGTTTCCTGGTCGTAGATCAGCAGCAGGTATTGCATCGTCGTTCTCCCTTTCGACGATAGGTCGAACGGCGATGCCGCGGATCGACAGCGGATCGCGAAACTTGTCAGCCGAATCCAAGTAGGCGACCTCCCTGGTAAACCAGGAAGCTCGCCACCCAGGCCAGGACCGTCATGTACGCGAACAGGAACGCCGGCCAGCGATAGCCGCCGGTCTCGCGGCGGACCACCGCGAGCGTGCTCATGCACTGCATCGCGAGCGCGAAGAACACCATCAGCGACAGCGCGACGAGCGGCGTGTACGCGCGCGAGCCGTCGGGCTTGGTCGCCTCGCGGAGCGCCTTGCGCAGCGGCTCGGGGTTCTCGTCGGCATCGCCGATCGCGTAGACGATGCCGAGCGTCGACACGAACACCTCGCGCGCGGCGAACGCGCCGACGAGGCCGATGCCGATCTTCCAGTCGAAGCCGAGCGGCGACAGCGCGGGTTCGATCGCGTGGCCGATCTTGCCGCCGTAGCTGTTCTGGAGCTGGAGCGCCTTCTTCTGTTGCGCGAGCTCGGCCTTGGTGTCGGCGTCGGGCGCGGCCTGGACGAGCGCAGCGAAGTCGGGGGCGTCCTTCGGCAGCTCGCGAGGGAAGTAGAGCAGGGCCCACAGCGCGATCGAGCAGGCGAGGATCACCGTGCCCGCCTCGCGAAGGAACATCGACGACTTGCCCCACATCATGCGGAGCACGTCCGGCATGCGCGGGAAGCGATACGGCGGCAGCTCGATGATGAACGGCAGGCGGCGCGCCTTGAGCGGCTTGACCGTCTTGCTCATGACCCACGCCGCGGCGAGCGACGTCGAGACGCTGAACAGGTACATGCCGACCATCAGCATCGCCTGCGTGAAGCGCTGCGCCGGGATCAGCGCGCCGATGAGGAGCGTGTAGACCGGCAGGCGCGCCGAGCAGGTCATGAGCGGCACGACCATCATCGTGAGGATGCGATCGCGGCGGCGCTCCATCGTGCGCGTCGCGGTGATCGCGGGGACCGCGCACGCGAACCCGAACAGCATCGGCACGAACGCGCGGCCGTGCAGGTTCATCGACCGCATGATGCGGTCCATGAGGTACGCGACGCGGGCGAGGTAGCCGCAGTCCTCGAGAAAGCCGAGGAACAGGAACAGCAGCAGGATCTGCGGAAGGAACACCATCACGCCGCCGACGCCGGCGATCACGCCGTCGACGAGGAAGTCGGTGAAGATGCCCGCGCCGAGCACGCCGCGCAGCTCCTCGCCGCCCCACTTGAACGTCTTGTCGATCGCGTCGATGACCGGGTCCGCCCACGCGAACAGCGACATGAACAGGATCGTCATGACGCCCATGAACACGACGAACCCGAGCGCGCGGTGGAGGAGGATGCGATCGATGCGCTCGGTGCGCGTCCGATCGGGCTTCTTCTTCGTGAGCGCGGCGAGCTCCTTGTCGAGCCAGCTCCACCGCGCGAGCACCGCCTCGTCGTCGAGCGCGCGCGTGTCGAGGCCGCGCAGGCGCTTCGTCACGACCGCGCGCAGATCCGGTGGGACGCCGACGAGCTCGTCGACCTCGTCGTCGATGCCCGCGGTCGCCGCGTCGGACCGGCCGGCACCCTCGATGCACGTGAGCGCCCACAGCGCGATCGCGTCGTCGGCGAGCGGATCGGCGGCGCCGCGGTAGCGCTCGTTCGCACGCCAGCTCGCGGGCAGCGCGTCGCGGACGAGATCGAGGTGGCCGCGCAGGGCCGCGGACGGCTTCCACTGCCAGCTCGCACGTCGCTCGCCTCGGAGCGCGCGATCGATCGCGGCGACGAGCTCGGGCAGGCCCTTGCGCGTCCGCGCGATCACGGGGACCACCTCGCAGCCAAGGAGCGTCTGCAGCGCGCGTGGATCGGGTGCGGCCGCGCCGGCCTCGTCGAACATCGTCAGCGCGACGACGCAGCGTGCACCGAGCTCGCGGCACTGCAGGAGCAGGTAAGCCGAGCGCGCGAGCTGCGTGGCATCGATGCAGACGACGACCGCGTCGGGGGCGGTCTCGCCGTTGAGACCGGCGAGTGCGTCGAACGCGATCTGCTCCTCGCCGCTGCGCGCATTGAGGCTGTACGTACCCGGCAGGTCGTGGAGGTCCGCAGGACCGGTCGGGAGCGCGAGCTGGCCGGCCCGGCGCTCGACCGTGATGCCCGGATAGTTCGAGACCTTCGCCGACGAGCCGGTCAGTGCGTTGAACAGCGTCGTCTTGCCGACGTTGGGGTTGCCGGCGAGCGCGATCTGCGGACGCCCCGTCGCGGGGGCGCGGCCTGGGGAATCCGGCTCGTCGTGGCATTCGCTCATCGGTCGACTTCGATCTGGGCGGCCTCGTTGCGCCGGATCGACCACTGCCCGCCGCGGACCTCGATCTGGAGCGGGTCGCCGAGCGGCGCGATCGTCACGACGCGGACCGCGATCCCCGGTACCAGGCCCATCTCGAGCAGACGGCGGCGAAACGCCCGCGGACCGTCGACGCTCCGGATCGTCGCCGTGCCTCCCAGCGGGATCTCGGCGAGGGATGTCGACATCCTCGAAGCCGTACCATTTCTGAAAATCGTTTTCAATCTCAGTTCACGCGGGGACTGGCGTATGTGGCCGAGATCGCACGATCATGTCGCATTGTCGCGCAGGGGCGGTGCGATGCTACATTCAGCAACGTGGGCCGACCTCGTCGTTAGGGGACTTTGACTCTTAGCCCCCCGGGCCCCTCCTGTATGGACAACGCCAACACGCTTCTACTCAACCAAGGCTTCGAGCCGATCAAGGTCATCTCCTGGCAGCGGG
Source organism: Pseudomonadota bacterium (assembly GCA_023386455.1). Lineage (GTDB taxonomy): Bacteria > Myxococcota_A > Polyangia > Haliangiales > Haliangiaceae > JABFXX01. Next base: position 11,652 of record JAEWJO010000006.1, on the reverse strand, counting down.
CGATCAGTCTCTTGTTCCTCGGCAAGGTCGAGGTGCTCGAGGAGTACGACCGCGACGTCCACTCGGTGAACCTGATCATCAAGGTCCCGGCCGTCGTCCGGCTGATCCGCGCGTTCCGCCGCCATGCCCGGCCCGTGAAGTTCTCGCGCGTGAACATCTACGCGCGCGACAACTACAAGTGCCAGTACTGCGGCCGCAAGGCGTCGATCAGCGACCTGACGTACGACCACGTCGTGCCGCGCTCGCAGGGCGGCTTGACCGAGTGGACGAACATCGTCACGTGCTGCTACCTCTGCAATCGCAAGAAGGGTGGTCGCACGCCGGCCGAGGCGAGCATGAAGTTGCTCTCCGTTCCGGCCCAGCCGAACTGGGTGCCCGCGGTCGCGATCCGCATCTCGCTACGCTCGGTCCCCGAGGCGTGGCGCGACTACCTGTACTGGACGGGCGAGCTCGATACGAGTGCGCCGCCCGGCGCCAGCGGCACCGGCTGACGACCTGATCTCGAATGCGGATCTGTTTCGTCTGCATGGGGAACATCTGTCGATCGCCGACGGCCGAGGGCGTGTTTCGCAAGCTCGCCGCCGACGCGCAGATCGATGGCAACCTCGTGATCGACAGCGCCGGCACCGGGGCATGGCACGTCGGCGAGCTACCCGACCAGCGCTCGCGTGTTGCCGCGGCGAGGCGTGGCTACGACCTGACGCATCGCGCGCGCAAGTTCACGCGCGACGACTTCGATCGCTTCGATCTCGTGCTCGCGATGGACCGCGACAACTACGAGAATCTGATGAGGCTCGCGCGCGGGCGGTCGTTCGTGCCCGCGATCCGCATGCTGCGAGAGTTCGAGCTTGGTGCGCCCGAAGCGGCCGAGGTCCCCGATCCGTACAGCGGCGAGGCCGACGGCTTCGAGGAGGTGCTCGACATCTGCGAGCGTGCTTGCCGCGGACTGCTCGAGCATGTTCGCGACCGCGTCTAGGGGGGCGGGCTTCGATGCTTTGAGCACAAAGCTTCTGTGAAGAAGTGTGAATGTAGAACTGTGAAGCGCTTTGCGCGATCACCCGACTCCGGGCGACGAACGGTGCATGGCCGAAACATCCGTCGTTATCCGTACAGTCCTGTTCTCGCTCGTCGCCGCCGCGTGCTCGAAGTCGGCCGCCGTGTCGACGACCACGCCGGAGCCGGAGCCGCAGATCCCGGCAGCCGAGCCCGCCGCCGTCGAGGAGCCCGAGGTCGAGCCGGTCGTCAAGGAAGAGCCGAAGAGCCTCGACATCCAGAAGAACGTCATCCGGCTGAAGCCGGGCATCAAGATCCTGTTCGCCACGGACTCGGACAAGCTGCTCGACGCGTCGTACCCGATCCTCGACGAGGTCGCGTCGGTGATGGACCAGAACCAGCGGCTGCGCATCCGCGTCGAGGGCCACACCGACACCGATGGCAACGAGGCGCACAACCAGGACCTCTCGACCCGCCGAGCGGCGTCGGTGCGCGCGTACCTCGTCGGCAAGAGCGTGCCCGAGGATCGGCTCGAGAGCATGGGCTGCGGCCAGGGCGTGCCGGTCGCCGACAACAAGACCGACGACGGCAAGGCGCAGAACCGCCGCGTCGAGTTCGTGATCATGCGCAAGCGCCGTCCGGCGGAGCCGTGCCAGGTCTATCAGCCGGGCGAGCGCCACCGTCGTCGCGACCGGGGCGGCGACGGCGCGGCACCCGCCGGTGATGGTGCGGCGGCGCCCGCGCCCGCTCCCGCGACCTGAGGGAATGTCCCGCCGCGCGCGCCGGTTGTGGAACCGCGTCGCGCCTCCCACTCATGGTGGGCGCCCTGTTCGCGCGGCAACGTGGTCATGATCGGTCCCTCTCCAGGCGACACACTCAGCTCGATCGTGACCGGCAGGGCGCTCACCGCCATTTCGTCATGCTCGGAGCAGCCTATAGTCGGCGCGTGAATCGCCGCGAGCTCGCAGATGCACTCGGCACCGGTGTGGTGTCGGCGGACGCGATCGCGGGCGGCGATATCAACGACGCGTTTCGCGTGCACCTCGCCGATGGCCGCACGGTGTTCGTGAAGTCGCACGCGAGTGCACCGCCGGGCATGTTCGCCGCCGAGGCGCGCGGTCTCGACTGGCTGCGCGAGGCACGGGCGATGCGGATCCCCGAGGTCGTCGCGATCGCCGAGTCGTGGCTCGCGCTCGAGTGGATCGATCTCGCGGGCCGGCCGGAGTCCGCCGCGTTCGGCCGCGCGCTCGCGACGCTGCATCGCATGGCCGCGCCGCGCATCGGCCTCGACGCGCCGAACTACCTCGCGTCGCTGCCGCAGGACAACACGGCCGAGACCGACTGGCCGACGTTCTACGTCGAGCGTCGCCTCCGGCCGCTATGTACGCGTGCGCGTCTCGGTGTCGATCGCCAGCTCGACGCGCTTCTCGCGCGGCCCGACGTGTTCGGTCCCGCCGAGCCGCCGGCGCGCCTCCACGGCGATCTGTGGTGGGGCAACGTCGCGAGCGCGGGCGGCGAGCCCGTGATCTTCGACCCGGCCGTCTACGGCGGTCATCGCGAAGTCGACCTCGCCATGCTCGCGCTGTTCGGCGGGGTGTCCGATCGCCTCGCCGCCGCGTACGACGAGGTCTATCCGCTCGCCGATGGCTGGGAGGACCGCGTCACGCTGTACCAGCTCTATCCGCTCGCCGCGCATGCGTGCCTGTTCGGCGGCGGCTACGGGTCGCAGGTCGTGCACGCGCTCGCGCGGTACGCGGCGATGTAACTCCCGCAAGCCCGATGACCGAGGACGAGCGTTCAGCACCTAACGAAGTTCATCCCGGAGATCTCACGAGACGATGACCGCAAACGGCGGGCAAAGCGCGCTAAGCAATCGGGATGAACGCGATCGTCGCCGCTGCACGCTCCCTCGCTGACCGCGCCGTCGAGGCCGCCCGCACGCTGACCCGCAACGGCGAGGCGATCGACGAGCACCAGGTCGTCGTCGAGCGCGTCGCGTACGCGGCGACCGAGGCGCGGGTGATCGCCGAGCTCGTCGACGCGCCGCCCGAGATGGCCGCCGCCGCGAAGGTCGCGATCGCGGAGCTCGCGTCGAGCCTTCGCTACCGGCTCGAGCCCGTCGCGGCGCTGCTCGGGCTCGGCGAGGCGCGCTACGACGATGCGGCGCGCGCCGCGATCGCCGAGGTGTCCGCACCGAGCGTGGTCGAGGCGATCGGCGAGGCGATGATCGCGAGCGGCGGCCGCATCACGTGGCCGCTCGACGAGATCCTGTCCGAGGTCCGCGCCAACGTCCGCGCGTTCGCGGAGCGCGAGGTGATGCCGCACGCCGAGCGCATCCACCATCACGACGAGCTCGTGCCCGAGCGCTTCATCTCGGAGATGGGCAACCTCGGCTACTTCGGGCTCTCGATCCCCGAGACCTACGGCGGCAACGAGCTCGGCAACCTGGCGATGATCCTGACGACCGAGGAGCTGTCGCGCGCGTCGCTCGCCGCCGCCGGCTCGCTGATCACGCGGCCGGAGATCCTCGCGAAGGCGCTGCTCGCCGGCGGGACCGAGGACCAGAAGAAGCTGTGGCTGCCACGGCTCGCCACGGGCGAGGTGATGGCCGCGATCTCGGTGACCGAGCCAAACGTCGGTTCCGACGTCGCGTCGGTCAGCTGCCGCGCGGAGCGAACCACCGGCGGCTGGCACATCACCGGTGCCAAGGCGTGGTGCACGTTTGCCGGCCGCGCCGACGTGATCGCGCTGCTCGCGCGCACGGATCCAGATCTCACGAAGGGCTCGCGCGGCCTGACGCTGTTCATCGTCGACAAGCCGCGCTTCCCCGGCCACGAGTTCGACGTCAAGCAGGACGGCGGCGGCACGCTGACCGGCAAGGCCGATCGCACGCCGGGCTACCGCGGCATGCACTCGTTCACGCTCGCGTTCGATCGCTACTTCGTTCCCGACGCGCAGCTGGTCGGTGGCGAGCAAGGCATCGGCCGCGGCTTCGCGCTGCAGATGGCCGGCTTCGCGGCCGGCCGGCTCCAGACCGGTGGTCGGGCCTGTGGCGTCACCACCGCGGCGATCGAGCAGACCTCACAATACGTGGCCGAGCGCAAGCAGTTCGGTAAGCCGATCGGCGACTACGGCCTGACCCGCTACCACCTCGGTCGAATGGCGTCTCGACTCGTCGCGGCTCGGGCCATCACGTATGCCGCTGCGCGGGCGATGGATGCCGACGAGCGCCAGGCGGCGCCGGTCGCGGCGATGGCCAAGCTGTTTTCCTGTGATGTGGCTGTCGAAGTGACCCAGCTCGGTCAGCTGCTTCACGGCGGCTGGGGCTACGCCGAGGAGTATCCGATCAGCCGATACGTGGCAGATGCGCAGGTCCTCCCGATCTTCGAGGGCGTGAAACCGATCCTGACGCTCAAGGTCGTCGGCCGATCGCTGCTCGGTCGCTGACCGATCTCGCGTACTGGTAGGCGCGAGTCGCTGCCTCGCCGCTACCCCACGAAATGGAAGTGAATCCAGCGCGTGGGATACGATGGACGTCATGCGCAAGCTCCTTGCGTGGCTCGGGGTAGCCACGTGCGTGACGGTCTTTGCTCCGACCGCACATGCCGAAGACGTGCTGAAGCCGTACGTCTTCATGATTCTCGACACGTCGGGATCGATGATCCTGACGTCGACGGGAAACCCGACGGGCGCGGGACCGCCAACGTGCGGCGGTATCGACAACAAGCTCGATCACGCGAAGTGCGCGATCAACAAGATCGTCAACAGCTATGGCGACATGGTGTTCGGCCTCTCGCGCTTCCGCGCGACGATGGGTGGAACGACGACGAACTTTCCGACGGGATGCTGCCTCGCGGGCTCGAGCATCGGCGCGAACGGCGCATGCGCCGCCGGCCCGAACTGCAGCGGTGGCAACTCGGCAGATCACACGCTGCAGATCCTCTCGCCGCTCGTGAACGGCGGTAACGCCGACGCGGCGAAGTTCACCAACTTCACCGGCAACTCGTGCAACACGGCCGGCACCGATCCGGAGATCTGGGACGGCGTCCTCTGCAGCGGTCCGAACGCGTGCGGCGGCGGTACGCCGATCGGCGGCAGCCTCGCGGGCGCGCACAAGTACTGGCGGGGCCTGCAGGCGACCGACGGCACGACGCTGTGGCCGAGCGCGACGACGGGCTTCGATCCGATCCGCGTCGATCCGACGCGCACCGCGTTTCTGCCGACGGGCTGCGACTCGAGCCCGACGTGCACGTCGAACTGCTGCACCGCGCAGTGCCGCACGTATCTGAACATCCTGCTCACCGACGGTGACGAGAGCTGCGGCGGCAATGGCTCGACGGTCGCCGACGCGATGCTGCGCACGGACCTCCCGACCGCCGAGGTCGCGTGTGCCGACGCGGTCGACAACGAGAACGATGGCCTCGTCAACGACGGCTGCCCCGCGGTCGGCGCGGCCGAGACCGCATGCGCCGACGCGATCGATGACGACGGCGACGGCGCGATCAACGACGGCTGTCCCGCGGCGGCGTCGCGCTATCGCATCGAGACGAAGGTGATCGGCTTCGGCATCTCGCCCGGCAACTCGAACATCGAGGCCTACGCGCATGCGGGCGGCGCGACCGACATCCCCGGCGTCAACGAGGGCTACTACGCCAACAACGAGGCCGAGCTCCAGCTCGCGTTCTCCCAGATCCTCGCCGACGCGATCAAGGTCGAGGCGTGCAACGACCTCGACGACGACTGCGACGGCACCGCCGACGAGGACTTCCTCCCGCCGAAGTCGGTCCCCGGCAAGGGCGGCACGTGCACGAACGGCCAGCTCGGCGCGTGTACGCGCCCGGGTACGCTCGTGTGCCGCGCCGACGGCACCGGCCTCGAGTGCAACGCGCCGATCGTGACGCCCGGCACCGAGATCTGTAACAACATCGACGACGACTGCGACGGTCGCATCGACGAGTCGCCGGCGATGAACTGCCAGGCGTGCCAGCCGGTCGCCGAGACGTGCAACGCCGCAGACGACGACTGCGACGGCGTTCCCGACCAGACGTGCCGCTGCTCGAACGACAACACGATCCGCTGCGACGGCGTCGGCAACGACTGCGGCGCGGGCAACACGTGCGTGTGCACGCCGATCGTCCGCGACTGCGCGAAGACGGTGCAGAACGTCGGCACCTGTGCCGGCGTCGAGACCTGCACGGCCGGCATGTTCGAGGGCTGCACCGCGCCGACGCCTACACCCGAGGCATGCAACGGCCTCGACGACGACTGCGACGGCAATCGCGACGGCTTCCAGCTGGCGTGCTCGGACATGGTCACGCCCGGTGGCCCGGGAACCGATAACCCCGGCGACACGTCGCACATGCCGATCCCGGAGAACATCTGTCACCCGGGCGTGAAGACGTGCCCGCTCGTGACGATGCCGCCGAACAGCTTCGGCGCGTGCTCGGGCGAGGTGAAGCCGTGCAACGGCCAGACGCCGTGCACCGATCCGTGCGACGGCCTCGACAACGACTGCGACAACCTGATCGACGAGGACTTCACGCCGGCCGACTGTTCGACGAACTGCGGAGTCGGTCAGACGGTGTGTACGAACGGTCAGATCACGTGCAACAGCATGCCGGCGGGTAGCGACCCGACGTGCAACAACGTCGACGACGACTGCGACGGCATGTTCGACGAGGACTGGACCTGTCCGAACCCGGTCAACGGCATGTGTCCGTGTGGCTCCGGCATGGTCTGCGGTGGCAACGAGGTGTGCGTCAACGGCGCGATCGTCTGTCAGGGTGATCCGATCGGCGTCGAGACGTGCAACTGCCTCGACGACAACTGCAACGGCGAGGTCGACGAGGGCACGCTGTGCACCGGCGGCGGTCAGTGCGTGAACTGTCAGTGCGCGTTCCCGTGCGCGCCCGGTGAGTTCCCGTGCCCGCTCGGCAAGAAGTGCGAGGTCGGCCCGAGCGGTAACTTCTGCGTCAACGACCCGTGCTTCAACAAGACGTGTCTGGCCGACGCCAACGGCAACGCGCAGGAGTGCGTGCCGAAGACGGGCGATCCGAATGACTTCATGTGCCAGCCGATCTGCCAGCCCGGGAAGTGCGCGGCGCCGCTCATCTGCTACGGCCCGACCGGCGAGTGCAAGCCAAACGACTGCTCGACGTTCCCCGAGATGTGCTCGGAACAGCAGTCGTGCATCCAGGGCACGTGCGTCACGAACCCGTGCCAGAACGTCACGTGTAGCGACGGTCAGTACTGTGTCGGCGGCACGTGTGTCTCGAGCTGCGCCGATGTCGAGTGCCCGGACGGTCAGCGCTGCCGGCAGGGCACGTGCGAGACCGACCCGTGCGGTCACGCGTGTCCGTTCGGGCAGGCGTGCAACGACGCGACGGGCCAGTGCATCGCCGACCCGTGCATCGATCGCACGTGTCTCGACGGCCAGTGGTGCAACCCGAACACGAGGGAGTGCGAGACCGACGCGTGCATCGAGAGCCAGGTGACGTGTCCCAACCCCGGCGAGGTCTGCCGCGGTGGCACGTGCCTCGATCCCGACACGCTCCGCCCCGATGGCGGCGAGGAAGCGCACGTCACCGTCGGTGGTGGCGGTGGCTGCTCGACGACGAACGGGAGCAACGCGGGCATCCTGCTGGCGCTCGGCCTGCTGCTGCGGCGGCGTCGTCGCGTGCACGCGCGCCGTGATGGAGGTGCGCAGTGAAGACCGCCTTCCGCGCACTGCTCGCGATCGCGCTGCTCGCAGCGTCGCAGATGTCGTGCAACGTCAACGACTACTGCCTCAACTGCGCCACCGGCGACGGCGGCGGCAGCAACGACGATGGTGGCGACGGCGACGGCAACGGCTCGAACCTCGACGACGGCGGCACCGATGGCGGCTGCGTCGTCACCGGGCCCGAGGAATGCGACGGCAAGGACAACGACTGCGACGGCTTCATCGACAACGGTACGTTGCCGATGGTCGGCACCGACTGCTCGAACCAGATGGGCGCGTGCGCCGGCGGCAAGCTCCAGTGCGTCAGCGGCGCGCTGAAGTGTGACAAGAACCCGCAGCCCGAGATCTGCAACGCGATCGACGACAACTGCAACGGCGTCCCCGACGAGGGCGATCCGGGCGGCGGCGCGAAGTGCGGCACCGACATGGGCGAGTGCGTCGCCGGCACGTTCCGCTGCAACGCGGCGACCGGCGTCCTCGACTGCATCGGGTTCCAGGACCACCGCATGGATGCCGAGCTCTGCGACGGCAAGGACAACGACTGCGACGGCTCGTTCGACGAGGGCCTCACGAACCTCGGCAGCTGCGGACCGGCGACCAACGTCGGCGCGTGCGAGTTCGGCCAGCTGTCGTGCACCGGCGGTGCGCCGTTCTGCGGCGCCGGCCCGAACGGTCCGCCGGTGTTTCCGAAGTTCGAGACCTGCAACAACACCGACGACGACTGCGACATGGCGGTCGACGAGGTGTTCAACAAGCAGATCGACACCCAGAACTGCGGCACCTGCGGCACCGTCTGCCCGCCGCACGCGAACGCCAACACGCGCTGCAACGCCGGCACGTGCGGGTTCCAGTGCAAGCCGGGCTTCGTCGATCTCTCGCCGGCCGTCGACGGCTGCGAGTACGCATGCTTCCCGTCGGGCAACGAGGCGTGCGACGGCATCGACAACGACTGCAACGGCATCATCGACGACAACCTGACGCCGCCCTCGATCTGCCGCTCGGGTGGTGAGTGCGGCGCGACCGCACCGACGGCTCAGTGCATGGGCGCCGCCGGCTGGTCGTGCACCTACCCCGGCGACGTCCAGTTCCCCGAGACGAAGTGCGACGGCCTGAACAACGACTGCGATGCCAACATCGACGAGGGCCAGCCCAACAAGAACCTCGAGTGCAACGACGGCCGCCAGGGCGCGTGCCGCGGCACGGGCACGTACATCTGCGACGCGGCCAACCTCGACGGTCCCGCGGTCTGCGACATCACGAGCCCGGGCCAGACGAATCCCGATCCGGCCGAGACCTGCGACGACCGCGACAACGACTGCGATGGCGCGGTCGACGAGGGCGCCGAGACCGGCAACCTGATCGGTCAGGAGTGGGTCACGATCGGCGGCGGTCATCAGATCATGAAGTACGAGGCGTCGCGGTTCGACTCGTCGCCGACGCAGCAGGGTACCGAGGCGGCGATCATCGCGGCGCCGCTCGCGGCGAGCCCGACCGGCGCGACGTTCGCGGCCGGCACCGCCACGTACAACACGCTGTCGCCGCACGGCCTCGCGGTCGGCTCGCGCATCCGGATCAGCGGCGTCACGCAGACCGGCTACAACGGCGTGTTCACGGTCGCGACGGTCCCCACGGCGACCCGGTTCACCGTGTCGCTGGCCGCGTCGGGCCTCACCGGCTCGGGCGGCGGTGCCGTCAGCATGTACAAGGGCTCGTGCTCGAAGGCGGGCGTGATGCCGTGGACGAACGTGACCTATCCCGAGGCCCTCGCGGTCTGCGAGTCGATGGGCGCGTCGCTGTGCACCGAGACGCGCTGGCACCAGGCGTGCGGTGTCGTCGCGCCGTCGACGTTCCCGCTGGCCGTCGACGCCTCGAACGGTACGCGGATCGAAGCGGAGGACTTCTACCGCACGTCATCGGCAGGTGGCCCCGAGACGTCGTGCAACGACAGCGTCGACAACGACGGTGACGGCGCGACGAACGACGGCTGCCCGATCGTCATCAGTGGCGTCGGTCCGGAGAGCGGCCCCCAGTGTGACAACGCGATCGACGACGATGGCGACGGCCGCGCCAACGACGGTTGCCCGACGACCCAGCAGGACGGCGAGACCGGCGCGCAGTGCGACAACGCGACGAACGACGACAACGACAACCGCACGAACGACGGCTGCCCGGCATTCACGCTCGGCGCCGGTCCCGAGTCCGGTGCTCAGTGCAACAACGCCGTCGACGACGATGGCGACGGTCGCGTCAACGATGGTTGCCCGCGCGTCGGCGGCACCTCCGAGTCGGGTAATCAGTGCACGAACGCGACCGACAACGATGGCGATACGTTCGTCAACGACGGCTGTCCGTCGTTCGAGGTCGGCGCGGGGGCGGAGACCACCTGCACCGGAAACACCGACAACGACTTCGACGGCAAGGTCAACGATGGCTGTCCGGTCGTCAGCACGGGCGTCGGTCCCGAGACCGCCTGCGGCGGCAGCACCGACGACGACGGCGACGGCGCTGTCAACGACGGCTGTCCTAGCTTCGACGGCGCGGGCGAGGTCGGCGCGCAGTGCACGAACGCCGTCGACGACGACGGCGACGGTGTCGTGAACGACGGTTGCCCCGAGCTCGGCGCGCAGGCGTGGGCGGAGGACTACACGCCGGCGCCGCAGGAGAACTCGGGCATGTCGAACATGCGCGCGGTTCCGAACCTCGGCACGAGCATCCCGCTCGCGAACGCGACCACCTCATCGCCGCGCCTGGACTACCAGGTGAGCTTCCCCACCGCCGCGAGCGACTGGCGCATCTACGTGCGCATGTACTCGGCGGTCAACGCCGACAACACGCTGCACGTCGGTGTCGGCGCGTCGCTGTCGCCGCTGACCGCGCCGACGATGACGCTGACGACGACCGCCAACAACGCGTGGCAGTGGATCCGGAGCCCGGCGATCAACATCACGACCGCTGGTGACCAGTTCGTCAGCCTGTACATGGCGCAGGACGGTCTCAAGGTCGACGCGATCTTCATCGTTCGCGGCACGACCGTGACGCCGCCCGCGACGCTCAACAGCGCGGGTGGCAACTGGTCGTACGCGACGAATCCGACGACGTATCAGGCGGCGACGTGCAACGGCGCGGACCAATCGTCGGCGAACGACAACATCCTGACGACCGGTGCGCTGACGAGCTGCTTCGCGGATCACGCGCTCGGCGATGTCTTCGACATGTCCGGAAACGTTCGCGAGTGGACGAAGGCGCGGTCGCCGGGCCAGAACCCGATCCGAGGTGGCTCGTCGAGCGATCTCGCGACCGGTATCAGCTGCCCGCTGAACTTCTCGCTCGCGTCCGACGCGTTCTTCTTCCCGAACGTCGGCTTCCGGTGCTGTCGGTAGAGGGACCGAGGCCGCGTCAATCGAGGAGTCGGCCGATGATCGCGAGCGCGGTCATCAGCACGAGCCAGCCGAGCAAGATCCAGCGAGCCTGACGTCGGATCCAGCCTCTCGCGCCATGGAGCTCGTCAGCCACGTGACACCGCCGGCGCGGGTGTTGCGATTTGCAAGACCCGCCGGGCAGGTTGCAACGCCGGGCGCGGCAATCCGCGCCTCAGGCGGTTCGCGGCGGGGTGGCACGCGGCGTGTAGTGAGCCGGCACGCATGTCACCGTCGATCGAGGAGCTGCGGGCCACGCTCGCCGAGCTCCGCAAGAGCGATGCGTCGATCGCCAGGTGGCGGTCCTTGCAGCTGCAACTGCTCGGCGCCGCGCGCTCGGTCCAGCGCACTGAATTCTCGCAGGCCGCGCCGGTCCAGACACCGCCGTTCGGCCGGCTGTGGGGCATGCTGGGCGATCCGTTCTGGGTCGAGGCGGATCTGGAGACGATCGCGAACATGGTCGAAGCGGTGCTCACCGAGCTCGAGTCGATCGTGGCAATGCAGCCGACGCGCCATGGAGAA
>JAEWJO010000598.1 GCA_023386455.1 Pseudomonadota bacterium | reverse complement strand
CGACGAGCGCCGCCGCGATCACGAACGGCGTCTTGCTCCGCGCGGGCGCGACCTGGCCTGCCGCGGCCGACAGCGTCGTCGGCGACTGCAGCGTGCCCGGCACCGGCGAATGGATCATGCCGGGGATCGGCGTCATGCCGGTCATCGGCGGCGGCGTCAGGCGCACCGGTGGCAGCGGCGCGCTCGACGGCGTCAGCTGCCGGCTCGCAAAGCCGGTGAGACCACCATGCGCCTCGACGTAGCCGACCGGGTCGGACATCGCGCGCATGAGCTCGTCCATCGTCGGGTACCGCATGTCGGCGCGCTTCTCGAGCGCCTTCAGCACGACCTGCTCGACGTGCATCGACATCATCCGGTACTGCGACGGCGGCACCGGCTGCTGGGTGAGGTGCTGGACGAGGATCTCGCCGTAGCCCTCGCCGACGAACGGCACGCGGCCGACCAGCATCTCGTAGAGCACGACGCCGAGCGCGTAGATGTCGGTGCGGTGATCGACCGTCGCGCGGCCCTCGCACTGCTCCGGCGACATGTACGCGGGCGTGCCGAGCACGAGTCCGGTCCGCGTCTTGTGCGACGACAGACCGTCGCTGCCGGTCAGCTTGGCGATGCCGAAGTCGAGCAGCTTCACGAAGTCGCGATCGCGACCACGCTGGATCAGGATGATGTTGTCGGGCTTGAGATCGCGGTGGACGATGCCGGTCTTGTGCGACGCGGCGAGCGCGTCGGCGACCTGGAGCGCGATCGTCAGCGCCCGCTCGGGCGGCATCGGCGACTCGGTCCGGATCACGTGCGACAGCGTCATGCCCGCGAGGTACTCCATGATGAAGTACACGAGCTGATCGCGGCCGCCGGGTCCGGTCTGGAGGACGCCGTAGTCGACGATGTCGACGATGTTGGGATGACCGATCGCGTTAACCGACTTGGCCTCGGTGAAGAAACGCTCGGCAACCTCGGGATTACTGGAGAACTCGGCGTGCAGAACCTTGAGCGCGACCTTCTTGCCGATGGTCGGGTGCTCGGCGAGGTACACCGAGCCCATGCCGCCTTCGCCCAACTTCTGTTTGACCAGATAGTTGCCGACGGTCTGCCCAATAATTTGGTCTGGCGACGCCCCTTGCTGAGGGTCCATGTCCACTCCGCGAGCTATCATACTAACGCACAAGCCACTGAAAAGTCGCGGCTAGCACTGCCCCGTGTTACTTCCTTCATGATGCGCCCCTTCGTGCTGTGGGTGATCGTGGGTGCAGCCATCGCCGGTGGCCGCACCACGTATGCAGAGGACCTGCCGGACGTGAAGTCGCAGTCCGCGGTCGTCATCGACGCCGAGACCGGCGCGGAGCTGTTCGGCAAGGATGCCGACAAGATCCGGCCGATCGCGTCGACCACCAAGATCTTCGTCGCGATGGCCGTCCGCAAGAAGGGCCTGGATCTCGATGGTTGGACCGAGATCACCCGCGACGACGTCCGCGGCGCGCGCGGCGGCGCCAGGACCCGCCTCGACATCCGGAGGGTGTTCAGGAACCGGGATCTGCTGCGCGCCATGCTCATGGCGTCAGACAACCGTGCACCGACCGCGCTTGGGCGCGGCGCCGGGATGACTCCCGACGAGCTGGTGGAGGCGATGAACGGCATCGCGAAAGATCTCCATCTGAAGCGGACCAAGTTCACCGATCCAACCGGACTGCGGGGCAACGTCTCGACCGCGCGCGAGATGGCGATCGCGCTCCGGCACGCGCTCGAGGATGACGTGCTGCGCGAGATCATGGCGGATGACTTCGAGCTGGTCGTCGGCAAGGGTGGGCGCCCGAAGATCGGGTACGGCACGACGAACGCCCCGCTCGTCGCCCGCAAGTACACCGTGCTCGGCGGCAAGACCGGCTACACCGAGGCGGCGGGTTATTGCTATGTGACCGGTGCACGGTTCGGTGGTCGCGATGTCGTGATGACATTCCTGGGCGCCCGCGGCAAACAGACGCGGTTTGCCGACTTCAACCGCGTCGCCGAATGGATCACGCAGGGCGCGATCGGCGCACGGCTCAAGCTCGGGCAGACCGTGAAGCGCGCGACGCTGACGATCGACGGCGACGTCCACGGCCGCGTCGCGAAGAGCCGATAGCCGATAGCCGATAGCAGACGCGCGTGCTGGCCGGCATCGCGATGTTCGGCCCCGTGGAGATGCTGTCTCCTTTGCGTCGCCGGCCCGGAGGCGAGCGCATCGATCTCGGGCGGTTCGCACGGCGCATGTCCTTGGTCGCCTACGCCTACGCGGTAGTATTGGACACGTGACCTGGTCCAGGCGCGAGGTACTCGCGACGCTCGGGGTGGCGTCCGCGCAGGCGATGCTCGCGTGCGGTGCGCCCGCGCAGTCGCTACGGAGGCGCGGCGAGGTCAACCCCGAGATCCGGTCCTGGCTGCGCGAGGCGGTGTCGGCGCTCGCCGGCGCGGGCTTCGAGCGGCCGCATGTCCTCGCGGTCAGCCGGCGGCGCACGACCGCCGGCATCGACGTGCTCGGGGCCGGTGTCGCGCGCGGTGCGTGCGACGGCGTCGTGCTGTCGGTGCGCGATCGCGACGGCTCGCGGCGCGAACAGGTGACGAGCGTGCTGACGCGCGCGGGTATCCAGGCGGCGACGCGCACGCTCGCCGGCAAGGCGAAGAGCAAGTCGATCGACTTCGGGTCCGTGCCGCCGATTCCGGTGCCGCCGAAGCCCGATCCCGAGCTGCTCACCGACAACGCGCTGCTCGAGCGCGTCGTCGCGATCGTCGCGCGCGATCGCGTGATGTCGAGCCGCATCGTGTATTCGTCGGCGACGCTCGAGATCGACGACGCGCACGTGTGGTCGATCGCACCCGGCCGCGATCTCGAGCAGCGCCTCGTCCGCGTGCGCAAGTCGGTGACGCGCGTCGCGTGGAACGGCACGAGGCCGATCGTCAGCGAGGCCGCGCGCGCGTGGAGCGGCGGCGTCGACGACCAGGATCTCGTCGATGCGGACCTCGTGTCGGCGCGCGAGGGCGCGCTCGCACTGATGACGCCGCGCGCGTTCGACGACGGCGAGCACGCGTTCGTGCTCGAGCCGGAGGTCGCCGCGAGCATGATCGATGCGGCGGTGTCGTCGCTGTTGACGCCCGCGGCGGCGCGGCGGCCCGAGGT
>JAEWJO010000589.1 GCA_023386455.1 Pseudomonadota bacterium | reverse complement strand
CGGACGAAGCGGCGGATCTTGATGTTCTCGCCGATCTTCGCGATCAGCTCCTGCTGGAGCTGGTCGATCGTCTTGTCCGGGTTCTTCACGAACGGCTGGTCGAGGAGACAGATCTCCTTCATCCACTTCGTGACCTGACCCTCGGTGATCTTCGCGAGCATGGCGTCGGGCTTGCCCGCCATCTTCGGGTCTTCCTTCGCCTTGGCGATCAGCACCGACTTCTCGTGCTCGATCGCGTCCGCCGGGACCTCTTCCTTGCGAACGTAGAGCGGACCCATCGCGGCGATCTGCATCGCGACGTCCCTCGTGAAGCCGACGAAGTCATCGTTGCGAGCGACGAAGTCGGTCTCGCAGTTCACCTCGACGAGCACGCCGATCCGGCCGCCCGCGTGGATGTACGAGACCACGGCGCCCTCGGTCGCCTCGCGGCCCGACTTCTTCGCGGCCTTCGCGAGACCCTTCGCGCGCAGGTAATCGATGGCCTTGTCCATGTCGCCCGCGACCTCGACAAGCGCCTTCTTGCAGTCGGACATGCCGGCGCCGGTGCGCTCGCGCAGGTCCTTGATCATCGTTGCACTGACTTCCATCGCTGTTACTCCGCGTCCGGCGAGGCCGAGGCCTCGGGGTTGAACATGCTGCCGCCCGTCGACATCTCGACGCGCGGACCGTCACCACCCGACGACACGTGGATCACGCGCTCGCCCTCGTCCTGGCGCTCCTGACCACGGTGGCGCGCGGTCTCCTTGTAGACCTTGCCACCGATGATCGCGGCGTCGGCGATCTTCGACGCGAACAGCTTGATCGCGCGGATCGCGTCGTCGTTGCCGGGGATGACGTAGTCGATCTGATCCGGGTCGCAGTTCGTGTCCGTGATGCCGACGACCGGGATCTCGAGCTTGCGCGCCTCTTCGACGGCAATGTGCTCCTTGTGCGGGTCGATCACGAACATCATGCCGGGCAGCTTGCTCATGCCCTTGATGCCGCCGAGCGACTTCATGAGCTTGTCGCGGTCGCGCTTGATCATCACCTGCTCGCGCTTCGTCAGCGCGAACAGCGTGCCGTCCTCTTCCATCTTCTCGAGGCCGCGGAGGCGCTCGAGCGAGCCCTTCACGGTCTTGAAGTTGGTGAGCGTGCCGCCGAGCCAGCGCTGGGTCACGTAGTGCTGACCCGAGCGAGTGGCCTCCTCGACGATCACGTCCTGCGCCTGCTTCTTGGTGCCGACGAACAGGATCGTCTCACCGCGGCCGGTCGTCTCGACCACCGCGTTGAACGCCTGGCGGAACAGCTTGACCGTGTGCTGCAGGTCGATGATGTGGATGCCGTTGCGAGCGCCGAAGATGTACTGCTTCATCTTCGGGTTCCAGCGACCCGTGTTGTGTCCGAAGTGCACGCCCGCTTCGAGGAGCGCGCGCATGCTGATGGGGTTTTGCCCCGTCGCCTCTGCCATCGTTTCCATGTCAATCGTCCTTTGGTTGTGTTGCCGCCCGCTCCTTCATCGAGTCCGGAGACCCCTTGAGGGGCCACCGCCGGATCTCTCTGGAGCGGTGTGTAGTTCCTCGGGACATCCGAGGAGGGGCACGATCTACCGTGTCTCCACTTGGTTTACAAGTCCTGCGCGGCCCCGGCTACCTCGTGATTCCGCCGACATACCTGTGCTGCCGGGGATTTCTCTGGTGAGGTGACGCGCCCTCGTGATACCGGGCCGGCCATATGCGGAGCTTTCTTGTCGCGGTGGTGATCGGAATGGGTATCGGTTTCGCGCTCCTGGCGATGCCGGGGTGCGGTGGCGACGGCGACTGCGCGATCGGGTCGCTCGATTGCGTCTGCACGTCGGGCGGCGCCTGCGACGATGGCCTGTCGTGCAACGCCGACCTCGTCTGCGAGACGACCGGAGGAGGGTCAGGAAGCGGATCGGGCTCGGGCTCGGGCTCGGGGTCGGGGTCGGGCTCGGGTTCGGGATCGGGCGGGGGCGTGAACCACACGATCTGTACGAACGGGACCGCGGGGTCGTGCACCGACTCGACCGAGCACTGGACCGGCAGCGAGTGCTGCGTCGCCAACGTCAGCTACTGCACGACCGGCACCGCGGGCTCGTGCACCGACTCGCAGGAGCACTGGACCGGCGCCGAGTGCTGCGTGTCGAGCGTCGACATCTGCGCGACCGGCACCGCCGGCTCCTGCACCGACTCGACCGAGCACTGGACCGGCGACATGTGCTGCGTCGCCAACGTCGACATCTGCGCGACCGGCACCGCCGGCTCGTGCACCGACTCGACCGAGCACTGGACCGGTGCCGAGTGCTGCGTCGCCGGCGTCGCCGAGTGCACGACCGGTACCGCGGGCTCGTGCACCGACTCGCTCGAACACTGGACCGGCGCCGAGTGCTGCGTCGCGAACATCGCCGAGTGCACCACCGGCACCGCGGGCTCGTGCACGGACTCGCTCGAGCACTGGACCGGCGACAGGTGCTGCGTCGCGAACATCGACATCTGCACCGCGGGCACGGCGGGCTCGTGCACCGACTCCGTCGAGCACTGGACCGGCGATCAATGCTGCGTCGCGAACGTCAGCCAGTGCGTCACCGGTACGGCTGGTTCGTGCACGAGCTCGACGCAGCACTGGACCGGCAGCATGTGCTGCTCGTGACGCATCACAGGAGCTGGTAGCCGACGAGCAGGCCGATGCTCGTGCCCACGATCGTCGCATCATCGCCGCCTGATTCGACATCGAACAGGGCCGGCGAGAGCTCGAGCGAGAGGTCGAGCGCATGACCGGAGCGCTGGAACAGCGTGTGGCCGACGCGCAGGTTGCCGGCCGGTCCCCACGCCTGGACGTCTCGACCGCTGCCATCGAAATCGACGTCGAGCAAGCCGGCGCCGAGACCGATCCCGAACCAGGTCGTCCGCGTGAACCACATCTGGAGCGTCGGACCGAGGTAGCCCTCCGATAGCGTGCCGTCGGAGAACGGGATCGCGACGGCGGCGGCACGAAGGAAGAGCGCGACGTCGTCTCCGATCCACGCGCCGTAGCCGAGCGACAGGCCCGCCGTACCGCGTGGCGAGGTCAGAGAGGCGTAGTCGCTCGTGAGATGGATCCAGCCGGCACCGAGCCCGGCCTCGAACGACCCACCTTGACGCGGCGGCGTCGGCGGCGTGTCGTCGTGCTTCACCTTGATCCGCATCGTCGTGACGCCGAACGGTGTCTTCGACCGACGGAAGGTGGGGAACGTTCCCGTCGACGCGCTCGTCGCCGCCGGTTCCGGCGTGATCCGAGACGCGGCGGGACCGGGTGAGGGTGCAGGTGCGGGCGCCGAGGCGGAGACAGCCACGGTCGGCGTGGATGGAGGCGATGCGGGTGGCGGCGACGACGTCGGTGGCGGTGCATCGGGCGAGACGACACCGTCGGCGGCGGCCTTCTCGGCGGCGGTGCGCGGATCGGGCAGGCGCAGCTTGTCGCGAGGATGCGGCATGCGCGCGAACGGATCGATGATGCGCCCCTTCGGCGGATCATCCGGCGGCGCGCTCTGGGCGAACGCGACGGCCGGGACCACGCAGAGAAACAGCGCGAGCAGACGCATCGTCGACGCGCATCACGCTACTGCTCGACGGACTGCGTGTCGATGTAAGTGATCGTCGTCGAGGCGCAGCAATTTGTTGCACCGCAAACGATTCGCGCCGCGGTGCGGTGTGCGCCGGCGCTCGCTCACCCGAACGCGTGAGGTCAGCGCGCCTGGTAGCTCTCGTAGACCGCCTTCGGCGGCGCGGCCGCGGGTGCACCCTCGGCGGCGGGCGCGGCCTTCAGCATGACGCGCGCCTTGGCCGCCTTGCCGCCCTTCTTCATGTCGCTCGACGCGTAGTCGGTCTCGTACGCGCGCTCTTCCTGGGCCTTCTCGGCGTCGGCGATGAATGCCTTCACGTCGGCGGCGGTCGGCGTCTTGATGTCCTTGGCCTTCTTCACGTCGATCGCGTCGGTGATGTAGCTGCGGACCAGCTTGCTCTGGAGCTTCTTGAACAGCGCCGGCGAGTCGAAGACGTCGACGGTCGCGACGGTCCCGTTGACCGCGACGGCAAAGCCGACGAGCTTGGTGTCCTTGGGCAGCTTCGCGAGCGCGGTGTCGACCTGCTTGGACCACGCGTCGAGCGTGCCGTCGGACTGCTGGGTCGCGACCTTGCGATAGGTGTCGGTCGAGGACGTGGTCTTGCGCGCCTGGTTCTTGGAGGCGACCTCCTGCCAGACCTCCGACTGCGAGTCGAAGTTTGCCTTGCCGCGGAGGCGGCCGTGGGCGAGCGCCTTCGCGGTCGTGAACTCCTTGGACGAGTTGTCCCAGCGGCCGTGCTCGACGCAGAACACCGGGACGGTGAGCGTCTTCTTCGGCGGCACGATCGTGTTCTTGCCGATGATGCGGTCCTGCTTGCCGCCGATGATGACCTCGCCGGCGAGCAGGAACAGCGGTTGATCGGCCTTGTTCGTCAGCGTCAGGTTGTTGACGTCCTCGTCCTTGACCTCGTGGATGCGGACGAGCTTCTTGCTCATCGCCTCGTCGAGGACGAGCAGCTTGTCGTCCTTGGGCTTCGCGTCGGTCGACACGATCGGCGTCAGCGTCAGCGTCTCGATCTGGATCGGATCGAGCATCTTCGCCGACGCGGAGAGCGACGCGGCATCGGCGGGCGGCGGCGGCGCGGCCTTCTGCGGCGGGGCCGCCGTCGGCGCACCGAACGCGACCGCGGCGATGGAGGTGAGGGCGAGAGCGGACAGACCTGTGGCGTGACGCATGAAGCCTCCTGGAGGTGGAACGCGCCATCGACACGGACGATCTACGCGGGTTGCGGATTCGTGTTACGCCACCGGCATGCGTAGTGTTTTCTCGACGATTTTGCTCGCCGCCGCGCTCGCAGCGTGCGGCTCCGGAAAGACGCCTCCCGCGCAGCCCGCCCCGACCGGCGGCGGCGAGACGGCCGAGACGCCACCGGCCGGTGGTGAGGCGACCCCGCCCGCCGAGACGCCCCCGGCCGGGCCGAGCAAGCCGGTGACGAACTCGACGCTCACCGCGATCGGGCTCGACCCGGCGGCGCTCGATCGCACGGCCGACCCGTGTGAGGACTTCTTCCAGTTCGCGTGCGGCACGTGGGTCAAGAACACGCAGATCGCAGCCGACAAGCCGATCGCGATGCGCAGCTTCGTCGACATCCAGGACAAGAACTACGAGTACGAGCACGAGATGCTCGAGAAGGCGAAGAAGGATCCGGGCAAGGATCCGCTGCTGAAGAAGCTCGGCACGTACTACGGCGCCTGCATGGACGAGGCCGCGATCGAGAAGGCGGGTCTCAAGCCGATCCAGCCGGCGCTCGCCCAGATCGCGAAGGTCAAGGATGCGAAGTCGCTGACGCAGACGATCACGTGGCTGCAGACGCAGGGCTTGAACCCGCTGTTCACGTTCGGCCCGACCGAGGACTTCGCCGATGCGACGAAGGTGATCGCCGGGATCGATCAGGGCGGCCTCGGCCTCCCCGACCGCGACTACTACCTGAAGGACGACGACAAGACGAAGGCGCTGCGCGCCGCGTATCAGGAGTTCGCGGCGGCGCTGCTCGTCGAGGCGGGCCACAAGCCCGACGCGGCGAAGCAGGAGGCGGCCGACATCGTCGCGCTGCAGACCGAGATCGCGAAGTCGCACAAGGACCGCGTCGCGATGCGCGATCCGAAGGGCGTCTACAACAAGATCGATCGCGATGGCGTCGCGAAGGCGATGAGCCACTTCGACTGGAACGTGTTCTGGAAGGGCGTCGGCCTCGCAAACACGAAGGACGTGACCGTCAGCGCGCCCGAGTTCCTCACCGGGCTCGACGCGCTCATCGTGAAGACCAAGCCCGAGCTGTGGCGCAACTACCTCACGGTCTCGGTCATCTCGAACACGGCGCCGCTGCTGACGAAGAAGCTGCAGGATCTGAACTTCAAGCTCGAGCAGGCGTTCACCGGTCAGGCGGAGCAGAAGCCGCGGTGGAAGCGCTGCATCGACTCGATCGACGGCGTGCTGCCCGACGAGCTCGGCCAGGTGTTCGTGCGCGATCGGTTCCCGGGCGCGAGCAAGACCGCCGCCGAGGATCAGATCAAGGCGATCAGCGCGGCGATGAGCACGAACATCGACTCGCTGCCGTGGATGGACGCGACGACGAAGCAGAAGGCACACGTCAAGCTCGCCGCGATGGCCTATCAGATCGGCTATCCGAAGACGTGGCGCTCGCACACGTTCAAGATCGGCGCGAACACGTTCGGCCTGAACGCGCTCGCCGGCCTCAAGGCGGAGACCGCGCGCCAGCTCGCGAAGATCGGCAAGCCGACGGATCGCGAGGACTGGCAGATCAGCGCGCCGACGGTGAACGCGTTCTACAGCCCGACGCACAACAAGATGGTGTTCCCGGCCGGCATCCTCCAGCCGCCGTTCTACGCGGTCGATCACTCGGTGACCGCGAACCTCGGCGGCATGGGCATGGTCGTCGGCCACGAGCTGACGCACGGCTTCGACGATCAGGGCTCGCAGTTCGACGAGGTCGGCAACATGAAGGACTGGTGGCAGCCCGAGACCGCGAAGCAGTTCAAGCAGCGCACGCAGTGTGTCGTCGATCAGTACAGCAAGTACGAGATCGCCGGCGTGAAGCTCAACGGCTCGCTGACGCAGGGCGAGAACATCGCCGACATCGGCGGCATCAAGCTCGCGCTCGCGGCCTATCGCTCGCTGCGCGCCTCGGCGCCCGACACGATCGTCGCCGACGGCTTCACCGAGGACCAGCAGTTCTTCCTCGCGTTCGGCCAGGCGTGGTGCGCGAAGTCGCGCCCCGAGTACGAGCAGATGCTCGCGACGCTCGATCCGCACTCGCCGCCGATCTGGCGCGTGAACGGCACCGTCGCGGCGACGCCGGACTTCGCGAAGGCGTTCTCGTGCAAGCTCGGCGCGAAGCTGCGCCCGAAGAACGCCTGCGTCGTCTGGTGAGCGATCAGCTCGGCGGCGGAGAGACCTGACCGAGCAGCGTCGTCGACGGGAACACGTAGATCATTCCCGCGGCGCCGCCACCTCCGCCGCCCGCCGCGCCGTTGCGGTTGCAGTCGCCGCCGGCCTCGCCGGCTCTGCCGTTGCGCAGCGAGCCCGACGAGCCACTGCCACCGTTGCCACCGTGCGGCGCGCTGCCACTGCCGCCGCTTGCCGCGGTCAGCGGTGCATTCGGCGTCGCGCCGTTGTTGCCGTCCTTCTGCGGCGTCGCGCCCTCGCCGCCGCCGCCGCCGTTCGCGAACAGCCGCGCGGTCGCCGCGACCGTGATCGCCGGCGCATCGAGGCCGATGAATCCACC
>JAEWJO010000569.1 GCA_023386455.1 Pseudomonadota bacterium | reverse complement strand
GCTCGGCTGTGCGCGCGTCGTCACGCCGACCGGATCGGATCAGGCGTACGTCGCGATCCATGCGAAGAGCGCTGCCGTCGCCGCGTTCGCGAGCGCTACCGGTCCGCAGCGCGTGTGGGCGGGCGGCGATAGCCGCGTGATCTGGCGACGCGGCGACCAGGCCGTGTCCGTCGATCTGCTGTCGGGCGCCGCCGCGCCGGCACCGGCCGCCGATCCGCCCCTCGTCGTCAGGTACAAGGACAAGGTCTGGGAGGTGACGCGGACCGAGGACGGCATCATCGTCGCCAAGGGCACCGCCGGCGGTGCCGCGTCGTGGCAGACCGAGCGGTCGTACGGCGCGCTGCTCGGCGCGGTCTACATCCCCGATCAGTCGCCGATGATCCGCGTGACCGGCATCGCCGGGCGTGGTCCGACTCCCGAGATCCTGCTGTTCGACATGGACGCGACCGGCTCGATGCACGGTCAGGTGTCGATGAACCCGGTGCCCGGCATCGCGGTGACCGCACACGCGACCGATTCGGTCGGCGATGCCGCGCTCGTCGTGCGACTCGATACATCGCTCCAGCACGACTACATCGCGGGCTACGCCGCGAACGCGCTCCTCATGTGGACGTACCCGCTGCCGCTGGTCGCGCGCCCCGATCCGATCGGCATCGCGATCTCGCACGACGCGGTCGTCGTGTTCCACGACGGCGACACCGTCACGGTCTTGCCGGAATTGTCGGCCCCTCCTACGGCCCCCGGCGCGGTCAGGGCGCCGTCGGAAAACTCCACCCCGTAAGCCTGCGAAGACATTCACGACGAGGTCGGCACGAAGGCTGCTCTTGGGACCATCCGTCCAACCAGCAGGAGCCTCTCAATGTTCAAGACTGCCCTCGCCGCCACCGCCTTCGTCTCGCTCGTCGCCACCGGATGCATCAAGCAGGACGATCCGCCCGAGGCGATCCAGCGCGCGATTCCGACGGCGGACCAGGTCGAGATCAAGCTGCCGGCGCAGGCACGGATCCTCGGCGAGGTCGCCGACTACTACCGCGTCACGCGCGATGTCACGCGCACGCTGAACGGCGGCAGCGCGTGGGTGCTGATCCTGATCCACACGATCGTCCAGTACCCGGTCACCTCGCAGAGCGGCAACGTCTACACGTGGGGACCGTGGAGCGACACGCTCGATCCCGCCGAATACCGCCTCGATGTCACCGACAACGGCGACGGTACGTATGACTACGTGCTCGCCGGCCGCGCGAAGACGAGCGCGACGTCGCAGTTCGAGAACATCATCGAGGGCCACGCCGATCCGACGCCGGGCGACCTCCGGGGCAACGGTGACTTCTCGATCGACTTCGATGCGAGCCGCCGCGTGAACCCGATCGACGCCGGCGATGCGAAGGGTCACGTCGTCGTGACGTACGACCTCGCGGCACGCCACCTGGGGCTCGCGGCGATGGCGCCGGACGCGAACGGCAACCCGGCGTCGTTCGACTACGCGTACAACGAGACGCTCGACGGCGGCGGCGACATGGTGTTCAACGCGAACGCCGACATCGGTGGCACGGCGACGGCGGAGAACCTCGTGATCCGGTCGCGCTGGCAGTCGGACGGCGCGGGCCGCGGCGACGCGCGGATCGCCGGTGGGGACCTCGGCGCACAGCAGGCCGTCGCGTCGGAGTGCTGGAATACGCTGTTCCGCCGCACGTTCTACACCGACAGCGTGAACTGGCAGCCGACCGAGGGTGATGTCTCGGGTTGTGCGTACGGGACCGCGGACCTCCCGCCACTCTGAACCGCAACTGAGTCAGCCTCCTCACGACAAAGCCGACGAGCATCGCTTGTCGGCGTTCGGCGTTTCGGGCTAACACTCTCGGCGGAGGAAAGACGCATGGCCACGATGCCCAAGGACGCCCAGGATCTGTTCGACAACCTCGTCCCGGAGGGCTTGAAGCAGTACCCCGACAAGGCTCGCGAGCTGAACGCGATCTACTGCTTCAAGATCACCGGCGAGGGCGGCGGCGAGTGGACCGTCGACTGCACTGCCGATCCGCCGAGCTGCACCCGCGGCGACTCCGGCAAGGCCCAGTGCACGGTCGAGGTCGCGAGCGACGACTTCAAGACGATGCTCTCGGATCCGAACGCCGGCATGCAGCTCTACTTCCAGGGCAAGCTCCGCGTGTCGGGTGACCCGATGCTCGCGATGAAGCTCCAGCAGCTGTTCGAGATCGCCCGCCCGAAGTGACCGGTCGATCGGCGCTCGCAGGCGCGCTACGCGGCATTCGCGTTCTCGACCTGTCGCGGCTGCTGCCGGGTCCGTTTCTCACGATGCTCCTCGCCGACATGGGCGCGGACGTCGTGAAGATCGAGGACACGAAGGTCGGCGACTATCTCCGCGCATTCCCGCCCGCGAAGGGCGGAATCGCCGGTCGCTTCCTCGCGATCAACCGAGGCAAGCGATCCTGCGCGCTCGATCTCAAGCTGCCCGCCGCGCGCGAGGCATTCTTGAAGATGGTCGAGCGCGCCGACGTCGTCGTCGAGAGCTTCCGTCCCGGCGTGATGGACAAGCTCGGGCTCGGCTATGCCGAGCTGTCGGCGCGCAATCCCAAGATCGTGATGTGCTCGATCAGCGGCTTCGGTGGAACGGGACCGTACGTCGAGCGCGCGGGCCACGACCTCAATTACATCGCGCTCTCCGGCGTGCTCGCAATGACCGGGCCGGCCGGCGGCGCGCCGCAGATGCCCGGCATCCAGGTCGCCGACCTCGCCGGCGGTGCACTGTGGAGCGCGACCGCGATCCTCGGCGCGCTCGTCGGCAGGCACACCACCGGCGCCGGCGCGCACCTCGACATCTCGATGACCGAGGGCTCGCTCGCGCTGCTCGCGGCGGAGCTCGGTAACCTCGACGCGGGTGCGAAGAGTCCGTCGCGCGGCACCGAGACGCTGAACGGCGCGCTCGCGTGCTACGGCGTCTACAAGACGAAGGACGCGCGTTACGTGTCCGTCGGCGCACTCGAGCCGAAGTTCTGGGTCGCGCTGAACCAGGCGATCGGCCGCGCGCCGAACGTCGCCGAGCTCGTCGGCAATCCGGCGCAGCAGCTGAAGGTGCGCGACGAGCTCGCGTCGATCTTCGAGACGAAGACCGCCGGCGAGTGGGCGACGTTCTTCGCCGACAAGGACTGCCTCGTCGAGGTCGTGCTCGAGCTCGACGAGCTCGCCGATCATCCGCTGCACCGCGCGCGCGGCGTGTTCTTCTCGATGGACGGCGGCGAGGGGGTCGGCACGATCTCCCAGATCCGCACACCTCTCGGCACACCTCCGGATCCGACGCCGCCGCCGCGCCACGGCCAGCACACCGACGAGGTCCTCCGCGAGTACGGGCTGACCGACGCTGACATCGCTGCACTTCGCTAAGTGCGCGGTCCTTGCACAGCTTTTTCCTGCGACGGATCTCCCGGCCCCTCCCACTAGGGAAAGACGGGGATCCACATGAAGCACATTGCCCTCTATCTCGGTCTCGTCATCGCGGTCGCTGCCTGTGGCGACAAGAACTCCGGCACGACCGACGCCGGTCCGAGCTGCACGCTGCTCGGCGAGGCGTGCACCGACGACGGCGCATGTTGCTCCGGCAACTGCGACGACACGACGGGCATCTGCTCGCGCGTCCCGGGTACGTGCGGCACGGCCGGCGAGAGCTGCCAGGCGGGTCCCGACTGCTGCTCGTTCTCGTGTATCGACAACCATTGCAACGGCAACCAGTGCACGTCGGACGGCCAGGCCTGCAGCGCCGACGGCGAGTGCTGCGGTGGCATCTGCAGCGACGGCACGTGCGCCGCGCTGAACCCGAGCTGCAAGACGTCGGGCAACGCGTGCGCGAACGACGGCGAGTGCTGCTCGCACTTCTGCCACGACCCCGATGACACCGGTCCGCTCGGTGCGACGTGCAACAACGCGCCGTCGTTCTGCGTGCAGAGCGGCGACACGTGCACGACCGACGGTGAGTGCTGCGGCGGTACCTGCAACATCAGCGGCAGCGCGACGCTCGGTACGTGCGGTCTCGTGCCCGCGAGCGGCGCGACCCAGTGCAGGACGGCGGGTGAGGTCTGCGGCGCGGGCGCGAGCTACGATCCGTCGCAGCCGCTCGACGAGTGTGGTGGTGACTGCTGCAGCCGCGCCTGCTTTCCGTACGGACCGAACGGCGTGCTCGTCTGCCAGCCGCCGAGCGGCTGCCGGCCGACCGGCGAGCTGTGCACGGAGGACAGCGACTGCTGCGGTGGCCCGGGCAACCCGGACAACAGCCTCTCGAACGTCATATGCCGCAAGGATCCCGGCTTCTCGGTCGGGCGTTGCGACAACGGCAACTCGTGCTCGCCCGCCGGCGCGATCTGTCGCCTGCAGAGCGTCTCGTGCAACGCGAACGCGAACTGCTGTGCGGGCAACGTGCTGACGATGGACACCTGTCACCAGGACGCGCTCGGCATTCCGCGGTGCGGCGTCGGTGTCGGCGTCGACTGCGCCGATCCGCAGAGCCACGTCGGCGAGGCCTGCGCCTCGAGCGCTGATTGCTGCGGCCTGCCGTGCGTCGGCGTGCCGGGCATGGAGGGCTTCGTCTGCGGCGGCGCGTGCGTCCAGCAAGGTGGCTCGTGCACGACGAGCACCGACTGCTGCATGGGCCTGCCGTGCGAGATCCCCGGCGGCGCGACGACGGGCACGTGCGGCGCCCCGCAGGGCTGCTCGGAGTACGGCCAGTCGTGCACGACGAGCGCCGACTGCTGCAACGGCCTGCCGTGCGACAACGGCCTCTGCACCGCGATCATTCAGTAACGCTCGGTTTGGGGTGGCCCCGGTGCCAGGGTTGGTTGTCCCTGGTGCCGGGGCCGGTTGTATTTTCGGCCGGCCGTTCAGTGCGCCGCGCGGCCGATGATCGCGGCGAGCGCCCAGCGCCAGCCGCCGTAGCGAACGTACGCCCACATCCGCTGCCACCACGACGGTGGCCGGAGGTCGACCTGGACGATCGCCATCGTCTCCGCGGCCTCTTCACGCTCGGCAGCCTCGCGGCGCTGCACCTGCTCCTCGTCGGTCGGCACGTCGTTGGCGGCGAGCAGCATCTCCTCGGCGTCGCTGAACCGGCGCTTCGGATCCTTCGCGAGCGCGCGCTTGATCAGGTTCTCGAGCTCGCGCGAGATGTCGCGGCGGAGCGCGCGCAACGGGCGCGGCGGACGGTGCAGCGCGAGGCGCATCGTCTCCTCGGGGGACTCGCCGGCGAACGGGCGCACGCCGGCGATCATCTCGTAGAGGATCACGCCGACCGCGTAGAGGTCCGTGCGCGTGTCGTGCGGGCGCCCGAGCAGGCGCTCCGGCGCGAGGTACGACGGCGAGCCCATGCACATCCCGGCGCCGGTCAGCGCGGCCTCGTCGTGCAGCGACGCGAGCCCGAAATCGATCAGCACCGCGCGGCTTCCGCCCTTCACGAGCATCACGTTCTCGGGCTTGACGTCGCGGTGGATGATCCCGTGCGAGTGCGCGTGAGCGAGCGCGCTCAGGAGCTGACGCGTGATCGAGAGCGCGCGGCGTGTCGGCATCGGACCGCTCCGGCGCAGCACCGAGTGAAGCGTCTCGCCCTCGAGCATGTCCATCGCGATGTACTGCATGCCGTTCGCGCGGCCGTAGTCGAGCACGCGCACGCAGCTCGGATGATCGAGCTTCGCGAGCACGCGCGCCTCGCGTGCGAACCGTTCCTCGAAGCGCTCGCCGCGCGAGCCGCGGCCCGGCGTCGCGAGGACCTTCAGCGCGACCACCTTGTCGAGGCCGAGATGCCGCGCGCGATAGACGTGTCCCATGCCGCCCGAGCCTGCGGCCGCGAGAATCTCGTAGCGCTCCGCGAACACGGATCCCGCAGGAAGTGTGTTCGAAGACGTGGGCATACCTACTCAGACGAATGACATCGATTGGTGCTTCACGCCATGCGTAGAAACACGCCGTCATATGCCCTCACCTAACGCCGACGGATTGGCGAGCAAGCTCTCAGATTCGCGCGCCGGTGAAGCGCCGTGCGCGCCAGAACGTCCACAGTGCGAGCGCCAGCGCCCCGACGGCGGTGAACGCGAACACGAGCCTGGCGCCGGGGAACAGCGAGAGCACACCGTCCAGCGGGCGCGCCATCACCACGTGCGCGATCGTGCCCTGTCCCTCGAGGCCGCGCACCGGGCGCGATTGCACCTGGTACGTCTCGCCGGCCACCGTGACCACGGCGCCATA